>CAYPWW010000004.1:0-60524 GCA_964414555.1 uncultured Algimonas sp.
ATCCATTGACGAGTCCATCGTCTTGGAAGCGATTGAAGAAGCCATTCAAAAAGCCGCACGCCTGCGTTACGGTGCAGAGCTGGACATCCGCGCCAAGATCAACCCGACCACGGGTGAGCAAACTTTGCGCCGCGTGATCTCTGTTGTCGCCGATGACGAAGTTGAAAATGAGACTATCCAAGTCGGCATTTCTACCGCCAAAATGGATAATAAGCTGATGGAAATCGGTGACGAAATCTCCACAACGCTTCCGCCGCTCTAATTTGGTCGCGTCCAAGCGCAAATGGCGAAGCAAGTCATTATGGGTAAAGTCCGTGACGCTGAACGTGCGCGCCAATATCTGGAATTCAAAGACCGCGTTGGAGAGATCATCAACGGCATCGTCAAGCGCGTCGAATATGGTCACATCATTGTCGATCTGGGCCGCGCCGAAGGCGTCATCCGCCGTGACCAAGCCTTGCCGCGTGAAAACGTCAAAGGCGGCGATCGCATCCGCGCCTATATCATGGATGTCCGCGAAGAACCGCGTGGCAGCCAGATTTTCCTCTCGCGCGCGCATCCGCAATTCATGGCGCAACTCTTCGCGCAAGAAGTGCCGGAAGTATACGAAGGCACGATCCAGATCGTCGGCGTCGCCCGCGACCCCGGTTCCCGCGCCAAAATCGCTGTCTATTCCAACGATAGCTCCATCGATCCAGTCGGCGCTTGCGTCGGTATGCGCGGTTCGCGCGTGCAGGCCGTCGTGAACGAGCTGCAAGGCGAGCGCATCGACATTATCCCTTACACAGAAGACATGGGTGCATTCATCGTCAACGCGTTGCAGCCTGCGACTGTCACGAAAGTCGTCATCGACGAAGCCAATGGCAAAATCGAAGTCGTCGTACCGGAAGAGCAGCTGTCCCTCGCCATTGGGCGTCGCGGCCAGAACGTGCGCCTCGCGTCACAGCTCTCCGGTTGGGCGCTGGATATCCTGACGGAAGAGCAAGAATCTGAGCGTCGCCAGCAAGAGTTCAAGGAACGCTCCGAGCTGTTCATGCAGGGCCTAGATGTCGACGAAATGGTCGCGCAACTCCTCGTGTCCGAAGGCTTCGTGACGATGGAAGAAGTTGGCTATGTCGCCCTAGACGACCTGACTTCGATCGAAGGTTTCGATGAGGAAACGGCAGAAGAACTGCAAGCCCGTGCCCGCGAATATCTGGACAAAGTCGCAGCCGAGCAAGATGCCAAGCGGAAAGAGCTGGGCGTCGAAGACGGCGTACTAGAGATTGAAGGCGTGACCCTGCCAATGGCGGTCCGTTTCGGTGAAAATGAAGTCCTGACCGTCGAAGATGTTGCGGGCCTCGTGCCGGACGACCTCAACGGTTACTCCGAATATAAAGACGGCGAGCGCGTCCACGAAGACGGCATGATCGAAGACATGAAACTGTCCGAAGAGGAAGCCACGCGCCTCATTATGATGGCCCGTGTCCAAGCTGGCTGGATCGATGCGTCAGCCTTGGAGCCAGAGGTTGAAGAGGGCGAAGAGGCTGAAGGCGAAGCAGAAGCGCCAACTGCTGAGCCAACCGCCGAGACGCTGTTTAATTAAACCGCTTTTACGGGCTTAAATTGAAAAACCGCTGCTCCGATGGGGTGGCGGTTTTTTCATGGCTAAGGACCTATTTCCCTGACCTAAGGAATGCTCTACCTTTTTGTCTGAACCGACGTCACAAGTCGGGCGAAGGGGATAGGCATGGATTTTCTACTCACGCACCGCGTGGTGCTGGCCACGATTTTTTCTGTCGTCGCTTTGCTTGTGCTGATCATCCGCTTTCGGATGCATGCTTTTCCAGCCTTATTGCTTGTCAGTCTACTCGGCGCCTTGGCGGGCGGGATGAGCGGTCAAGCCGCGATTGCCACGGTAACGCAAGGCATGGGCGGAACGCTCGGTTTTATCGCCATCGTTGTCGGGTTAGGCGCGATGTTCGGTGTGTTTTTAGAAGCAGGCGGCGGCGTGCAGGCGCTGTCCAAGGCTTTCCTCGACCGCGCGGGATTAAAAGCGGGTCGTTGGACAATTGGTATCGTCGGATTGATCGTGGCCATCCCGGTATTTTTTGATGTCGCCCTCATTATCCTTGCACCCCTGATTTTCAGCTTGGCCAAACGCGCCAAGGTCGCCCCGCTCGTCTTTGGTTTGCCGCTCCTGGCGGGTCTTGCAACGGCGCATGCCTTTGTTCCGCCGACGCCGGGACCGATTGCTGTGGCAGAATTACTGGGTGCCGATTTAGGCTGGGTGATCCTGTTCGGGTTGATTGCGGGCGTGCCGGCCATGCTGATCGCGGGTCCGATCTTTACGGGATTTGCAGAACGACGCGGTTGGCTGGAGCCTGAGGGCACAGCCTTGCCTATGACATTTGATGTGCCCGACACGCCAGAGCATCCACGCTCGGCCAGAACGGCCCTTGCGATTGTTACGATCCCCCTCGTGTTGATTTTGCTGGCGACCTTAACAAAGACCGTGTTGGAGCCGGGACCCTTGCGTGAAGTGCTCGGCTTTATCGGCCACCCCTTTGTGGCGCTTCTGATCGCCTGCGGTGCAGCCTATCTGGCGTTCAAACCGCGAACCGAGGCAGAACGCAGTGTGTTTTCCCGCGCGCTCTCCAAAGCGTTAGAGCCTACGGGTGCTGTCATCCTGATCACGGGAGCAGGCGGCGCGTTCAAACAGGTCTTGGTCGACACAGGTGCGGGTGCGCAGCTCGCGGATGCCGCGACGGCTCTGGGCTTGGCTCCCTTGGTGGCAGGCTTTGTGCTGGCACTGCTGGTGCGCGTGGCACAGGGATCTGCGACAGTCGCGATGATTACGGCGGCGGGCTTAACCGCGCCCCTTGTTGCGAGCGCGGGATTAAGTGCGCCACAAGTCGGCTTGGTCGTGATCGCGATTGCCTCGGGCGCGAGCGCTTGTTCCCACGTCAATGATTCCGGCTTCTGGCTGGTCAATCGTTACTTCGGGCTCAGTGAGACCCAGACGTTGAAGACTTGGACTGTCTCAGCCTCGCTTGTTGGCGCGGTTGGATTTTTCGTCTCGGCGCTCTTAATGCTGATTGTCTAGAGCGCGGCGAATATCATTCACAAGATCTGTGAGACTTTGATCGATGGAAACGTGGATCGCCTCGGACGGGACAGTGAGCGCCGCGAACTGGCTGTCGAGTAGGGTCGCATCCATGAAGTGATTTTCGCGGGCCTGAAGGCGGGCGTGAATTAATTCGCGCGACCCTTCCAGATAAACCCAGATGACCTCTCGCCCGCATTTGGATGAAAGTCCTGCTTGCACAAAAGGCGTCAGGGCGGAGCAAGCGAGGATGATCTGGGGGGCGGCTGATCTGGCAACGGCTTGCGCCATCGCAGCGACCCAGTCCGCACGATCTGCATCTGTCAGCGGAGTGCCTCCCGACATTTTCGCGACATTTGCCTCTGAATGAAAATCATCCCCTTCCAGCACGGGCCACCCCGTCGCCGCTCTCAGCGCCTCTGCTGCGCTAGATTTCCCGCAGCCGGAGACGCCCATCAGGACCGTGAGAGTTTTTGTCTGGGTCATCGCAAAAGCCTAACAGCCCAACCACAAAAGAACTAGCCACGCCCTAGTGGCAGAAGGAGAACGGCTTTTGCCTTATGGGTCTATTTTCAGTTTGGGTAAGTTTGGCGATTTGTAACGTGGGCCAGAAAAATGAAGCCAATAATACCAAACGTATGTCACGCAATCGCCTCGCCATCATTTATCGTCTGGTTTTCGTTGGCCTGGCGCTGTCCGCTGTGTCTGGTTGTGCTATAGTGCAGGCAGTCTACGACGACAAAGCCGAAACCGAATGTGAAGGCTATAATCGCCCAGGCGTGCCAGAGGTGCCCAACTGTCGCGAGCGTTAGCTAGACATAGGCTTACTGCGCCCCTTGCTATGGCGCGCCAGACCTCCCATATCGCGCATCTTGAACACATCACCTTCCATCGATAGCCCAGACAAACGCGGTCACAAATCGCGAGAGCGCACCTGCGTGGCGCGCGGCGAGGTCCGCGACCCAGATTTGATGCTACGCTTCGTCGTCAGCCCTGACGGCATTGTTGTGCCTGACATAAAGGGCAAGCTACCCGGACGCGGGGTTTGGGTCAGCGCAACGCGCGAGGATTTGCAGGCGGCCATAACAAAAGGCGGCTTCAAGCGCGGGTTCAAATCTAATGTAAACATTCCAGATGATTTGGTTGAACAGGTCGCGGCGGGATTGCGTCGCCAGATGCTGTCTCTGATCGGGATGGCCAAGAAATCTGGCCAGCTGCAAATGGGCTTTGATCAGGTGATGTCCGCAGCGCGCGCAGATGTTCTAGGTTGGCGCATCGAGGCGGCAGACGGCTCGCCCGATGGTCGCGGGAAAATTCGGACGTTATCCAAAGCGATTAGCCATGAGCTGGAACGGCCGCTGCCGCGGGTTATTGGCTGTTTCACCGCGGATGAGTTGGGACAGGTTTTAGGCCGAGATCGTCTGATCCATGCCGCCGTTCCACCCGGCAAGCTGGCCAAGGCGATTGGCCTGTCCGCGCAACGTTTGACAGGCTTTGTCCCGCTCATCCCAGAGGGTTGGCCCGACGGCCAGCACGAGATTTTCTAGTGCGCGCGTAGACCCGCATTCCGGGCGGCGAGACGGCCCGGCACACGCAAAATTAAGAACCGAGATTGCAGGTTGCCAAAGCCAGTAATCCCGTTAGGTTACGCGCACTTTCGCGCGAGCAAGGAAAACGAGAGACGAGGTGGCCCCCGGCGTTATGAACCGGCCCCGCCCCGTATGAAAAAGATATGACAGACAGTAATGATAAAAAACCTGGCGCACGTCGCCCGTTGACGTTGGGCGGCAATCGCGGGGCGTCCGCGCGCCGCTCTAATGTGCGCTCGGCCGTGGTCGTAGAGAAGAAGAAGAAGGTCCTCGTTCGTCCGGGTATGAAAAAGCCTGGCGCGTCCAAAACGGCTTCGCCGATCGCTCCGCCCAAAACAATGGCTCCGCCTAAGGCGGCTGCGCCAAAAACGGCGAGCCCGGCTGCGCCCGTAGCGCCGAAGCCAGCGCCGGTTTTGACCAAAGATGAACAGATCGCAGAAGCCGCTCGGCGCCTAGGTCTTTCCAAGGCGGAATATGTCAAACGCCAAGCGGCGCTGACCTCTGCCCAAAAAGAGCAAGAAGAGCGGGCCGCCAAACGCAAGGCCGAAGAGATGGAACGCCTTGCCCGTGTGAAAGCGGAACGCGATCTACTCGAAGCGAAAAAGCGCGAGGAAGAGGCCGCAGAGCTGGCCCGCCTCGAAGAGGAAGAGCGCAAGAAAAAAGCCGAAGAGGCTGAGGCGCAAGCCAAGCTACAGAAAAAAGCTGTGGGTTCGCCGCTGGAGAAGAAGCAGACGGATAATCGCACAGAGCTGGAAAAGGCCGGTGGTCGCGTCAAGAAAAAGCGCGCGACGCCACCGCCGACCCGCTCCAAGGGCGAAACAAAACGCCGACGCGGTAAGCTGACGATTGTCTCGGCGCTGGCCGGTAATGACGAACGCCAACGCTCGCTCGCTTCGATGAAGCGGGCGCGTGAACGCGAAAAGGCTCGCCAACGTGGCGGCGGTCGCGGTGCGGATAAAGTCCAACGGGAAGTCGTTATTCCCGAAGCTATCTCGATTGCTGATCTGGCGAACCGGATGAGCGAACGCGGCGGCGCGGTTGTGAAATACCTGATGAACGCGGGCGAGATGCATACAGTCAATGACGTTATTGATGCAGATCTTGCGCAGCTGATCGTTGAGGACTTTGGTCACACGGTCAAACGTGTCTCGGCTGCGGATGTGGAAGATGATTTTATCATCGACGATACGCCGTCTGATGAAAAAGATCGCAAACCGCGGGCACCAGTCATCGCCGTCATGGGTCACGTTGACCACGGTAAGACCTCGCTCTTGGATGCCTTGCGGACGACGGACGTCGCCTCTGGAGAGGCCGGCGGTATCACGCAACATATTGGTGCTTATCAGATCGAGCTGAAGTCCGGGGACAAGATCACCGTGCTGGATACGCCCGGTCACGCGGCATTTTCTGAAATGCGGACGCGCGGTGCCGAAGCCGTGGACATTGTCGTCCTCGTTGTGGCGGCGGATGATGGCGTCATGCCGCAGACGATTGAATCGATTAAATTCGCCCAAGGCGCTGACAAGCCGATCATCGTCGCAATCAATAAAATGGACGCTTATGAGGCGAATGCACAAAAGGTCGAAACCGACCTGCTGCAGCATAATGTTATCACCGAGAGCATGTCCGGCGACGTTCAGGCCATTCCGGTTTCCGCCAAGGAAAAGACCGGCTTGCAAGATTTGGCAGAGGCCATCGTCAACCAAGCTGAACTTATGGAGTTGAAGGCGAACCCAACGCGCAATGCTGATGGTCTCGTGATCGAGTCCAAGATTGAAAAAGGCCGCGGCGCTGTCGCAACATTGCTCGTCAAGCGCGGCACGCTGGAACGCGGCGCTGTCGTCGTGGCGGGCGAACATTGGGGCAAGGTCAAAGCCATGATGGACGAGAAGGGCAAGCCTGTGAAAAAGGCGGGTCCGTCCACGGCGATCGAGCTGATGGGTCTCGACGGCGCACCGATGCCGGGCGAGCCATTCGCTGTTGTTTCTGACGAGCAAAAAGCCCGCGAAATCACGGAATACCGTGTAGAGAAGCGTAAAAATACGGAAGTCTCTGCGCCATCGGCTATGGCGTCGATGGAACAGATGATGGCGAAGCTGCAGAACAAGGAAGTCTCTGACCTGCCTGTTCTGATTAAAGCCGATGTTGAAGGCTCCGCGCAGGCGATCAAGTCTTCGCTGGAGGCGCTCGGTAATGACGAAGTGCGCGCACGCGTTGTATATTCGGCCGCTGGCGGTATTTCCGAATCCGACGTGCAGCAGGCTAAAACGGCGAATGCGCCGATCCTCGCCTTTAATGTTCGTGCCAATCGCCAAGCCAAAGATCTGGCTGAGCGCGAAGGCGTCGAGATCCGCTACTACTCGATCATCTATAACCTGTTGGACGAGATCAAAGGCGCGCTGGAAGGCATGCTGAAACCGGAACGTCGCGAAACCTTCATCGGTTACGCCGAAATCCTGGAAGTCTTTGACATTACCAAGCTGGGCAAGGTTGCCGGTTGTAAGGTCACAGAAGGTCGTGTCGAACGCGGGTCCGGCGTGCGGCTATTGCGCGACGATGTCGTCATCCATGAAGGCGAGTTGTCCACGCTCAAACGCTTCAAAGACGAAGTGCCAAAAGTCCAATCCGGTATGGAATGTGGCATGGGCTTTGAGGGCTATCACGACCTGCGCAAAGGCGATCAGATCGAGTGCTTCACGGTAGAGATGCTAGACCGGACGCTGGATTAGGTTCCACCCAAATCACAAAATCAACAACCCGCTCCAACTCTGTTGGGGCGGGTTTTTTCGTTGATGGTGGGAAGCGTGTCCTACTTCAGCATTTGTCCCAGCGCGCGGTCGAACATGCGGTCGCTGAGCCAGCGGCGCATAGCCAGCGTTGTGCGGGCCATTTTCCCGGCGACATAGCGCGTTTTGGGGCGCTTTGCGTCCACGGCTTTTAATATCACATCAGCGATGACTTGCGGGCGTGTGCTCGGGGAATTGTCATAAATTGATTTCTGACCCTTGACGACACGCCGCGCGAGGTCGCCATAAGGGCCGCTGCCCGACATCTCGATCATCGGGTCGGTCATGACATCGCCAAAGCCGCTATTAATCGCGCCGGGTTCAATGATGCTGACATCGATTCCGAAGCTAGCCATTTCGACGCGCAGGCAATCGCTCCAGCCTTCCAGCGCGTGTTTCGTTGCATGATACCACGCGCCTAGCGGACTATAGACCTTCCCGCCGACGGAGGTGATGTTGAGGATATGCCCGCTGCGTCTTTCGCGCATGTGTGGCAGAACACGCTGCGTCAGATCGGCGAGGCCAAATAGATTGACCTCGAATTGGCGACGGGCGGTTTCAATCGGCACATCTTCCACGGCGCCGTATACGGCGTATCCTGCATTATTAATCAGGACATCAATGTGCCCTTGTTCTGCGAGGATGCGCGACACGGCATCGGCGACTTGTGCCGTGTTGGTCACGTCCATTGCGATGGCATGACCACCAGCCTCCACCAGATCAGACATTTTCTCGACGCGTCGCGCGGCACCATACACCCTGTGGCCAGCCGCGATCAAGGTCAGGGCGGTGGCGTGTCCAATGCCGGAGGATGCCCCGGTGATAAGAATGACTTTTGACATATTGCACGCCCCTTTGTGTGATGACGATGTTCTATCACCCACAACAGCGCAAGCTAGAGGGATGTCTGGCAATCTGCGCTAAGCCACCCTATCTGTCCCAGCATGAGCAAGAACCGACCCCCTTCCCAACGCCAGCTGAAAGCCGGCGAACTGATCCGCCGCGCGCTGGCCGATATCCTGGCGCGAGAGCATTTGCGCGATCCTGATTTACAAGGCGTGTCTGTGACGATTGGCGAGGTGCGGGCGTCCCCCGATCTGAAACATGCCATCGTTTATGCCGCGCCACTGGGTGATCACCCGGATCCGGATAAGGTCATCAAGGGCTTACAGCGTTGTGGCTCGTTCCTGCGGGGACGCTTGGGGCGCGAGATGGAGATGAAATCCACGCCGCGACTGCGCTTTGTTCGGGATGAGAGCTTTGATACGGCCGATGATATGGCGCGCCTGCTCTCTGACCCGAAAGTCGCCCAGGACTTGGATCGCTAGATATAAAAAAGCCCCCTTCCTCGTGAAAGGAAGGAGGCCAATTTATTCCATCAAGGCATCTCGCCCTGCAAAGATCGTCAGTGACGATCTTTAAATTTAGTCGATGACGACTTCATTTGGATATTTGTGGATCGCACCTGTCAGAGCGTCGATGCCCAGACCGATTGGGCCGCCAAGGATGATGTTACCGGCAGTCCATGGCTCGATGCTGCTGCTGACGTTTTCTGTTGTGCCGTTGGTGCACGCGAAGTTCAGCATTTTGCCTGAACGTGGGAGCGTGATGACGGCAGGTGTTGTGAATGTTTCGTTGACGGCGTTCTTGGAACCACCTGTCACAGTACAGCTGGATGAAGCAGCATTGGCTGATTCAACAGAGATTTCCTGATCGCCACCTTTGATGATGGATGCGCAACCGGAAAGTGCAACGATAGCGGCAGATGCCACGATAAGTTTGAGTGTCATGTTAGTAATCCCCTTGACCCTAATGTTGTGTTATGCGCCCGCATAATCACTTGCATGACTTGTAATTTTAGAGGGTGCAAGGCTTTAATCACGGTTTTGTGAGCGACTGCGACACTGTGACATTCGGGCAACAAGCAGAGAGACAAAACGACAATGGACCCGAACGGACGCCGAAAGAAAGGTCAGCCCATTCACGGCTGGGTTGTGCTGGACAAGCCTTATGGCGTGGGCTCGACGCCGATGGTCTCCAAAGTCCGCTGGTTGTTCGGCGCGCAAAAGGCGGGCCATGCTGGTACGCTCGATCCGCTGGCGACAGGGATCCTGCCGATTGCGCTGGGCGAAGCGACCAAAACGGTTCCGTTCCTGATAGACGCGGCCAAATCCTATTACTTCGAGATCACCTGGGGTGAGACCCGCACGACACAGGATGCCGAAGGCGAAGTGATTGCGCGGTCTGACGTGCGGCCCACACGCGCCGCTATCACAGCTGCCTTGCCAGAGTTTCGGGGTGAGATCGAACAGGTGCCGCCCAAATTCTCAGCCATAAAAATCGACGGCCAGCGGGCCTATGACCTCGCACGGGCAGGCGAAGCGGTTGAGATCAAATCGCGCCCGGTGCGCGTGGACCGGTTTGATTTGATCGATATGACAGCGGACACCGCGACATTCGAAGTCGATTGCGGGAAGGGCACCTATATCCGCTCGCTCGCGCGGGATTTGGCCGCCGTGCTGGGGGCGTGTGGTTACGTCTCTGTCTTGCGCCGAACGCGGGTCGGGCCGTTCACTTTGGCGCAGTCAATAACACTGGACGCGCTAACGACTCTGTGCGATGTCGCCCGCGTCTCAGAGGGATTGCATCCCGTGACGACCGCACTGGACGACATCCCGGTGCTGGCCGTGACAGAACAAGATGCCATCGATCTGCGACACGGACGGTCCATCACCGCGTCGCCACACCTTCAAGCCAATCTTATTCGGGCGGAAGCAAGCGGCACTTTGTTGGCACTGTGCGAACCGCGTGATGGGGCTTTGGTCCCAAAGCGTGTTTTCAATATGTAACCACTACGGAGATATCCGATGTCGATCACACCCGAGCGCAAAGCCGCTTTGATCAACGAATACGCCGTCAAGCCGGGCGATACCGGCTCCCCTGAAGTTCAAGTCGCGATCCTCACAGAGCGGATCACGAACCTGACCGAGCACTTTAAGACCAACAAAAAAGACAACCATTCGCGTCGCGGATTGCTGTTGATGGTCAACAAGCGTCGCTCGCTCTTGAGCTATGTTAAAAACAAGAATGAGGACCGCTATCAGGACCTCATCAAACGTCTGGGTCTGCGCCGCTAAGGTCTTCCCAGTCTACCAAACAAAGGTCGCCCCGCACGGGGGCGGCCTTTTGCGCATAAAGCGCACCCTCGCACAGCCGGAAAGAAGCCGGATGCGAAATTGTACGTACGATGAAGAAAGACACAGTACACATGTTCGATAAACACAAAGTAGAACTCGAATGGGCCGGCCGCACGCTGACTCTCGAAACCGGCGGCATGGCCCGCCAAGCTGATGGCGCAGTCTTTGCGACCTATGGCGACACGAAACTCTTGGCGACGGTTTGCTTCGCCAAAGAAGGTAAGCCGGGACAGAGCTTCTTCCCGCTGACCGTCAACTATATGGAAAAATTCTATGCAGCCGGTAAAATCCCCGGCGGCTATTTCAAACGCGAAGGTCGTCCGACAGAGCGTGAGACACTGATCTCGCGCCTGACAGACCGTCCGATCCGCCCGCTCTTCCCGAAAGGCTTCCGCCACGAGACGCAAGTCGTCATTACGGTGCTGCAGCATGATCTGGAAAATGAGCCCGACATCATCGGCATGATCGCAGCCTCTGCTGCGTTGACGATTTCCGGTGCGCCCTTCATGGGTCCAATCGGTGCGGCACGTGTCGGCCTGATCGACGGCGACTATGTCCTGAACCCAACGCTGCAAGAGCTGGAAGAGTCCGAGCTCGACCTCGTTGTTGCGGGTACAGAAGACGCCGTCATGATGGTGGAATCCCAAGCGGATGAGCTGACCGAAGAGCAAATGCTCGGCGGCGTGATGTTCGCGCATGAGAGCTGCCAAGACGTCATCGACGCGATCATTGAGCTGGCTGAACTGGCCGCCAAAGAGCCGTTCGAGTTCACAGCGCCTGACATTGAAGCCGAGAAAAAGGCCGTCAAAAAGGCTGCTGAAAAAGGCATCAAGGCCGCTTATAAGAACAAGGATAAACTTGTTCGCCAAACGGCCATGCGCGAAGCGAAAAACGACGCCAAGGCGAAGCTCGTCACAGACGGCGACATGAACGAAGCTGTCTTCGATGACGCTTTCAAATCTGTCGAGTCTGCCATCGTCCGCGGTTCGGTCATCAAGACCAAGAAACGCATCGACGGCCGTAAGCTGGATCAGGTTCGCCCGATCGAAGCCCAAGCGGGTCTGCTGGAGCGGACACATGGTTCAGCCTTGTTCACACGCGGCGAAACACAGGCGCTCTGCGTCGCAACGCTCGGTACATCTGATGACGAGCAATTCGTCGATCAGCTGACCGGTACGATCAAGAACAAGTTCCTGCTGCACTATAACTTCCCGCCATACTCGGTCGGTGAAGCCCGTCGCATGGGCGGCACATCCCGTCGTGAGCACGGCCATGGTAAGCTCGCTTGGCGCGCGCTGCAGGCTGTCCTGCCGACGCCGGATGACTTCCCTTACACGATCCGCCTCGTCTCTGAGATTATGGAATCCAACGGTTCCTCTTCGATGGCGACAGTTTGTGGTTGCTCGCTGGCCATGATGGACGCGGGTGTTCCGCTTCGCCGTCCGGTTTCCGGTATCGCGATGGGCCTGATCAAAGAAGGCAAAGACATTGCTGTCCTGTCCGACATCCTGGGTGACGAAGATCACCTTGGCGATATGGACTTCAAAGTTGCAGGTACGTCCGAGGGCATCACGTCCTTGCAGATGGACATCAAGATCGCCGGTATTTCGGAAGAGATCATGACGACGGCTCTGGAACAAGCCAATGCCGGTCGTCTGCACATCTTGGACGAGATGAACAAAGGCCTGTCTGAGTCTCGCGACGAAGTCGGTGAATTTGCACCACGCATTGAGACGATGAAAATCCCGGTCGATAAGATCCGCGACGTCATCGGTACGGGCGGCAAGGTCATCCGTGAAATCGTCGACACAACAGGCGCCCGCGTCTCTGTCGAAGATGACGGCACAATCAAGATCGCTTCGACGGACAAGAAAGCCATCGATGCGGCTCGCGAATGGATTCACGGTCTGACCGCTGATCCAGAAGTTGGCGCGATCTACAAAGGTAAAGTCGTGAAGGTCGTCGATTTCGGCGCATTCGTGAACTTCTTTGGCAAGAAGGACGGCCTCGTCCACGTGTCGCAGATCAAGCCTGAGCGCGTGAACCACCCGTCTGACTTCCTGTCCGAAGGCCAAGAAGTCTACGTCAAGCTGATGGGCTTTGATGATCGTGGTAAGGTTCGCCTCGCCATGAAATATGTCGACCAAGAAACGGGCCAAGAAATCCCACGCGAAGAGGGCGAAAAGTCCGACGATGACGGCGGCGATCGCCCGAAGCGCTCGCGCCGCCCGCGTAAGCGCCGCGAAGACTAGGTCTTTGACCGAAACTGAATAAAGAAAGCCCGGCGCGAAAGTGTCGGGCTTTTTTTCTTGGGGCTGACGTGAGAACCTAAGCGAAGCTTAGAAACGCCAAAGCTTGTCGATCCCGACAACCAAAAAGCCCAAGCAGACTGTCCAGAAGGCACAGGCCATAAAATCGAAGGCGGTGTACTTCGCGCGTGCCATGCCACTAACGCCTGTCACCAACGGAACAACGCTTCGAATAGGGGTCACAAACCGCCCAATAAATATGGCAAACACACCATATTTGATGATGCCGTTTTCAGCTTTTTTCAGTCTTTCAGCGCGCTTCATTGCGAATGCGGTCTGATGAAACCTAGGCCCCATATAGCGACCTATATAGAAGCCACTATGATCACTCAGCAGCGCACCTAAAAACGCGAGGGGCAACATCTGTTCGAGCGTGGCAATTTGCTCGACATAGAGAAACGTACAAACCGATAGCAATATTGCGCCGGATATAAATAAGCCAATCCCGACGAAAGCCTCAAAAAAGGCAAGCAGCGTTACGACCAGCAGGGCGTATTGCTGATGGTCGCGCAGCCATTGTGTAATATCGTTTTCGATTGAAGTGCCTTATCTTTTATCTCTAGCGGAGCCGTGCGCCCCATATCCGTAGTGGGAATCTCGTACCGCAAATTATCTCTTCAATGCCGTTCCGCATGTTTCGCCGCGCGTCCACTCACCCGCTTGCGCCACATACGAAAACTACTCGGTTTCATATGGGCGCGCATCAGCTTGATAACGTCACCTTCCGACAGGCCGGATTGCGCTTTGATCGCGTCAAAACTCGTCGCGTCATCCCAAGCCATCGCCACAATTTCTGACTCTGTCAGTCGGCCAGAGTCACTCGGACGCTTCTTCAGCGGAACAAAGTCATCAGGAAATTTACGGTCTGTCATGGTCTAACTACGCATGAGCGGGACAAAGTGTGTCATTAGCTTTCACGCTTGCGAGCGGTCCAGATTGGTGGTTCTAATGCGCCACACTCAGGAGGTAGCGATGACACAGGGCGTAGGCGGCGCGACAGCAGAACAGGCGCTCGCAGGGCTGTCAGATATGACGGCAGGCGTATCACCCATTACGGATGTGGAATTCGCCAACCGTCTCGCCAAAGCGCAACGCCTGATGGTCGAACAAGACCTCTCCGCGCTCTACCTTCACGCGGGCTCATCGCTTTATTATTTCACCGGCACGCGCTGGCGCGGTAGCGAGCGCATGGTCGGTGCGCTGATCCAACGCGAGGGGCCGCCGATTTACATCGCGCCCGCGTTCGAGGAAGGCACGCTGCAACAATTCATGCGGGTGCGCGGCCCCGTCGCAACATGGGACGAACATGAAAGTCCTTATCCCCTGATCGCAAAACTATTGGCGGAGAACGGCGTCACATCTGGGACGATTGCGCTGGATGAAACGACGCCGTTTTTCGTCAGCGACGGTATCGCGAAAACCGCGCCCGGATTTAACTTCGTCAATGGCGATTGCGTAACGGCGCGGTGTCGCCGGATTAAATCCCACGCCGAATTGGCCCTCATGCAGCGTGCGAAAGAGATGACACTCGCCGTACATAAAGCGACAGCCTCCATGCTCTATGACGGGATCTCGACGGGCGAGGTCGGCGCGTTTCTGGACGCAGCGCATCAAAAAGTCGGCGCGGCGCGGGGCAGTTTTTTTAAGATCGTTCTCTTCGGTCCGGACAGCGCCTTCCCGCATGGCGTCGCAGAACCGAAAGCGCTGGGAGCGGGCGATATGGTCCTGATCGATACGGGCTGCCAATTGCACGACTATCTCTCTGACATAACCCGCAGCTATGTTTACGGCGAGCCGAGCGCGCATCAACGCGAGGTCTGGGCCGCGGAACATGCGGCGCAGGCGGCCGCTTTTAATGCGGCGCAGATCGGGACGCGATGTGGGGATGTCGACCTTGCCGCACGGGCAGAGCTAGAGCGTCGCGGCTTTGGGCCTGACTATGCGTTACCCGGACTACCGCACCGCACAGGCCACGGGATCGGCCTCGATATCCACGAATGGCCCTATCTGAATTGGGGCGATGACACGGTGCTGGAACCCGGCATGTGTTTCTCGAATGAGCCCATGATCTGTGTACCGGAGGCATTTGGTATTCGGCTGGAGGATCATTTCTATATGGGCTCTGACGGTCCCGTGTGGTTTACGGAACCCAGCCCCAGCATTGATCGGCCATTCACATGAGCGCACTAAAATATATCGGGTATGTTTTCTGCGCCATTTTGTTGGCGACTTGTTCCATGGAAGGCATGGCAGAAAAAATGGTACCCGAAGATGTGCGCGCGGACCACGCCGCTCACATCGACGCCCTGCTGGCGGGGGACGACTCGCGTATTCGATCGGCCTTCAAAGATGATCTGGATTTTGAATCAGATGCGATCATGAAACAAATGGAGTCGATCACAGCAGCGGTGCCAGAGGGCAAGGAGCTTCGACGCGACTATGTCGGTGTGAACAGCAACGCGTCGATTAGCACAGAAAGCGGACGGTCCCGCGATATTGACTTGATCAGTGAGGTTCAAACAGAGGCGGGCTTTATGCTTGTGACCTCGAAATATGGTTTGGACGCGACGGACACATGCTGTCGGCTCATGAATATCAATGTTGAGTCGTTTGACGCATCTCCCATTCGAGCAGGTCTGGAGACGGCTATGCGCGTCGCAAAGTGGGTCGGCTTGGGCGTCTTGCTCAGCATTATTCTGCTGGTCACCTTTCTGATCCGGCGTTCGCGCAAACGCCGACGGCTGTCTGCGTCATAAGGTTCCCGCGGCGCGCCTTTCCTCTTGCCCCGCGCGCCTATCCTCATATGTTGCGAAATTCTCCCGCCGTGTTGATGCGTTTGCGCAGACCGGCGGATTTCTGCCGGACACAGGACGATCGTCATGGCCAAACACAACCACCTCTTCGATTGCTATAACCCGCCCGCGATCACCTTTGAGCGCGGAGATGGAGCTTATCTTTATACGGATACGGATGAGCGATACCTCGATTTTATCGCAGGCATTGCCGTTAACGCGCTGGGCCACGCGCCCAAAGCCGTGGGTGACGCGCTGAAAGAGCAAATGGACAAGGTCTGGCACCTGTCCAACCTCTACCGCGTGCCGGGCCAAGAGACGCTCGCCAAGAAATATTGCGACGCCTTGCCATGGGCGGGAAAAGTCTTCTTCCAAAACTCCGGCACGGAAAGCCTAGAGCTGGCGATGAAAGTCGCGCGGCGTTGGCACTTCGGTGAAGGCAACCCAGAGCGCTATGAGATCATCGCCTTTCGCGGCGCGTTCCATGGCCGCACATTTGCTGCCGTCAATGCGGCGGGTAATCCGAAATATCTGGAAGGCTTTGGCCCGGCGCTGCCGGGGTTCACCCATTTGGAATTTGGAGACCATGACGCGCTGACCGCAGCGATTTCTGACAAAACCGCTGCGATCCTCGTCGAGCCAGTCCAGGGCGAGGGCGGTGTGCGGGCTCTGCCACCAGAATGTCTGCGCGGCTTGCGCGCGCTGTGTGACGAACATGGCATCCTGTTGATCTATGATGAGGTGCAATGCGGCGCGGGCCGGACGGGCCAGCTCTTTGCGCATCAATGGGTCGAAGGTGGCCATCCCGATATCATGGCCGTCGCGAAAGGTGTCGGCGGAGGCTTCCCGCTGGGCGCTTGTATTGCCACTGCGGACGCTGCCAAACACATGGTACCCGGCACGCATGGCACGACCTATGGCGGCAATCCGCTGGCTATGGCAGCCGGCAATGCGGTCATGGATGTGATCGGCGAGGAAGCGTTTCTGCAGAACGTCCGCGATGTGTCCAACGCATTCCGTCAGTCGTTGGAAGGTCTGAAAGACGAGTTTCCAGACATGATAGAAGAGGTCCGAGGCAAAGGTTTGCTGCTGGGATTAAAACTCTCGGACGCTGTGAATAATCGCGATCTACGCATGGCGCTACAAGACCATAAGCTTCTGGTCGGTACGGCGGGCGATAACGTGTTGCGTATGGCGCCACCGCTGATCATTGGTGCGACCGAATCCCGAGAGGCGATAGAGATCTTGCGCAAAGGCCTCAAGCAATTGCGAGTGGCTTAGCGCCGCGGCCCAGCATCGAACAGCTCGGCCAGCTTTTCTGTCATCGCGCCGCCCAGCTGTTCGACATCCAAAATCGTGACCGCGCGTTTATACCAGCGCGTCACATCATGGCCGATGCCAATCGCGACCAGCTCGACCTCGGACCGGTTCTCGATCTTGTCGATGACCATGCGTAAGTGATTTTCCAACAGGCCGGATTTATTCTGGCTCTGCGTCGCATCATCCACGGGCGCGCCGTCGGAAATCACCATCAGGATACGCCGCTGTTCTGGCCGCGCCATCAGCCGGCGATAAGCCCATTCCAGCGCTTCGCCATCGATGTTCTCTTTCAGTAAACCCTCGCGCATCATCAGGCCAAGGTTCCGCTTTGCTCTCCGCCAAGGCATGTCTGCGGCCTTATAAATAATATGGCGTAGATCGTTCAGCCGTCCGGGGCGTTCGGGCTTGCCCGCCGCCATCCAATCTTGGAAGCTCTTGCCGCCTTTCCACGCGCGCGTGGTAAAGCCGAGTATTTCCGCCTTCACGCCGCAACGCTCCAAGGTGCGCGCCATAATATCCGCTGTCACCGCTGCGACCATGATCGGACGGCCGCGCATAGACCCGGAGTTATCGATCAAGATCGTCACGACCGTGTCGCGGAAATCTGTTTGTTTTTCTTCCTTGAACGTTAGGGCCGACATGGGGTCTATAATCACCCGCGTCAGGCGCGCCGTGTCCAGCATGCCTTCTTCCAGATCGAACGTCCAAGAGCGCTGCTGCTGGGCTTGCAGGCGACGTTGCAGCTTGTTCGCCAGTCGTGAAATCGCGCCGGACAGCCCCGCCATATGCCCGTCCAAATATCCGCGCAGACGCTCTAGCTCTTCCGCCTCACACAAGTCTTCGGCGCGGACCATCTCATCATGCGTCGTTGTGTAAACAGCGTAGGGGTCGGGCAGGTTGGTCGGATTGGGCCGTTGCGGATTGGCGTCGGGGGATTGTTCCGCATCGTCCTGCTCGCCCTCGATATTTTCCGCGTCGACCATGTCTTGCGGGTCGGAGCTATCATCCTGCATCGCGTCAGCGTCAGAGACTTCGGTCTGGCCGGGTTCATCCTCTGGCTCGCTGTCGGGTGCGTCTTGATTGTTTTGCTCGTCTTCATTCTCGCGAGACTCATCGTCTTGGTCGTCGGTCTCATCTGGCTCGGCGAGATCTTGGCCCAGATCGAAATCCGAAATTAATTCGTGAATTAATTCCCCGAATTTATTCTGGTCGCCCAACACTTCTGACAGCGCGTCCATCCGGCCGGCCGCTTTTAATTCGATCTCCTCACGCCATGCCGCCATGATTCCATTGGTCGAGGCGGGGAGGGGGCGACCCGACAGTTTTTCACGCGCAAATAATCCGACGGCCTCGGCAAAGCTCGTATCGTCTTTGGCGATGTCGGCTTTATCAAAGCCGCGCTTTTTCGCCCGCGCATCCAGCGCCGCCATCAGGTTGTCACCCAAGCCGGACAGATGCTGCCCGCCCAGCGCCTCAACGCGGGCTTGTTCCATTGCTTCGAATACTTGCCGCGCAGGGCCGGATTTCGGCTGATTGCCTGCGTGGATATCTGCGTCATGCAACGCAATCCGCAGGGCCAAGCCATCTGCCTCGCCCCGCGCTTTGGCAATCTGCTCGGGCTTGATCGACGGCGGCAGGCTCGGCAGCATCACTTGATCGCGCACAATCCCCGCCACATCCCCGCCATAGGACACCTCCAACTCCGGCTCACCAGAGATGGCCTTCGTCGCAGCACCAAGTGAGCGTTTGAAATTATCGAGCGGGGTGGTGGTCATGTAAGTAGGTACCCTAACATGTTCTTGACATTATTCTACAACGTATAAGAGTGCTATTCTGATTGACTAGGGGGACATGTCATGACCGAGCCATTCAAGGGCGGCACAAGCCCAACCTTATTTCCGATGATGAAAGCTGGTTCTGAGGATGCAGCTACTAGTATCTTTTTTGCGGTCTTAGATATGGTGTATCCATTCAGAGAGCGACTACTGAAATCAATAGGGAAGAGCGCTTACAAAAGCGGTAATGATTATTCGTGTGTATTACGCCCGTCTATAGGCGGCAGATTGACTGACAAAGACGTTCCTGATGCGAAATTAAATCTTGATCAAAAAACGAATTGGAGTGCTTTAGTCGAAGTAAAAATTGGTGCAGCTGATTTAGATCAGGCCCAACTTGGGCGGTATCTCAATCGTGTTATTGAGCAGAAGGTAGACGCGCTCATCACGATTTCAAATGAGATGTGTGCAGATCCATCTATGCCACCGCTAAGATTAAAGCCTGCGGAAAAAAGGTTGCGTCGTATCGATCATTTTCATTGGTCATGGCGATATATCACCTTCCAAGCTCAAGATGCTTTGTTGGATAATGCTATTACAGAATTAGAAGCAGAGTTACTTGAACACTTCGTTGGCTTTCTAAAACACGACAGCTCAAAAGTTCATGGATATCATCAGATGCCAAAATGTTGGCCAGATTTTGTTGCGACGAAACGAGCCGGCGGAACTTCCTCAAAAGATGATATTGACGATGTTATATCAGGATGGTTTCAAGAAGCCGCAGACTTAGCCATGATATTGACAGAAGAAACCGGCGTTTCAGTCATTCAAGATATTTCTGAGACAAGTGCAGAATTACGTAAGGATTCTGCAGAAATTTTGTTAAATCAAAACGGCGACTTAGAGACCAAATTTATCTTTCCCAATAAAAACTACCTCAAAATAAAGTTAGATATTGATGGGGGGCGCTTTTGGTTTGAAACTTCTCACAAGCCTACATCGAAAGTGAAAACAAGCCACAAACAGATCGAGCGCTTTCTAAAGCAGTTTGTAACTGTAGGGAATGAAGACGAATGGGGTGATCATTCTGATGTTACGCTATTTGCTAAATGGTCTAGAAGAAGAACTTACACTGATATTTCTATGTCAGACGCTCTTGTCAATGTTCACGATGATACTCTGAGGGAGACTGATTTCATTGACCCAGATAGAGACTTGAAAGAAATTATTATACGTTATTCACCGACTGGAGCAGCATCTGCTATTCGCAGTAGAAAGAAAGCTGTTGAGTTTCTGGAGTCTCAAGTTGTTTATTTTGCCGAAACCTATCTAGATTCGTTCAACTAACCCTAAGCCACCATCACCGTAACCGCGCTCTCTTCCAGTTCACTCCCAAATGCGCGCTGGTAAAACTCGCTGATGATGGGACGCTCTAATTCGTCGCATTTATTCAGGAACGTCAGGCGGAAAGCTTGTGCGATGTCACCATCGAAAATGCGGGCGTTTTCGGCCCAGTTCATGACGGTCCGTGGGGACATGACGGTCGAGATATCGCCCGCGATAAAGCTGTTCCGCGTCATATCGGCGACGCGCACCATGGAGGCGATCAGGTCGCGACCTTCGGGCGTGTCGTATGCTGGGGACTTGGCGAGGACGATTTTCTCTTCCTCGTCATGCGCCAGATAGTTCAGCTGGCAGACAACGGACCACCGGTCCATTTGGCCTTGGTTGATCTGCTGCGTGCCGTGATAAAGACCGGTCGTATCGCCGAGGCCAACCGTGTTCGTCGTCGCGAAAATGCGAAAGAACGGATGGGGCGTGATGACTTTATTTTGGTCCAGCAAAGTCAGGCGGCCTTGCGCCTCGAGGACGCGCTGGATCACGAACATCACGTCGGGGCGGCCCGCATCATATTCATCAAAGGTCAGGGCGACAGGATTTTGTAGTGCCCATGGCAGCAGGCCTTCTCGGAACTCCGTGATCTGCTTGCCGTCTTTGAGGACGATCGCGTCCTTGCCGATCAAATCGATCCGGCTGACATGGCTATCGAGGTTGATCCGCACCAGCGGCCAGTTCAATCGCGCGGCGACTTGCTCGATATGCGTTGATTTACCCGTCCCGTGATAGCCTTGGATCATCACGCGGCGATCATGGGCAAAGCCGGCGCAGATGGCTTGGGTTGTGCGGGTGTCGAAACGATAGGCGTCATCGATTTCCGGCACATATTCTGAGCGCTTGGAAAAAGCCGGCAGCTCCATATCGAAATCCACGCCAAAGACCTCCCGCGCAGAGACGGTCTGGTCTGGCGTCATCAGGGGAAACTTGTCGTCGGTCATGTCAGGAGTCTTTTCGTAGAATTTAGCCGGTGGCGCAGCGCCTGCGCATAATGTCTATACGGCGTTTAGCCCAAGTTCGTTGTTTTCAATACTTTCATCGCACTGACGACGCGCTGGAAGCTTTCTTCCGTGTTGCGCTTGCCTTGGTTGGCGTCGGGATGGAGCTGTTTGACCAGCTGGGTGTAACGTTTGCGGACATCGGATTTCGTCGCCGTATCGTCGAGACCCAGATCGTTGAGGGCCTTGAGCTGCATTTTGGACAGGCGGCGCGTGGGCGCGACCTCTTGCGGTTCGGACCCGTCGCCAAAGATGTTATAGCCCTCAGCGGTCGCAGCGGTGTGTCCTGCGCGGCGTTTCTTTTGCGCAGCGGCGCGTTCACCTGTGTTTTTGCGTACATCCCAAGTGGGACGATGGCCATGACGCGCGCCAACTTGCCATTCCTGAATATCGGCGTCGGTCATGCCGGAGAAGAAGTTCCAGTTCTTATTATATTCGCGCGCGTGTTTTTGACAAAAATTGAAGTAATCGCGCAGACGATCGGGGGACTTGGGCGCTTTGCAGCCACCCTTTTCCACGCAGCCCGCCCATTCGCAGGGGAGCTCGTCCGGCTTTTTCTTTTTCTTGGACTTCGCCGCGCGAATGTCGATGCCCTTGGGCTTGTATTCGTAATTTGAGGGCATAGGGCCTATATCAATCTAGGATAAACGAGAGCCATATTCGGCTCGAATAAGGACTGCACAACATGGGTAGATTGACCGACGCAATCAAGGAAAAACTCGCCGCCCGGTTCAACCCGTCGCAGTTAGAGGTGATTGACGAGAGCGCGAAGCACGCTGGCCACGCCGGGGCGGCTGAACACGCGGCGGAAGGCAAGTCGGCGGAGAGCCACGTCCACGTCATTATCGTGGCGGAAAGCTTCGCCGGAATGAGCACGCTCGCCAAGCATCGTGCGGTGCTGGAGGCGGTCAAAGATGAGGTCGAGCAGCTGCATGCTTTCTCGCTGGAGGCGAAAGCCTAGACTCTATCCGGATGACGCCAAAGCGTCTGCCACGCTTGCCCAGACCCTTGCGCAGGCGCGTGATTTCCTTCAGCAAAGGTTAATCGTGCTTTTCGTAAGGGTTTGCCCATGATGAAATCTGTCCTGCTAGCTACGTCTTTCCTTGCGCTCGGCGCACTTGTTACGGGCTGTGCCTCGACCGCACAGGGCCAAAAGACCAGCGCCTTGATGACCTCTGTTCCAACGGAATCATTGCAGACAGAGGTTCCTGCGGGTGGGGTGCTGGCGGTTATCCGATATCCGGCCGTCGTCGATACAAAGGCGCAGGACGCGTTTCGCCGCGCCTATGCGACACGTGCGATCGGCGGCAAGGCGGGCTCAGGTACGATTAACAGCGCCGAAGCCGGAGCGATTGCCGACGGTGCCGTTGTAAAATCGAATTACTTTGCGCTCTCGCTTTATAAAGAACTCGCCGCGCGCTTGCCGGAGCATGCTGTGCTGCTCTCGCCGCATGCTGTGACACTGGACGCCGGCGGCAGTTTGACGTCAGAGCCGATCACACAGGCGGAAAGTCTGGCCAGTGTCGTGGCGATTGATTTCGCGACCTATTCCCATCCCGATACGGATAAGATGATGGGCAAAGCGCCGCAGACCTTTGGCGATCTGATTACCCCGCTCGTGACCGTACGGACCGACCACCGTGCGGCCGCGCCGACGCAAGGCGTGTTGCTCGCCTCACGTCCACTCTTGACGCGCGCCGCTGCGGAAGGTCGCGAAAATGCGCTTGAGACGATTGCGGCTTTACAGGGCGGTGATCTTGCGCCCGTTACGCCAGAACTCGATTTCGTCTCGTACATCACGAATGATACGCCAGCATCTGTTTCGACCAGCGGACTTGGCAAGGGCGTAGCCGACAATGCCGCCATGAGCTTACCAGTCGAGAAAATTCGCTTTTCCAAAACGGATATGCAGGCGCTGAAAACCGCAACAGATGGATCCGTCGATCCGTTAGATGATGTCTACACAGAGCCGCTTGCCGCGCGGATCGTGGCCATCTTGAATGACCTCGATACTGATCGCGCCGTGATGATGGGCAAGGCGGCCAGTGTCGCCGAATTTGACCCCAGCCTCGCCGCGCTAACCTTTGTCGGCAGTGACGACGCGGATTATGCGGCGCGCGTCAATTACGCCGAGCGCTTGTTAGAAGCGCAACGCAAATATCTTTCGGTGCAATCGCTGCGCATTTTTGATGGCGTCCATAATTCCGAAATGGGCGCGCAAGTCAGAGACCTCATCGTCTCCGAATATAATGTGCTCGAACGTCGCCGCGAATTGGCACGCAAACAAAACATGGCCACAGCTTTGGCCGTCGTCGGGGCTGTAGCGGGCGGCGTGGCAATGGGAAGTGGCTCGAATTGCGGCAATGCGCGGACACAATCCGAATATAATAATTGCGTTCGCAATAATCAGGCGAAGGCCGCCTTGGGGCAGATCGGCATCCAGAGCGCGATCTATGCCGCGACAGAGGCCGCCGCTTTGAACAGAATGTCCAAGAATGTCGGTTCTAATTACCTGACCTCTATCGTGCCTGCATTAGAGCAACAGACAACTGTCACCGTCGATCTGCTGGACTCGAACGAGACGATCACCGCTATTCGCTATGAAGATCTGCAAGCCAAATTACAGAGCCTGTATGCGTCCAAACAACGCTCGCTCGATACCGTTGCGACCCGCTGCGCCTATCTGGACGGCGCAGGTGCGCGGACGGGAACATGGCTGGGTGTGTGTGAGGGCGGTCTTGCCAATGGCTCTGGTGCGGGGGCTTATTCGGACGGCGACGCAACCGTCGAATATTACGGATATACACGCAATGGTTTGGCTGATGGGCCGGGCCTCATGATCCGCCATGCCCCTGATGCCAGCACGTCGTATGAAGGTCAGTTCCGAGCAGGACAGCCGGATGGTGCGGTGCGCGTGTCGCAATCGGGTCAAGCCGATCGCACACGTCAGTTCTCTGCCGGGCAAGATGTCGGCGCAAGCTCTCAGGCTGCGCCGTCACCTTTTGATGGCCCGAGCCCGCTGGGAACAAACTAATGCGCGCGATCCTTCTGACAGCCGTGCTGAGCGCACTGCCGCTGACCGTTGCGGCACAGGACATCCCTGCGCCTGCGCAAAATCAATCCGTTTGCTTGGACCGCATGGCCGAGTTCCCGACGGATGACCCTGTCGCGCGCTATCAGTTTTTCAAGCTCGTCTCTGAAACAGCTGTTGGTGCGGATATGGGCGCCCAGGCTATGCTGAACCATTATGGCCAACCCGCCGTGGAACCGGGCACGCCTGTTTTGTCCGTGATCGAAGACATCGCCAATCCTGTCCTGCGCCAAGCCGCGCCAGAGATCATTGTGGCGTCTACAAATTATCTCGTCGGTTTCGCCCAATCCTGCGACGCGTTTATTACGGGTCAAACGGATAGCTTGCTCGCCTTTGATGCGACGCTCGCTGACCCAGAATTTAACGCCCTGATTTCCGAGGACGCTTTGTTCCTGCGCCAGATTTTATCCGAGAGTTTGGACCGTTTGGGCGCAAGCTCTGATGCGACCCATGCGGGTGCGGCGGCTCGCTACTCGGCCTCGCTTGTCAGCCAGCGCGACGCGGTAGAATTCGCAGCTTTTGATGCAGAAATCGCAGAGCTGGAAACGCTCTTTATGGATGATCTCGATGGGCGTCTCGCACGGTCGAATGATGTCATTAATTCGGAGATGGACCGCGAGCTTCTGGGTGACAGCGTGCAACTCTCGACGGATATGAACGAGGCCGCGCGCAAGCGACATAAGGAAGAGCGGCTGTACCGCCTCATCCGTATTTTTGGGGGCGGCTACTAGTCTCCCATGCGAGCAAAGCGGCGCTCCATCGCAGTCTTTTCTATCTCGGCGCTGGACCTGTTCGCAGCGGCGTTGGGCGCGTTTATCTTGATCGTGTTGGTGCTGTTTCCCTTCTATAAATTGGGCGGCACAGATGTGTCGATGGAGGAGCTGGAAGAGCAAGTCCGCAAGCGCCGCTTTGCGGCCGAGAGCGTCCGCACCGACATGTCCGTTATCCGCGCACTGCAAGCGGAAATCCGTTTATTAGATAAGCAATATCTGACGACGCAAACCGAGATGAGCGAGACGGAGGCGCGGCTGCAAGAGGTGTTGAAACAAACGGCAGAAGTCGAAATTCCCGACCCGCAGCCCCAGCCCGAACCTATTCCTGACCCGACGCCCACGCCGACCCCGGAACCGCCAGAGCCACCGCGCTCGATTAATCGCGGCGTCGAGTTTTCCATTTTGGGACTGGCAACAGATCGAAAGAATGTTGCCATTGTTGTTGATATGTCCGGCTCTATGCGGGCGCATCGAGGGAAGGTCACGCAAGCGCTGAATGAAATCCTGTCTCAGATGAAACCCGATAATCGATTTGTGATTGTTGGCTATCGCGGCGGGCCGACCTTTGACAGTTTCCCCTCCAATGGACAGCTCACCCGCGCTGATGCGGGTACGATTTCTCGCGCGCGCGGGTTTGTCGACGGCTTGCCCAGCCGATTTGGCGGCGGAACGCCAACGCAAAATGCGATGATCCGGACGTTGAACCTGCGCCCCGAAGCGATTATCCTGATCTCAGATGGTGCGCCGGATGACGGCAGTCCCGGCGAGATCGTGCGCAATGTTACCAATCGGAACAGAGGTCGCGCGGAAATCCATACCGTCGCGATCGGGGATTATACGTCGGATAAAAAACTAACGGTTTTCTTGCAGGAACTCGCCAATCGCAATCGCGGCGACTTCGTGGGACGGTCGCGATGAAGCGCCGCAATAGCCGCCAGATCGAAGTCTTCTCCATGTCTGCGATTGACTTGTTCGCCGCCGCTATGGGCGCCTTTGCGTTACTGGCAATTATCCTGCTTCCTTATTACCAGAATGAACTGCGCGAGAAGACGCCAGACAACGCCATTGCAGAACTGCTCCGTGCCGCACAGGACAGCTCTGTCGAGACCGAAGAAAAACGAAAGGCTCTAGAGGCCAAGCGCTCGGCCCAAGCCCGCAATGTTAGCGATATAAAATCTGAGGCCACGGAACTTCTGGAACGCCTGCGAGCGGCAGAGGCAACCTTGTTGGAAAAACAAGCTGCCGCGACCCCACCGCCCGCCGTTGTGACGCCCGAACCTGTCGCGGAAGAACCGGGTCCGACACCTGAACCTGCAACCGTCTCTTTCCGCTTTCTGGGCATGAAAACCAAAGCTGATGACGTTGTGATTGCCGTGGATATGAGCCGCTGTATGGGCGGGCATGAGGCGAGCGTGAACCGCGCAGTTGAACGGATTGTCTCGTCGTTGCAGGACAATCATGCCGTTAAAGTTGTCGGCTTTCAGCAAACCGATGCCGGCCCGCGAATTCGCCAATGGCCCAGCTCTGGCAGTTTGCGTCAGATCAATGCGGGCGGGACAAAAACCGCCGCGATTGATTTCACGAAGGGCCTGACGCGACAGCTAGGTGGCTCTGCTTCTATGCTGGATGCGTTTGACAAAATGCTGGCGGGTCCGGGGCAGGCGATCTTCCTTGTCTCTGATGGTCTCCCCAATCCGCGCGCGAACAATGGATTATCACCGGAACGCCTCATCGCAGAGATCACGCGCCGAAATGCAGGTCGCAAGGAAATCCATTCCGTCGTCGTCGGAAATTACTTCGACTTTCGTGGCACGGTCGAATTCATGGAACGCCTCGCAGGCCAAAACGGCGGAGATTTCATGGCGCTGGCCTCGACCTCATCCGGCGTGTGTGATTAGGAGTAAGTTATGAAAATTGATTTCATCAGACGGCTATTCGTATTTCTCGTTGCCATTGTCGGCGCGATTGTCACAATCGGTATAATCCGACTGCTGGCCAGTCCGGGCTTGCAAGAAATTCTGCTGGATGCGGACGCAGATTTTTGGCCGTTCACCGTGCAGAACGTTATGTGGGTCGCGCTGTTCATCGGCTTCGGTGAGCTATTCCTGCGCTGGTCCGCCGCCAGTGATGAGCAGAACCAGCTCAAGCGCGGTTACTTGCCGACCGACGGTCGCGCGCTGAACCCCGATGTGTTGGGCCGGATCAAGACGGGCATATCCGAGCGCCGCTTTGGCCTCGATGCGTTTCTGCCGCGTATGATTAGCCGCACGATCGATCAATACCGGATGAGCGGGAATGAGGATCAGGCGATCTCTGTCCTAAATTCCAGTCTTGAGCTTTACATGCATGAGATCGATTTGCGCTATTCCATGCTGCGCTATCTGACGTGGTTGATTCCGTCGCTTGGCTTTATCGGGACGGTCATGGGCATCATGTTTGCCCTGCAATATGCGGGCGTGCCGGCCAATGCCGAAGCCGATGATTTTCTCTATCAAGTGACGTCGCGTTTGGGCGTGGCCTTTACGACGACGCTCCTCGCGCTGGTCATGTCCGCCGTCTTGGTCTTGATCCAGAGCCTCGTCCAAAACAAAGAAGAACGCGCCTTGAATGAAGCCGGACAATATTGTCTCGACAATTTGATCCTGCGCCTCGGTGACGGGCCAGATGCCGTTGTGGTTAGTGAGGGCGTCGATGCGAAAGCCTTTTCAACATGACCGACGATTGGAAAGCTCCACATGAGCGGGATGCGTTTGCTGTGCGCGATGAACGTGCGCCGCTTGGCAAATGGTTCGTTGGATTTCTGGCGTTACTACTGGTCGCGATTGGTGCGATCTGGCTGGCGTCGAAAGTCGTCATTGCTGATGACGTTCCGACGATTGAGCGTGCAGAAAAAGCTGACACGCCAGATCCAGAAAAACCACAAGCGCCAAAATCCGCTGATGATGAAGCGTGGGTCAAAGCGCTGGAGACCGATACGCTAGAGGGCTACCGCGCCTATCTCGCCGCTTTTCCAAATGGTCGCCACGTCGAGGATGCCCAGCGCTTAATTAATGAGTTTGACGACAAGGCCTGGGCCGTCGCCGAGGAACGCTATACGATTGCGGGCTATGAGGATTATCTGGAGGCTTGGCCAGAAGGCCTACACGCGAATGAAGCGCGCGAACGTATCGCCGCGATCAAAGCCGAGGAAGAAGCGCGTCGGAAGAACGCCGAAGAGGCCGCTCGCCAAGAAGCCGCTGCATGGAAATCTGCCGCCGAGACGAATACGATTCCCGCCTATGAGGGCTATCTCTCCAAATTCCCCAGCGGTAAAAATGCCCCCGAGGCGCAGTCCCGTATTGATCGTTTGCGCGCGACCCAAGCGGATGAGGCGGCGTGGACCGTGGCCAAAACCTCGAACACCGCCGATGCCTACCAGCAATACCTGACGAGCTTTCCGCAAGGGGCGCATGTCGCCGAAGCGATTGCCGCCATTGAAAATCTCCGCCCCTCGGCGGGCAAGACCTTTAAGGACTGCGCGACCTGTCCGACGATGGTCAGCCTGCCGGCTGGCACGGCGGAACTCGGCGCGTCTAATGCGGATGGTGCGGCCCGCGCGAATGAGAAACCTGCGCGACCTGTGACCTTCACCAATATGTTCGCGATCGGCGTGACGGAAGTGACCTTTGCCGAATACGGCGAGTGTGTGTCGGCGGGCGGTTGCAAAGGTTTGCCATCAGACAATGGCTGGGGCGGCGCTAATCGCCCCGTTATTAATGTCAGCTGGTCCGACGCCGTGGCTTACGCACAGTGGTTGTCCAATACGACGGGTAAGTCTTACGCCCTGCCATCTGGCGCGCAGTGGGAATATGCGGCGCGCGGCGGGGACACCGGCATTTATCCGGGCGGCTCGACTGCGGCGCTCTGTGCCTTTGCCAATGGCGCGTCTGCCGAATCTGGCCTTGGTTGGGCCAATGCGGACTGCACAGACCCGGCGGCAGATCGTACGACGCCTGCGGGGATGCTGTCGGCGAATAAATTCGGGACGAAAGATATGATCGGCAATGTTGCGGAATGGGTGCTGGATTGTAACACGCTGAACCTCCGCGATGCGCCTGTCGACGGTAGTGCGGATCAGCGGGGGTCATGTAACCAACGCGTTGTGCGCGGCGGGTCTTGGTTCTCTGGCCCAGCGGACTTGCGCTATGCGGCGCGACTGGTGCAACGCCGCGGCGACAGCAATGATTTCACAGGTTTCCGGGTCGTTCGAAACTGATCCAAGGCTGAAGCCTCTGTTCATGGCGCGCTCAGGCAAAATCTGCTATGGCATAGCCATGATGATACGCGCTCTAACCGTTTCGCTCCTTCTTGGCGTTTTCGCGACCCCTGCCTTTGCGCAGGATTCGACGCAGACGAACCCGAATACGACACAGACAGATCGATCTGAGGAAGACTATCGTAACTCTAAGAAAAAGCGCGATAGCGGCGATATTTTTGAAGATCTGATTACAAATCCGAATGGCACAGGTAGCGGCGGAATTTGGGGCGGAGAGGTCAAAGCCATTGACCGCTTACCTGCTGACTCACGCCGTCATCTGAACAAACGCCGCGCAGTCGCCATGGCAGGCGCAGGTGTAGGTGAGCCCATTGATGCGGCCTATGAGCCATCAGATGAGGCAAAAACCGACCCGACGCTGGAAGCCGATGAGCGCGCCGCGTGGGAAGAAATGATGGAAGAGGCGAATTCTGGCATGGGGGCCGGGACAGGTACGACGCCCGGCCAAGGCCAAGGCCAAGGAACTGGACAAGACGCAGGGCAGGGCGGACAGCCTGGCGCTGGACAACAGGGCACCGGCCAATCAAGCAGCGGCCAAGGTCAACAGTCTGGCCAGCCGTCCGGGCAACAGCAAGGTCAGGGTCAATCGCCTGCTGGCAGCACAGCTGGCAGTTCGCGCAACACATCGCCATTACGGGGCGGGTCGAGCACGTCGGCCTCGGATATTTTAAGCCGGATCAAGGGTCGTGCGCCCTCTGGTGGTGGCGCGGGCCAAGGTCAAACATCTGGTCAGCAAGCTGGCACGGGTTCCTCGCCAAGCGGGCAGCCGAGTGGTCAAGTTGGTCAGGGTCAAACGCAGGGTGCACAGCCCGGTAGCCAACAAGGTCAAGGTCAGAGCCAAAACCAGATCCAAAACCAAAGCCAAGATCAGGGCCAGGGTCAAGGTCAAGGACAAGCTCAGCAAGACGGCGCTGATGCGGGAGACGCACAGGCTTCGTCTGACGCAGCGGCTCAAGGTCAAGCGCAGGCCGAAGGCGATGCCGCTGCGCAAGCCGCAGCTGAAGCGCAAGGCACCAACACGGCGGCCGAGGCCGCAGCTCACGCAGAGACCATGTCCCCGCTAGAGCGGCTGAAGCGCACGCCTGTTGAGACAAAGCCAACAGGCGGTCAATCCAGTGCAGCAGATTATCTGAAGCGCAAAAAAGACTAATCTTGGCTGACGTTCAGATTCGTCCTGAGACATCGGTAGATCACGCCGCTGTCCGATCGCTGACGCAGGCCGCTTTTGCACCTATGCCGTTCAGTGATGGGTCCGAGCCGGCGATTATCGAACGTTTACGCACAAATGGTCAGATGACATTGGCGCTGGTAGCGGAATGTGATGGTAAAGTCGTGGGCCAGATTAACTTTTCTCCTGTCACGCTGTCACACAGGCAAGGTCAGTGGATCGGCCTTGGTCCAGTTGCCGTCCAACCAAACCTGCAAGGCATGGGTATTGGTGGCCAGCTTATTCGTGCGGGGCTCGCGCAGATTAAAGCGAAGGGTGCAGATGGCTGTGTTCTGATCGGCAATCCTGAGATCTACAGCCGCTTTGGATTTCGCAATCGGGACGGCCTAACCTATGGCAGTCTTGCGCAAGAGAAGGTGCAATATCTGGCGTTCAAGGATGAGGTGCCAAAAGGCGAGATCATATTCGCCTCTGCATTTGATTAGTTCATGAAAAAGCCCGCTCGGATGAGCGGGCTTTTTCTATTTAATTAAACGGAGGTTTTACGCGGCCTGTTTTGCCTCGGCGGCGAGGTTACGCAGCACATAGTGCAGGATGCCTTCGTTCTTATAATACTCATGCTCGTTATCGGTATCGATCCGCACATTCGTCGTGATCGTTTTCGTCGAGCCGTCGGCCATTGTGATGTCAACGTCCAGCGTACCGCGCGGCCTCAGGCCTGCGATGCCGGAAATACTGACGGTTTCATTACCCGTCAGGCCAAGTTTCTCCCAGCTTTCACCCGCTTGGAATTCCAGCGGCAGAACACCCATCCCGATCAAGTTCGAACGGTGAATTCGCTCAAAGCTAGACGCGATGACGGCTTTGACACCCAGCAAGATTGTGCCCTTGGCAGCCCAGTCACGCGACGAACCATTGCCGTAAAGCGAACCTGCAAAGATCACGAGGTCTTTGTCGGCGGCTTTATATTTTTGCGCGGCGTCAAAGATCGGCATGATTTCGCCGGTTGGGACATATTTCGTTACGCCCCCCGTTGTGCCGGGGGCCATCAGGTTTTTGATGCGGATATTGGCGAATGTGCCGCGCATCATGACTTCGTGGTTCCCGCGACGGGAGCCAAAGGAGTTAAATTCTGGCTTCGGCACTTTGTTATCCGAGAGGTAATCGCCCGCCGGACCATCATGTTTGATAGAGCCAGCCGGACTGATGTGGTCTGTCGTGATCGAGTCACCCAGTAGGGCAAGGATCGACGCGCCTTTCACATCTTCCACGGCGTCAGGCGTCGCGCTCATGCCGTCGAAATATGGTGGGTTACGGACATATGTGGACTTTGGCTTCCAGTTATATGTCTTGCCGCCGGATACTTTGATGTCGCGCCATTGCTTGTCGCCTTTGAAGACGTCAGCATAACGATCAGTGAACATCTGACGTGTGATGACTTTGCGCACGACCTCTGCGATTTCCGCGGATGTCGGCCAGAGGTCTTTCAGGAAGACTTCATTGCCCTCATGATCGACACCCAGTGGGTCAGCGTCAAAATCATGATGCATGGACCCGGCCAGTGCATAGGCCACAACGAGTGGCGGCGACGCGAGGAAGTTCGCTTTGATGTCCGGCCCGATGCGGCCTTCGAAGTTGCGGTTACCCGACAGGACCGAGCAAGAGACCAGATCGCCATCGGCAATCGCCTTGGACAGCGGCGCCGCGAGTGGGCCAGAGTTACCGATACAAGTCGTGCAACCATAGCCAACAACGTCAAAGCCCAATGCGTCCAGATCGTCCTGCAATCCGGACTTTTCGAGATATTCGCCCACGACCTGAGAGCCGGGAGCTGTGGAGGTCTTGACCCATGGTTTGACAGTTAGGCCCTTCTCGCGCGCCTTTTTGGCGACGAGGCCGGCGGCCATCATAACGGAAGGGTTGGAGGTGTTGGTACAGGACGTAATCGCCGCGATCACAACATCACCGTGGTCGAGAGCATATCCGTATTCCGGAATGTCTATCGCGCTATCGCCTGTGGGTGTTTTGTTGAATTCGTCACGCAGGATTTTCGCGAACTTAACACTTGCGCCTTTCAGATCGAAGCGGTCTTGCGGGCGTTTCGGGCCAGAAATGGCAGGACGCACGCTGCTCATGTCGAGGGCGATTGTGCTGGTGAAAGTTGGTGTGGAATTGTCGCGCCAGAAACCCTGCTGCTTGGCGTAAGCTTCGACGAGGGCGATACGCGCTTCGTCACGGCCTGTGGCTTGAAGATAGCGGAGTGTGTCTTCGTCGACCGGGAAGAAGCCGCATGTCGCGCCGTATTCCGGAGCCATATTGGCAAGTGTCGCCTGATCTTCCAAGGACAGGTGGTCCAGACCTGCGCCGTAGAATTCGACGAATTTCCCGACAACGCCTTTTTCGCGCAGCATTTCCACAACACGCAGGACGAGGTCTGTCGCGGTGGAGCCTTCTGGCAATTTGCCTGTCAGCTCAAAGCCGACGACTTCGGGAATCAACATAGAGATCGGCTGGCCCAACATCGCGGCTTCGGCCTCAATGCCGCCAACACCCCAACCCAGGACCGACAGGCCATTGATCATCGTTGTGTGGGAGTCTGTTCCGACCAGCGTGTCGGGGAAGGCATAGGTCTTGCCGTCAGCTGTTTTTGTCCAAACTGTCTGCGCTAGGTTTTCGAGGTTCACCTGATGGCAGATACCTGTTCCGGGAGGCACGACGGAGAAATTATCAAACGCCGTCTGACCCCATTTCAGGAAGTCATAACGCTCCATATTGCGCTCATACTCGCGCTGGACGTTTTTCTTTTCCGCTTCGGGTGTGCCGAAATAATCGACCATGACGGAATGGTCGATGACCAGATGCACAGGGTTCAGCGGGTTAATCGCTTCGGGCGAACCGCCCAGTTCCACAATCGCGTCGCGCATGGAGGCGAGGTCCACAACGGCTGGCACGCCGGTGAAATCCTGCATCAGAACCCGTGCGGGACGATAGGCGATCTCATGGGTTGAGGTCTTTGTCTTCAGCCAATCCGCAACGGCTTGAATGTCTTCTTTTTTGACGGTGTTACCGTCTTCATGGCGGAGCAGGTTTTCCAGCAAGACCTTCAAGGAGCGTGGCAGTTTCGAGATGCCGGACAGACCGTTTTTCTCTGCCTCTCCCAGATCGTAATATGTGTAAGTGCCGCCGCGCACGCTCATCTCGCGTTCGCAGTTAAAACTGTCCAGTGAAGCCATGAGACATCCATCCTGATTTATGGGTTCTAAGTGTTGCGCGGCTTATGCCAGCGTGTCCGGGAGTTTTCAATGTGAGAAAGCGTTCAACCTTACTGCAATCTTGCGAAGGCCGCTTTAGCTTTTGAAGGTACCGTGTTTTTGCAAAAAAGGGATTTGTGCCAAGGTGAACACAAGGGTCAGAGGCATAAAGCCAAAGACCTTGAAAGAGGCCCAAAACATCTCAGAGAAGCTCCGCCAGATGAACTCATTCAGGATCGCCATGGCGAAAAAGAACAGCGCCCAACGCACGGCCAGCGTCCGCCATGCGGCATCTGGCATCTCGACGGCTTCGCCCATCAGAAGCTTTAGCGCGTTTTTTCGGAACACCACGCCGCCCAAAATCACGACCCCGTAGAGTGCATTTAGAAAGGTCGGCTTTTGATAGATGAAGCGCTTGTCGCCCGTCAGCCAAGCGATCAGGGCCGAGCCACCGATCACAACGGTGGAAAAGACTAACAAGGCGGAGACGCGTTTATAACGTACCCAGCCTACAAGAAGCATGATGGTCGCCGCGACGGCCAACACAGCTGCCGCCCAGATCAGAGCTTCATCGGGATTGTCACGCTTCCAATAAAGAAAGCTCGCGAAGAACAGCAGCAGCGGCCCGAAATCAATCCAGGCCGGCAGCTTTTGTTTCGCAGGTGCGGAGGCGGGAGCTGAGTCTGCCGTGGCAGTGTCTTCCTTGGCCGTGTCTTCCGTCATTTATTTCAGGTCGTCCTGATCGATGAGCCCGTCATTCGCGATGCCGTCTTTGTCGAAGTATTCTTTCGCCAATTTGAAAACAACAGGTGACAGCAAGATCAAGCCGATCAAGTTCGGCGCGGCCATCAATCCGGTCAGGCTGTCTGCGATCAACCAGAAGGTTGCGACAACAAGATTGTCTTCGCCGGTTTCAAACGACAGAGCAAAGGTCGAGGCGAAGACAGCCAAAATCCAGAAGATGCGGAAAACAGGAATAGACTTTTCCTTGAAGATAAAGGCCGCACAGCGTTCGCCGTAATAAGACCATCCAATGATCGTCGTGAAGGCGAAGATACACAGGCAAATCGTCACGATATCCGCACCAAAGCCGACCAGCACGCTGTCAAAAGCTTGCGCCGTCAGCGGCACGCCGATTTCACAGCCCGCCGGTGTAGAGCCGGATTTCAGCAGCTCTAAGATCGCTGGGCTTGCGAGACAATCACCGCTCATGACGCCAGATGTTAGAATGACTAATGCGGTGATCGTACAGATGATCAGCGTATCGATGACCGTGCCTAACATGGCGATCATACCTTGGTTGACGGGGTCATTATTCTGTGCCGCCGCATGGGCGATTGGGGCGGAACCCTGACCGGCCTCATTCGAGAACAAACCACGCGCGACACCTTTTTGCATGGCCAACATCATCAAGCCGATGGTGATGCCCGTGCCAGCGCCCTGCATCCCGAAGGCCCCTTTGAAGATCAAGCCAAAGGCCGCAGGCACGGCAGAGATATTGGCCGCGATCACGATCAGCGCACAAGTGATATACAGCACGGCCATGAAAGGCACGAGCTTGGAAGCGACGGCGCCGATCCGTTTGATGCCACCAAAAATAACGCCGCCTACGAGCAAAGACAGCACGACGGCCACGATCCGTGGGTCGAAATTATACTCAGATTTCAACGCATCCGCGATCGAGTTGGCTTGCACCGCATTGCCGGTTGAGAGAGAGCCAATAATCCCGAACAGGGCAAAGGCTGCTGCCAGCCAGTACCATTTTGGGCCCAAGCCATTTTTGATATAATACATCGGGCCACCAACGCGGTTGCCGTTTGCGTCGATTTCGCGATAGCGCACCGCCAGCACACCTTCGGCGAATTTCGTCGCTGTGCCGAGGATCGCTGTGACCCACATCCAGAAAACCGCGCCCGGACCGCCAATGGCGATGGCGGCTGCGACGCCTGCAATGTTGCCTGTTCCAACGGTCGAAGACAGCGCCGTCATCAGCGCAGCAAATGGCGAGACATCGCCGTCTTCCGCTTCGCCTGATCGCTTTTTAAACAGCTGACGGAAACCATAGCCGATTTTTGTCAGCGACATGAAACGCAAGCCAACCGTCAGAAACGCTCCGACACCCAACAGCAGAAGCATCATGGGTGGTCCCCAAACGATGCCGTTCATTGATTCCATCAAGCTGTTGAACGTTTCCATGAGGTCCCCTCGCGGTCCGTTTTGGACCTTCTTTTCATCTTTGCCAGCTTGTTTGCGCGCCACTGCGATAAAGGCAACGGAAAAATCAGCTTGGGCTGTGGCGAAGCGCGGCAAAAGCGGCTATCGCCTCTCCAACTGACACAAACGAATAGACTTTCATCATGTTCGAATATCTCGTCCCACGCGCCCCCGATGCCATCATGGCCCTTATGCAGCAATGTAAAGCGGACCCAAATCCGGCCAAGATCGACCTTGGCGTGGGGGTTTATAAAGACGACGCGGGCGGGACGACGATCCTCCGCGCGGTCAAGCGCATGGAGGCGCGCTTGCTGGAGACGCAAGAGACCAAAACCTATGTCGGTACGACAGGGTCGGTCGATTTTCGCGAAACTATGCTGTCGATGATGTTTGGCGCGGGCAATGAAGCCCTCTACCGGACGGCGTCCAGCCAAGCCGCGGGCGGGTCCGGCGCATTACGGCTCGGCGCGGAAGTCCTGAAATCGGCGGCCCCTGATGCCACCGTCTGGGTTTCCACGCCGACTTGGGCGAACCACATTCCCCTGATCAGCTCCGCCGGGCTGAAAATGGATAAATACCCCTATTACAATCGCGAGACCCTTGGCGTGGATTTCGAGGACATGCTGGCGCATCTGGATAAAAAGGCCAAGCGCGGCGACGTCGTCTTGCTGCACGGCTGTTGCCACAATCCGACAGGTGCGGATTTGAGTCCGGCGCAATGGGACCGCCTCGCACCCTTTATGGAATCGCGCGGACTTCTCCCGTACATCGACCTTGCCTATTTCGGTTTGGGACGTGGCATGGACGAAGACACCTATGGCCTGCGCAAAGTGCTGGAAATTTGTTCAGAAGCCCTCGTCGCGGCATCTTGTTCTAAGAACTTCGCGCTCTACCGCGAGCGGGTCGGGCTGATCGCTGTCGTCTGTAAGGACGAGGCGACACGCGATGTCGCGCAAAGCCAGCTGGGCGCGATCCAGCGCAAGATTATTTCCATGCCGCCAGATCATGGCGCAGCGGTTGTCGCCGGAATTTTGGGTGACGTGGAACTCCGCACACTCTGGATCGAAGAGCTGGATGAGATGCGCGACCGCATGCGCGATCTTCGCGCGCAATTATCTGACGCGCTAAATGTGCAGGGCGGCGAGACGATGTCGGCGGCGGTGCGTAACCAAAACGGGATGTTCTCGACGCTCCCGCTCTCGGTTGAGCAGGTGCATAAATTACGCGACCGTTCGATTTACATGACCGATAGCGGGCGCATTAATATCGCAGGTGCCAATGTCAGGAATATCCCGCATTTGGCCGAGGAAATTTTGCGCGTTCTCTAGCCGCGCTCTTCAAGGCGTAGACAGCTATCATAGCGGCTGGTTTCAATCACGTTCATACGTTGCATCAGGGTCGTCGCGCGGCTGCTGACAAAATCGCTTGGTGGATCGACACGCCATTTATTTGGACTGGGCAGGACACTTGCGAGGAGGGCGGCTTCTCGTTGGGTCAGGTCTTTCGCCGCTTTGCCAAAGCGCGCTTGAGCGGCCGCTTCCGCGCCGAAAATCCCGTCACCCCATTCCGCGACATTTAAATATATCTCCAGCGTGCGCCGCTTGCCCCAAACGACATTCGTATAAAGCGCGAACCAAGCTTCGACGGCTTTGCGCGGATAGCCGCCGCCGTTCCACAGGAAGACATTCTTGGCGGTCTGTTGGGTGATGGTTGAGCCACCGCGACGTCGCCCGCCTTTCGCATTATCGTCCAAGGCCTGCTGGATCGCTGCAAAGTCCACGCCCCAATGTTCGCAGAAACGCGAGTCCTCACCCGCCATGACAGCGCGTGCGAGATGTGGAGAGATGTCTTCCAGCCGCGTCCAATCGCGCTGCACCGTCTCGCCGGAAAAACCGCGTTGCGCCATCAACACGGTCCCCGGCACAGGCACGACACGCAAGAGCGCGGCATAGAGATGGACCAACACACCCACGCCTAGCAGGAAGAGAAACGTCCAGCGCAGGCGCCGCCGCCAAGCGGGTTTCGCTGGCGTGCCCTCTGGCCGGACGGGTCCGTAGGTTTCAGTCGATTTGGAAATCATCGGGTCTGTAACCGGGGTCAGGATATTGCGGGTTCATAGCTTCTAGCGTTTGCCGCACGATACCGCTGATGATTGCGCCGCGCGTCTTCCGATCATCCGATGGAATAATATGCCACGGCGCATGTTCCGTCGAGGTGCGGGCCACCATCGTTTCATAGGCGTCCATGAAATTCGGCCAGAGCGCGCGGTCGTCCAGATCACCGGGGTTGAACTTCCAGCGCTTATCCGGATTGACCAGCCGGTCGCGCAGACGTTCGCCTTGCACCTCTGGCGAGATATGCAGCATAAATTTCAGAACCGTCGTGCCCGTCTCGACCAGCAAGCGTTCGAAATCATTGATCTGGGCATAGCGCTGCTCAATCGTCGTGGCGTCTTTATAGCCCTTCACTTTCACGACCAACACATCCTCATAATGGCTGCGGTTAAAGACAGTGATCTGCCCCGCGCCCGGCACGACTTCATGCACACGCCAGAGATAGTCATGTGCCAACTCATGCTTTGTGGGGGCTTTGAATGCGGCGACGTTGACGTTCAGGGGCGGGGTCCGGTGAAAGATCGCCGCCGTTGTGCCGTCCTTGCCGGAGGTATCCATGCCTTGCAGCACGATCAGCAGTTTGCGGTCAGCCTCTCCGTAAAGACGGTGTGCCAGCGGCGCGATGGCCTTCGCGTTTGTTTTGATCGCATCGCGTGCAGCGCGTTTATTGGGATAAAGCTCAACGCGAGTCGGACGCGCATTTAGGTCAAAAGCCGCGCCCGGTGTGGCAATATACTCGGAAGAAATCTGAACCATGGGACGTTGTCTCACTAATGTTTCAACTGTGCTAGCGGAGTGGGGCGACCCTCGCACGTAAAATTTATTTGCCAAGTTCCCTGAAGTCTGCGCGTATCTAGATCTCACCTTAGGAGTTTCCCATGCGCCAACGTTTTGCTTGCTTGTCTTCTGTCTTGTTAGGCGCGGTCCTCGCCGTAAGTGCTTGTGGTGAGGCGGTTTCCGCGGACCCCGCGCCGCAAGCCGCCCCGGCCACGCCCACGGCGCAAAGCTGGACCATCATTGCGGACGCCTCCAAACTGGCGTTCTCGGCCTTGCAAGAGGGTGAACGTTTCGCAGGCGAGTTCAGGGAATTTTACGGCGACATTTATTTTGATCCAGAAGACCTGCCGGGCAGTGGTGTCGCTATTACGATACCGCTCATCTCTGTCTCTGCCGGATCAAAAGATCGCGACTCCACACTGCCCGGCAAAGTCTGGTTTTCGACCAAGGCTTTTCCAAATGCGCGTTTTGTCTCGAATGAAATTGTCACCATGGATGACGGCTATGTGGCAAAAGGCCAGCTAACCCTGAAAGGCATCAGCGAAGCCGTGTCTTTGCCATTTACCGTCGAGATTGACGGAGACAAAGCTGTCATGCGCGGGACGATGCAACTGGACCGCACGCGTTGGAACGTCGGGGCTGCGCCGTGGGATACGGATGAGTGGGTGTCGCGAAATGTGGATCTTGATATTCAGGTTACGGCGACGCGCGGATAGGGCGTAAGGGCCTTCTCCTCGTCGGAAAACTTTTTAGACCAGACTAAATTTACCGTATGTTTACGCTTTCTTTTGGCAATACCGAAAGGTCTCATTGCTAGCTTAGGCGCATGGCGCTTTCTATTAAACATCGTTTTCTTCAAGATACAGGCGGTCAGGTCGCTGTGTTTTTCGCACTCATGGCGATTCCGCTGATTGCTGTGACGACCGCAGGTGTTGATCACATGCGCATGACGGCTGAAAATCAGCGCGTTAAACATGCGTTGGATGCGGCCGTGATTGCCGCTGTGAATAATAACGCCATCCCGTTGGAGCGTAAGCCGTCCTACGCCGAAACACATTTTCGCGCGAATTATGGGGGCGAGACGGCCCTAAAGCTCGACTCTCATGTTACGGGTAATCAGGTGCGTTTGACTGCGACGGGTGAGATGGAGTTAGAATTTGGTCGTCTGATCGGGATTGATAATCCCACGATCCAAAAATCCTCCACGGGTCAAATTGCGACAGAGCATACGATCTGTGTGCTCTCGCTTTCGCCCGATGCAAATGATGCGATTGCTTTTGATTATGATCTGAACTTTACAGCGCCAAATTGTTCCGTCCACGCGAACTCAACGTCGAAAGTCGCGATTGTCGCCGAAAACCCTCTGAACACACCAAGCGCGCGGTCTTTCTGCACCGTTGGTGGCACGACCGGAAATTTTGAGCCGAACTCAAAAGGGGAATGTGCCCCTGTAGAGGACCCGTATCTGGCGGTTGAACCTGCGAAAGAAACAATGTGCGTGCAGACTTTCTGGACGGAAACAAACCTTCAGGCCGCGCCAGCAGACGGCGAAGCCATGCCCACCAAGACGATTAAGACTCGTGGAAACGGAAATAATAACGGCAACGGCAACGGCAACGGCAACGGTAACGGTAACGGCCCAATGTCTGCCGCGAATGCCGTAACGTCGACGACAGATACCGTCATTTCGAACGGCGTTGATCTCTCCTTCAGCTTGCCTAACGTGAACCCTGTGCCATTTAATGATGTCATGGCGCAATTGATCGCGCTGCATGGCGCAGAGACATTTAGCGGCGTAGAGCCAGCCCATCCCGGTGATGTTTCTGCCCGAATTGAAGAGTTCCACCAGCTTGGTGGCGACAAGATGCGGGAAATTATCGCGGCCTATACCGAATTCGGACAGACTCCGAATTGCGATAATGTCGCTCATATTTCACATTACGAATGTACGGCTTTGGAAGGGACCCCGCTGGCAGGGAATCGGAAAGCAGATCTGCCTTCTCTCTTTGTACTGACGGACGTTTTCGAAATTTCTTATGGCAACCTCTATCCTAATCCGAATGCGGCCCACGAGCTGGTTCAAACAGGCATGATCGAAGAGATCGACGGGAAATATTACAGCCGGAATAATTTTGATAACGCGATGATCCATATCTCTAGCAATATGACGGGCGACAGCTTTCGCTTACAGCCGGGCACATATTGCGGTGGCCTGACGGTTGACGGGAAAAATGTCACCTTCGCCCCAGGCGATTATATTATGAAAGATGGTCCGCTGACCTTCTTGAACGGGAGTCAATCCGAAGCCAAAGGCGTGACATTTGGCCTGAAGGGTCGGAACGCCACATTGAACGTGGAAACGGGGTCGAAGCTGAGCGTTACCGCGCCGCAATCTGGCCCGCGTGCAGGTTTGGCCTTTATGGAAATTGTTGATCCCGACGCCCCCGGCAATCGCGAGCGAAGCGTGTTGAAAAGCCGGATCGCCAGTGGCGGGGAACTGGCCATGAACGGCACGGCCTATCTCCCGACTCAAGCTTTGCAGGTCTCGGGTGATGACTCTAAATTGGGCAGTCAATCTAAGGCGCTTGGTCTGATCGCTGATACGCTGCGTTTCGACGGTGAGCGCGGCTCACGGGTCGAAATTGATATCGACTACCGTAAGGCCGGCATTCCGCCGATCCAGCCGAGTGCCGAAGACGGCGCGCGCCTTGTCGAATAGGTCTAGCGCATTAATTCCGATAGTCGCGTGACAAAGCGTTCGCGAATATCCGGCGCGGAGCCGTCAAAATACATTTGCATGAATAAAAACGCTGCCCCCGTCAGAATGCGGGCATCGGTCCTGTCGTCCTTCGGGCCAGAAATCCGCTTTTGAAGCAGGGTCAGGCTCTTGTCATGAAATGCGAGATAGCGAGGGCGCACGCTTGAGAATGCGACGGTCCAAGAGAGAGCGACTTTCATCAGATCTGGCGCGTGTTGGCAAAGCTGTTCAACGACGTCTGCTAATTGGCGGATTTGGTCTGTCCGCTCTCCCCCTGTCGCTGTTGGAACGGCTTCGATCAATTGCAAGATGCGCGTCTCAACCTCATCTAAAACGGCATCGACGAGTTTGTCTCGCGTTGGAAAATATTTGAACACAGTTGGCACCGAGACCCCGGCCAAGGCCGCCACATCCGCATGAACGGCCCGCTCTATTCCAGCTTCCGCAAAGGCCGTCATGGCACAATCCAGCAATTGCACGCGGCGTTTTTCTGGACTCAATCGCGCCTTTTTCTGGATAGGGCGCGTCATGTTTCATCATTGAGAAGCATAGCGCGTCATCAACAATCAAGCTTCGGAGTTCAAGCAGCAAATCTCTTATTGACATTTTTATCAATAAAAATAGTTAGGCGCTGAACGGAGCGTAAAATGGCATTCCTGAATACAGCTTTTGAGGCAAACCCTGCGCGCAAGCGTCACCTGTGGTTGGTGTCATTGACCTACCCAATGATGCCTTTGCTCGGCACGCTCACGGCCTATCTGACGGGGCAGGTGGCCTTTGTCTGGCTGCCGCTTGTGCTTGTCTACTTGATTGTACCTGTGTTGGAGCATGTGGTTGGAGACGACAAAAATGATCTACTGGGGCAGATGGATGCAGAGGCCGCGATGTCGCCCTTTTACAAATATATTGTCCATGGATTACTGCCCATTGTCTATCTGACGTGGGGGTTTGGCGCGTGGTATGTCGCCACGCAAAACCCGTCCATCGCCACGATCATTGCTGTTGGGATTGGCCATGGTGTGGGTCTAGGATTTGCCATTAATTCCGGTCACGAAATTGGGCACAAAACGGACCGCGTGTCCAAATGGGTCGCGTTACTGATGCTCGCGCCGAGCCTTTATGGTCACTTTCGGATCGAACATAATGTCGGCCATCACAGTCATGTCGCAACGCCAGAGGACAGCGCGACGAGCTATTTCAATGAGAGTTTTTGGCACTTCATTACGCGGGAAATTCCTGGTGCTTGGAAACGTGCTTGGGCCATTGAAAGTAAACGTGCCGCGCGCAAGGGGTATTCCAAATGGTCACTGCGCAATGAGGTTGTGATCGCGACCTTGCTGGGTCTTGCGACTTGGGCCGTGATGCTTGCGATATTCGGCGCGGTGATTCTGCCTTACCTCCTGATCAGCTGGGCCTTGTCGGTCATCAGCCTGTCACAGCAGAATTATATCGCGCATTATGGGTTGCTGCGCGAGCGCCGCCCCAACGGGAAATATATGCCAGCTCGGCCAGAGCACAGCTGGAATTGCAATAATTTCGTGACGAATTTGACGACCTATAATCTCGCGCGTCATTCTGATCATCACGCGAATCCATCCCGTCATTATCAGAATTTGCGGACCTTTGCGGATGCGCCGCACCTACCTTATGGCTATGGTACGATGTTCACGCTGGCGTATTTTCCATCGCTGTTCCGGCGAGTCATGAACCCGCGCGTTATGGCAAATGTCGATGGCGATATGTCGAAAGTTTTGACGAAAGATATGGTCAAGAGATAGGTGCTAGCCTGCTGCCTCGCGCAGCTCTTCTAGCTCCAACCATTCCATTTCCAGCGCTTCCAATTTCTCTTGCGCTAGACCCAAAGCCGTAGACGCCTCCATAAACTTATCCGCATCTTTGGCATAGAGTTCGGGGTCGGCGAGGGCCGCGTTGAACGTCGCAATATCGGCTTCCGTTGCGGCGATTTCTTTGGGCAACTGCTCCAAACGAAACTTGTGTTTATAAGAGAGCTTGCCTGCACTGGTGGCAGGCGTCGTCTCTGACTTTTCGGTTTTTGCTTTGTTGGCTTTCTCGGCCTTTTCCGCTTTGCGGGCCTGCACGCCTGCGCCGCGTTGCGCTACCATATCGGAATAACCGCCAGCATATATTTGCCACTGACCTGCGCCTTCATAGGCGAGCGAACGTGTCACCGTTCGGTCCAGAAAATCCCGATCATGCGAGACAACAATCACGGTGCCTGCATAATCCGCCACGATTTCCTGCAACAGGTCCAAGGTCTCTAAATCCAGATCATTCGTGGGTTCATCCAAGACTAGCAGATTAGACGGCAGGCGCAGACCCCGCGCGAGTTGCAGTCGCCCCCGCTCGCCCCCTGACAAGCGCGACACGGATGTGCGGCGCTGCTCAGGCAGGAATAGAAAGTCTTTCATATAGCCGATAACATTGCGGGATTGATCGCCGACGATGACCATGTCCCCGCCACCATCCGTCAGCGCATCCGCCAGCGACCAATCCGGATTGAGCGTTGCGCGGTTTTGGTCGATGACGAGCGGTTCTAGGTTTAGGCCCAGTTCAACGCGGCCAGAGTCTGGTTCTAGCTCGCCCATGATAAGTTTCAGCAGCGTCGTCTTACCTGACCCGTTGGGGCCGATGACGCCAATGCGTTCACCGCGCGTAATGCGCAGGCTGACATCATCAATGATGACTCGCCCGTCGAAAGCCTTTGACACATCTGTCAGCTTGGCGACTTGCTTGCCGGATTTCGCCGCATCGGTGACAGTAATATCGGCTGAGCCCTGCACGGCCTTGGCGCTTTTCAGTGTCTGGCGTAGATTGCCCAGTTCTTTCAGGCGTCGAACATTGCGCTTACGGCGGCCAGAAACGCCGTGGACGACCCAATGTTGTTCACGGTGGATTTGCCGAGCCAGCTTATGCCGATCGAGCGCTTCCTGTTCGAGATATTCATCACGCCAGTCTTCGAAGTGCGCGAAGCCTTTGTCGAGGACGCGCGTCTCGCCGCGGTCCATCCAGATGGTTTTGCGCGAGAGGGATTCTAAGAACCGTCGATCATGCGAGATTAGGATCATCGCCGCCCGCATGGACGACAGCTCGCCCTCCAGCCACTCAATCGCGGGCAGGTCCAGATGGTTTGTTGGCTCGTCTAGCATGAGGATATCCGGCTCTGGTGCGAGGGTCCGCACAAGCGCGGCCCGACGACGCTCGCCGCCGGACATATGCGCGGGGTCTTCTGCGCCGGTTAGGCCTAAGGCATCCAGCAGATAGGGAATACGAAACCCGTCATCGGCGCCAATCAACCCGTCGCGCACATAGCTTTCTACATCGGCATGAGCGGATAAATCGGGGTCTTGCGGCAGATAGCGCCAACTTGTGCCCGGTTTGACGAATCGCTCGCCCGCATCGGGCTCCACCAGATCTGCGGCGATTTTCAACAGGGTCGATTTCCCAGAGCCGTTTCGCCCAACCAGACAGATCCGATCACGGGGCATCACGGACAGCTCCGCGCGCTCCAGCAGCGGCGTTGACCCAAATGTCAGGGCGATATCTTTTAGCGTTAAAAGCGGGGGCTGGGCCATAGCCCGCGCCATAGTCTGTTGCGTCACGAAAAGCGAGAGGTTGCCGCCAGCGAAAAAGACAGAAAAACACGATGAAAGATATCGGCTCACGGCTTTACTTTCGGGGCCGGGTGGCGTTCAACGGGCCATATGTTGCAGCTTCGCCAATTTATCATTTTCGCTTTTGGAATTTGCCTGTTTTTTGCACATTCGGCCCTCGCGCAAACCGAAGACATCCCAGGTGTCAGCGCCCCGGATTTCACAGCGCAAAGTTTAGAGCAACGCATTGAAATCTTAAAAACGAATGAGGCGCTTTCGGCAGAACAACGCGCACAGGCCGAAGGGTTTTATCGCACAGCCACGGACCGCCTGTCAGAGGCCACACGACAAGCCGAACGCCGGTCTCAATATCTATCCGATATCGAAAACATTGTCGCGCAACGTGAAGCCCTAGACGCCCAGATCGAAACCGCTCAAGCCGCGCTTGAAGCAACGACAGAGCCTATGGGCGAAATGATTGGTGAAGGCGCACTCTTTGCTTTGGAGCAAGATTTGATTGCGCGGGAGTCTGAGCTCGCCGAAGTCGAGACGCAGCTCACTGCGATCATTGATGCCTTTCAGGCTTTAATCGTTCGCCAAAGCGCCGCACCAAAAGAGCTCGCCGAGTCCCGAAGTGCATTGGGTGCATTACAGGCTGAATTGACGACACTGGGTGAGGGCGATCTGGAAGAAATTTCGAATGCGCGCCGCGCCGCTTTACAGGCGCGGGCTTGGTATCGCCGGAACCAAATTCGCGCCTTAGAACAAGAAATCGCGAGCCTGCCCTTACGGCAAGAAATTCTGGGTGGGCGTCGGGCCTTGGCCGATCTCAAAGTCCAGCGCTTGCGCGCCGATGTACAGCGCCTCGCGGAACGCACAGGACAAAAACGTATCAATGAGGCTGATGCTTTACGCACTGAAATTGCGGCACAGGCCAACACCTTGGCCGAGGCGCATCCATTGGTCGCGTCTTTTGCGACGGACAATCTCGCACTGGCGGAAGAGATCGCAGGCTTTGCCGCGCAAGAGTCAGACATATCACAGTCGAGTGCGTCGGTGCGTGGACGGGCTCTCAATGTCGAAAACGATCTCACGGCGGCGAGACGGCTTGTCAAAATTGGTAATTTGGATCGAGAGGCTGGGGCAACCCTGCGCCGCCTAGGCAACCAATTACAGGCACCTGCTCGAATTCGCGCAGACACGGTCGAGACGCAAAGCGCGCTTTCTAAGGTCACACGACAGCGTATTGTTGCGCAAGAAAATCTGCGGGATCTGCCAATCGGCGGGATCGATATGGACAGCGCCTTGCAGGCGGCCCGTCGAGACGCCCCTGACCTTCCAGATTTTACGTCAGAGGACCGCGCAAACTTGCGGGCGACCTTAGACACGCGTCGCTCTCTATTACGGCGAATAGAGACGGCCGCCACAGCCCGTATTACCGATTTGGCCGATTTAGAATCGGCGCAAGAAGAATTGCTAGCGCAAACGGAAGAGCTCCAAACCTTGTTGGATGAAAACCTGCTCTGGGTTCGTTCGGTTCCTGCCATTGATGTGACGTTCCCGAAAAAAGTCGCCCTCGGCGCATTAGAGCTGGTTTCGGTTGGAAACCTCCGGTTGGCTGTCACCGAGTTATTGGCGCAGGCGCAGCGACTCTGGTTGATCGTTTTTATCTTTCTCGGATTGGTCATCGCGCTCTTTCGCATTCGGCCAAGCTTGCGGGAGAATATGATCGACTGCGCGTCGAAAGTCGGGCGCGTTAGAGACGACAGTGCTTGGCATACGCCTGCAGTTATTCTCGGCGGTATTTTGCAAGCGCTGCCTTTCCCGCTGATCTTTTTCCTGATCGCCATTCTTTATAGCAGTTCGATTAATCCTGACCGCCTGATCGAAGGTCTCGCGCATGGTTTCTTAAATCTCTCGATTTTCGCGCTCGTGTTCCTGACATGGATTCGTTGGGATGCGGATAAGGGCTTATTCTCTGCCCACTTTAACCTCTCCGATGCTTTGCGCCGCACAGTGGGCGCGAACTTGCGGTGGTTTGTTCCTGTCGTCGGAACGTCAACGGTGTTCTTGGCCGTCATGGACGAAATGACGAGCGTTGAAATCACCGAAGGATTATCCGTTTTCACATTTCTGCTGATGGCCGCGGCCATTATGATTTTCGCGTGGCGGGTCCTTTGGGCAAAGCGCAAAGAAATCCCGCTATTGTCTGACGAAAAGTCGAGCGTTGCGCGTTTCCGTGGGCCGATCGCTTTATTTGCGATTGGTTTGCCACTGGTCGCGATCGGTTTGGCCATCACCGGTTATTATGAGAGTGCGGTCGAGCTCCTCTCGCGTGTCCTTATTACGGGCTGGGTCGTGCTGCTGACCTATGTCATCTATGGCGCGATCCGCCGTGCCATTGTTGTGGCCCAACGTCAGATCAAATACCGCCAAGCCAAAGAACGCCATGAAGCCGAGCTAAAAGCCCGTCGCGAAAAAGTCGAAGCCGAAGAACGGGGCGAGGAAATGCCTGCGCCGCCGCCCATTGATACGGCAGAAATTGATGTGTCGACGATGACGCGCCAGACGTCTCAATTACTGCGCACAGCCATGTTTCTGGGCTTTGTAGTCTGGCTCTGGATGATCTGGTCGCCATTGTTGCCGGCCCTGTCGATTTTCGATGGGTTCGAGATTTGGCAATATGAGGCAGGAACGAATCCTGAGACCAATGCTGTGATCATACGGGCCGTCTCTGTCTGGGACTTGTTGCAAGCGGCCATCATTGTGGGTCTGACCTTTATTGCGGCGCGGAACCTTCCAGGTTTTCTAGAAATTTTTGTGCTTAACCGCCTCGGAGTTGATGCGGGCACGCGATACGCCGTTGTGACGGTTGTAGGCTATATTATTGTCGGGATTGGTGTGATTGTCGCGTTTAATCAACTCGGCCTGCAATGGTCACAGTTGAAGTGGATTGTGACGGGCCTGTCCGTTGGTATCGGTCTTGGTCTGCAAAAGATTATCGCGAACTTTGTCTCTGGCCTGATCATCCTGTTCGAGCGTCCCATTCGGATCGGGGATTATGTCACGATTGGCGATCAGTCCGGAACAGTTAGCCGGATCAAGATCCGCGCGACGACCCTCAAAGATCTCGATAATCTCGAAATCCTGATCCCGAATGAAGCGGTCATATCTGAGCGCGTGACGAACTGGACGCTGACGTCTTCTATCACGCGATTGATGGTGCCGGTCGGGATCGCTTATGGCTCAGACACGGATCACGCGCGTGATTTGATGCTGGAAACGCTGAAGAACATTCCGAAGGTGCTGGATAATCCTGCGCCACAGGTTTTGTTTATGGGCTTTGGCGATAGCGCGTTGGATTTCCAATGCCGCATCTTCCTGCGCAATTTCGAAGACCGTGTGCCAATGATCCACACCGTCCATACAGAGATCAACAAGACGCTCGCCGCCGCGGGTATTTCCATCCCATTCCCGCAACGCGATTTGAATATCGTATCGCAAGACATCCCGCTGCAAGTGATGTCAAAATCCACGTCACAGCCGAAGCGCAAGTCAAATCCGTCGGCAGGCGCGTCGACAAAAGAATAGGCATCTGTCGCATGTTACGTGAAATGATTGTCGGCCTAAGTGTGCTCGGCCTGTCGGGCGTCGCGACGGGACAGGAAAATGTCGAGATCGAAGAGGACATTGTTATCCTCGTGCCAGCTCGCACAACGGATTACGTCACGGCCAAAGGCGTACGGCAGCGCGTCGATGCGCAGACCGAAACCATCGACGTCATTGTCCCAACTGCGCCAGAGGGCTTGACCCTCGCCCATCCGGCGGAAATCCTGAACACCGTCGCGGGTGTCAATATCCACCGCGGCTCGGGGCAGGAACATCTGACGGCCATACGCTCGCCCGTGCTGACGGGCGGCGCTGGCGCGGGGAGTTTTCTCTATACGCTGGACGGTGTACCGCTGCGTGCGGCAGGCTTTGCCAACGTCAACGGCTTGCTGGAAGCGCCGACGGAAATCGCGGATCGGATCGAGGTTTTCAAAGGCCCCGGCCCAGCGAATTACGGCTCTAACGCGGTCCACGGCTTGATCAATATCGTGCCGGGGCGCACGTTCGGCGAGATCAAATTACAGGCGAGTTCGCGCGGTTTACTGACCGCGACGGGGCAGAAAGAGCTCGGCGATTTTCATGTTGCGGCCACACTCGGGCATGACGATGGCTTCCGCGATGACAGCGGTTTCGATCAACAAAAGCTGGTCGTCCAACATGCAACTGAAAGCGGAGGCTGGTGGATCGATAGCCTGCTCGCGCTCAACAACCTCAATCAAGAAACCGCTGGGTTTTTGCAAGGTGAAGACATTTACCGCGACCGCGATGCGATCGAAACGAATGCCTTCCCAGAAGCCTTTCGCGATACGCAGGCCTTGCGTGGGCAGATGAAATTACGGCGTGAAACGCGGACGGGCACCATTATCCTCCAACCCTATGCGCGCCGCACGCAACAGCGCTTCTTGCGCCATTTCGTTCCGGGGCAAGCGCTCGATAAGAACGGCCACACCTCTGTCGGTGTGAAATCCGGACTATATGCGCATGGCTGGAGCGCCGGCGTTGACGCTGAATATACGGACGGCTTCCAATATGAATTCCAAGAAAATCCGAACCGCTTTAGTTTCACGCAAGGCCTACATTATGATTACGATGTGGCGGCGCTCGTGCTCGCGGGCTTCGCGACAAAAGACATCGACCTGTCATCACGCGCGAAACTACAGCTTGGTGCGCGGGGTGAATACACGTCATATGATTACACGAATAATGCCGATGTTGGGCGGTCGGGCCGTTTCATCCGCGTGGCGGATCGGAGGGATGATTTCTTTACCCTGACGCCGAAGCTCGGGCTGACCTATGATCTCTACTCTGCGACGGTGTTTGCGCGGGCCGCCAGAGGCTCTCGCGCGCCGCAAACCTCAGACCTTTATTCTGTGCAATTAAATCAAGTGCCGGGCGAAGCGGATGTCGAAACCCTCGATAGTCTCGAAATTGGTCTGCGCAACGACCAGTTTGAAATCACGGCCTTCTCTATGTGGAAAGACAATTTCTTCTTCCGTAACGCAAATGGGTTCAATGTCGTCAACGGCAAGACGCAACACCAAGGCGTCGAGGCAAGCCTCAATCTAGAGCTGGGATCAGGCTTCAGCCTACGCGGCGCAGGAACATTGGCGAAGCACACATATAATTTCAGCGAGGATGTCGGCAGCTCGGCGAATAACATCACCGAGGGTGACCGCGTGGACAGCGCGCCGGATACGCAAGGCAATCTCGCGCTGATTTATGATGTGGATGCGTGGCAGAGCTATCTGCGCTGGACGCATGTTGGGTCCTATTTCACGAACCCCGGAAATACGGCCGATTATCCCGGCCATGATGTCTTTACACTGGGCGGCAGTGTTTATGTGACCAACCAGATACAGCTCGCCGCGCGGATAGATAATCTGTTCGATACGCGCTATGCGGACCGCGCTGACTTCGCCTTTGGCAATGAACGTTATTTCCCCGGCCGCCCCCGAACGCTGTTTGCGGGTTTGACCGTCTCGTTGGACTGACCTAAGTCGCGCCTCATGCATATCCCTGATATAAAACTCGCACAGGTCGTAGACCGCTTTGACCAGATCACGGCGCGCATGAGCGCGACGACCGATAGTGATGAAATTGTCCAATTAGGCAAAGACTACGCCGAGCTACGCCCCGTCGCGGAAGGCGTGAAGAAACTACAAGCTGTGCGCGCCGAAATGGCTGACCTGTCAGAGATGTTGGATGATCCAGAAATGGCCGCAATGGTCAAAGACGAGTTGCAAAGCCTCAAGGATTCTCTCCCCGCGTTAGAAAAAGAGGTTTCTCTGCTGCTCTTGCCAAAAGACAAGGACGACAACGCCTCCATCGTGCTGGAAATTCGCGCCGGCACGGGCGGGGACGAGGCCGCGATTTTCGCAGGCGATCTCTTCGCCATGTATGCGCGTTACGCCTCGCTGCAAGGCTGGCGAGTCGAGGTCGAAACCCAGAACGAAGCCGACATGGGTGGCTTCAAAGAAATCGTGGCTAGTGTGTCTGGCGCGGGCGCTTATGGCCGCATGAAATTTGAATCCGGCGTGCATCGGGTTCAGCGCGTGCCTGTCACCGAGACCCAAGGCCGGATCCATACTTCTGCAGCTACCGTCGCGGTGCTGCCTGAACCCGAAGATATCGACATCGGCTTTTCCATGTCGGATGTGCGCGTCGATACGATGCGGGCGTCTGGTGCAGGCGGGCAGCACGTCAACAAAACCGACTCCGCTGTGCGTATGACCCATGTTCCCACGGGCGTCGTGGTCGTCTGTGATGCCAAATCCCAGCATATGAACCGCGCCAACGCGGAACGCCTGCTGAAGATGAAACTCTATGACATCGAAAAGCAACGCATCGATTCTGAGCGGGCGGAAGAGCGCGCAGGTCAAGTCGGGTCTGGTGACCGAAGTGAGCGCATCCGCACCTATAATTATCCGCAAGGCCGCGTCACCGACCACCGGATTAATCTGACGCTTTACAACCTCGATAAAATCGTCGCTGGTGATGCGTTGTCTGACGTCATCAATGCGCTGATTTCCGAAGACCAAGCCGCGCGGCTGGCGCAGATGGAAGCGGGTTAATGTCGCGCGAAAAGAAACAGCGCTACCTGCTTTATCTCGTTTTATTGGTGGTACTGCTCGCGGGCTCAATCTTTCAGCATTATTACTCCAATGCGAAAGTGGACCGCTGTCTCGACGCGGGATTTGAATATGACTTCAATCAAAAGCGGTGCCTGAATTAAATGTATTGCGTCGCCTATCGTTTCACGCTGATCGCGAATAACTCCGAGACGCGGCGTCAGTTTATAGACGTCTGGTCGGGCTTCACGACTTATTTCCGTGAGAACTGCGGCGCCTTGGGGTCTCGCTTGCATCTTGGCGATGACGGGGCCTTTTACGCCTATGCGCAATGGCCGTCGAAATCTGTGATGGAGGCCTCAGAGGCGGTGGCCCCGACGCAAAATTTCTTACGCTTGCGCGTCGCGTGGTCTGAGTTGTGTCAGCCGAGTGAGGTTTTGTGGCAAGGCGAGCTCTTGGTCGACATGCTGAAAAACCCAAATGAAACCGACACCCACCCTTGATTTTCGCCCCACCCCCCGCGATATAGCGCTCGACCCCACACCCAATATGCAAGGCTTTTCATGATCCCCGGTACAAATTTTAACGACCGTCTCAAGGCGCAAAAAGAGGCGAAGCTCGCCATGCTCAAGCGTGCCAAGGAGAAAGAGCTCGATCCGGAAGAAAAAGCGAAGCTGATGGCTGAGCGCGCAAAGCGCAATGAAGCCCGTGCGATCCGAGAAGCCAAGCGCGAAGAAGAGCGCAAGCGCGAAGCTGCGGAAGCTGCAGCTGCCAAGGCAGAGGAAGAGCGCAAGAAACTGCTGGCGATTGAAGCGCAGAAGAAAGCGCAAGAAGACCTTAAGCGTGCACAAAAAGCGCGCCGCGATGCAAAATACGCCGCGCGTAAAAAGCGTCGTTAAGCCTTAGAGCTTCCACCCAGTGTGCAGGGCGGCGACGCCTGCACTATAATCCTGATATTTCACATTCGCGAAGCCTGCATCGCGGATCATCTCTGCGAAGACTTCTTGTTTGGGGAATTTACGGATCGACTCTACCAAATATTGATAGCTGTCGCGGTCCCCTGCCAAGACTTGCCCCAGTCGCGGAATGACCGCGAAGGAATAGGCGTCGTAAAACGCGCGGATCATTGTCGCGGGCGGCGTCGAAAACTCCAAAATGCCTAGACGTCCGCCGGGCTTTAAAACACGTCGAAACTCGCGCAGCGCTGCCATACGGTCCGTCACATTTCGGATGCCGAAAGAGATTGTGACGGCATCGAAGGTAGCATCTTCAAAAGGCAGTTCCTGCGCATCGCCGCAGACACGCGTCAGATCTAGACCTGCATCTTTCGTCGCGTCGATTCCTGCGAGTAGCATTTGATCATTGATGTCGAAAATTACGGCAGAAGCCGCCGTCCCGCCACGGCGTAGGCGAACCTCGTCGGCGGCCTTAATAAATCGCCGCGCAATATCACCTGTCCCGCCGGCGACATCCAAGAGCGCCTCACCCGGTTGCGGGTTGAGGCGCGTGATCATCAAGTTTTTCCAGACACGGTGGATGCCGACGCTCATCGCGTCATTCATCAAATCATAGCTGTCCGCGACCGAGTCAAAGACGCCTTTGACGCGCATGACTTTCTCAGATGTCGGAACGGTCTCGAAACCGAAATCGATGGTCGATGTGGGAGATTGTTTGGCCATAGGAGCGGCCTACTCTGCCGCCTGCAATTTGGGAAGGGGCGATGCGGACGCAGGGCAGGGATTCATATTGAATGTTGAGGCGACGCCCGTTTCAAAAAACGCGGTATCTTGGCGAAAGGCCCCAACCAAAAAGTCAAAGACAGCGCGAATCCGCAGAGAGCGTTTTAGGTCTTGATGCGCGACGAGGTAGAGGTCTTCCATATGGGTGACCTCTGGCAGAATGCGGACAAGGTCGAGGTCCTTATTCGTGACACCACAAATTGGCAAAACGCCGATGCCATATCCATGGGCAAGAGCTTGGTCGAAGGCCCAGATTGAATTTGTGTTAAATGTTACGCGCCCTGTTTCATGGACGAGGTTGTCGTCTTCGTCGGTCAACCAGAGCGATTTGCCGTCCATGATCTGCGCGATAACGCCGTCATGTTCAGGCAGATCGGAGAGCGATTGCGGGGTACCTTTGCGGGCCAAATATGTGGGCGAGGCGAAGAGGCCGAAGCCGACTTTTGCAACCTTGCGCCCGATCAGAGAGTTCTGCTCGCCGGGGCTTTTCCAGCGCAGCGCGATGTCAGCTTCGCGCTGGGCGAGGTTAAAGTTCTGGAATCCGATCCCAATATCAATCAGCACATCTGGGTGTTCCGAACGGAAAACCTGCATGACACCGGGCAACCAAGCCGTCCCGATTCCTTCCGTCGCCGACAGACGCACAACGCCAGAGAGGGAGTCTTCCAATGTCGCGGAAGAGCGATCAATCGCCGAGGCTTCCTCTTGCATACGGCGGATATGGTCTAACATGGATTGGCCAAAGGCTGTTGGGATCAACTGCCCGCTCTCACGCTTTAACAGAGGCGTGCCAAAGTGATCTTCCAGTGCGCGAATTCTGCGCCCGACGGTTGGCTGGCTCATGCCCAGCTTGCGCCCCGCAGCGGTCAGCGAGCCGACCTCTGCAACAGCGAGGAAAATAGGATAATCAGACCAGTTTTTCATGCGATTTTGTATATCGCCTGGCCCGATAATGTCAATTTCATTCAGTAAAGAAGAAAAATTATCTCTGCTCGAGGGTAAAGCTTAACCCTGCGTGTTCAACGAGCCGGTCCAGCAAAGCGTCGCCCATGGCAGGGGCGGGCGTATAGACACCGCCGCCCGTCGTCGTGCGGTCAACATTTTGCACAAGGGTCAAGGCGGCCTCTGCAATCATCTTGGAGGTTGAGCCATAGCCCGGGTCTTTGTCGCCTTTCACGCCAACGATCACGCGCGCACCATCTGCGGCGTCACCGACGAACATCACATCATAAGAGCCCGTTTCGCGTTCGTGTTTGGACGGGCCTTCGCCGGGCTTGGGCGGGTTGTCGCCAAAGGGGTTGGCAGTTGCCATGCCCTTGGCCAGTTTCTCACCTTGCTCGCCGGGACCGGTCAGGACCATCTCGCCATATTGAAAATCTGCACCATACATATGCTCTAGCAACGCGTTGGACCGATGAACGTTTTTCGTGTTGATCGACGCCATGATGAATGGTGTGGCCCAGCTGCCGAGGTCTTTTTCTTCGATCGGCTTATGGATGGGCGGTTGCTCTGGACCAGCACTTGGCGAGAGGGAGAAGGGGTCTTTCAACCAGCCAAGGATCTCTGGCTGTTTCTGGGCGCGTTTCATGGTTTCCATAAAGCTGGCCGCTGTCCCGCCAGAGAACGTGCCCTTCATCCCGCGAACGCGACAGCGCACACGCTGGGCCGGACCGCCGTGGTTGGCGATGGCATGGCGCTGCAAGAAATAAACGCCGAGGTCGAAAGGAATGGAATCAAATCCGCAGGACAGCACGATCCGCGCACCGCTTTTGGCTGCCACGTCGCCGTATTGATGGATCATGTCATGCATCCAGGCTGGCTCGCCACAAAGGTCGACATAATCCGTGCCGCCTTCTGCGCAGGCTTTCAGCAGAGGTTCGCCGTAAAGCTGATACGGGCCCACCGTTGTGATGATCGCTTTCGCGCGCGCCGCCATCGCGGCGAGGCTCTCTGGATCATTGGAATTCGCGGTGACGATCTCGACCGAGGCTGGCACGCCCATTTCATCGCGAACGGCGGCGAGCTTCTCGGCGTTACGTCCGGCCATGGCCCATTTCAGATTGCTGCTGCCATATTCGGCTTGCAGATATTCCGCCACTAATCGGCCAGTAAAACCAGAGGCGCCGTAGATGATAACGTCAAATTCGCGGTCGGACATAAAAGGATTCCTTTGTGATGTATCAAGAGAGCTGTCGGCACGCCCATCGGAAGACCGGCACACCGTTTCTTAGACTATCTACGCGTGAGTGAGGCTTTCGGTGTGCCTAAGGGATAACCGGGCCGCGCGAATGCGCGAGATGGCGATGCCAAAGCGCAAGGATGGGCGAGCCCAGCTCTAGCGCCATGCCGACCATTTGAAGGGGCTGTGGTGTCCCGACATGCAGATAGCTGTAAAGCCGCGCCAGACCCCCAATAAAGATCGCAAGAATCAGCAGTCGCAGGACGCCACCGCGATTGTCGATATCGCCCAGCACCCACCAGATCAAAAAGAAGAGTGAAAGATAAAACGCCGAGAGATAGCGAAATTGATTGTCGAGCCCTGCCGTCACGGCGACACCGTCATTTGCTGCGGCGGCACCGCCGAACATACCCGTGACCGCGAAATAAAGCGGAATGAGCGATAAAATTATCAGAACGAATTTGAAAAGGCTGCGCATGATATTCCCCGAATTAATTTATGACGGGATAAGGCATATGCGCCAGCGCGTCTTCATGCAAACTCGTCACGAAGAGTATGCCATTATGAACAATCGCGCCCGTGGCATCATGATAGGCGCCTGACGGGTCTTGGAATGTCCGTAACACGGTTCCGTTCGCGTCCAATTGAACAATATGACCATAGGCGACAGCCTTGGGTCGCATCGCAGGCGGCAGGCGCATCGCGACTTTCCGTGCGCCGGGTTTATTTGCATTGGCATCCAACCAATCAGACCGCGGCGAGATTAGGCCAAGAAAGAACGTCGGCTCGCCTGTGCTCAGCGCTGGCCCGGGATTTATGTTATCCGGAAACCCCGGCATATTCGCGATCCATTCTGACATGGCGCCAGTCACGGGATTGATTTTCAAGACGCGATAGCGGCCCGTCTCATTGACGAGCAAGCTGCCGTCTGGGTGAATGGCCAAGCCATTGGGAAAGACGAGGCCGTCCGCGACGATGCGGGTTTGTTTGGAGCGCGGGTTGAACGCGAGCACGCGCCCTGTCCCGCGCGATTCCATGATCTCTAGCAGGGAGGCCGCCATCGTCGTGCCATGGGCTTTCGCGCCAAACTTCGTCGAGGCATCGGTGAAATAAATCGTACCATCCGCCCCAATGTCCAGATCATCCGCATAATCGATGGATGTGCCATCAACCGTATCAGACAACACCTGAACCTCGCCAGATGGGCTGACGGAGAGCAGGCCTTTATGTGCGTCTGCCACATAAAGCAGGCCTTCATAGGCCTCGATGCCTAGCGGCACGCCGCCCGTATTGGCGATTGACTCAACCGAGCCAGATGCAGGGTCTATCCGCGTGATGTCGCCTGTCTGAGATGTCGCGTAGATTTTCCCGTCCAGTGCTGTCGCGTCTTCTGGCCCCAAATAGTCGCCAACAGATATGCGCTCCAGATTGGCTAAGGCTGTATTCGGCGCAAAGTCATCGACAAAGCCGGGATTTTCAGGGGCGTCCCAACTGGCCGGGACAATCGGCACGGGCGCAAAGGCGAGATAAGCGACAAGTCCCGCGATGAGAAACAACATGGCATAAATGGCTTTTTTCATAGCGCAGGCTTTCGTCTGTTCGCATTCAGGTCATGTGGATGCATGCTCCTACATCGACGCTAGGCCGCGATAGCGTGAAAATCCAGCCCCGCCTTTCTTGACCTCGGCGCAATAGCAAAGCTAAGCCTAGCCCTCACGGCAAACGAGGTTGCGCACATCCCTGCATTTAATTCCAAAATCCAAACGGCTTCGACGCGGTTCACGACGAACCGCGAGGACATGCTGGCCTTGATCGAAGACTTGTCACGATTGAATGCGCGGGCGCCTGCGCTCTCTGCATCGAAAAAACCTCGCTTTGAAAAACGGGGACAGCTTTTGCCGCGCGAAAGACTGACGCGCCTTTTGGACCCTGGTCTGCCTTGGGTCGAGATTGGCAACCTCGCGGGATATTTGCTCGACACGGACGACCCAGAAAAGTCTATTCCCGGCGGGACAATTATTGCCGGTATTGGCTATGTCTCTGGCACGCGCTGCGCCGTGGTTGTTGATGACAGTGGGATACAGGCGGGCGCGCTGACGACGGCGGGCGGTTACCGACTGGAGCGTCTGCAAGAAATTGCTCTTCGCCAGAAACTCCCCTTTCTGCATTTGGTCGAAAGCGCGGGCGGTGATCTGCTGAATTATACGGTTGAGGCATTCATCAATGGCGGAGCGTTGTTCGCTAATCTTGCGCGCCTGTCGAAAGCGGGCATCCCAACCCTCGCGATTTTACATGGCAGCTCGACAGCGGGCGGCGCCTATATGCCGGGACTATCAGATTATGTCGTTGGCGTGAAAGGACGCGGCCAAGCCTTTCTGGCAGGCCCGCCTTTGCTGAAAGCCGCGACGGGTGAAATCGCCAGCGCCGAAGAACTGGGCGGCGCAGAGATGCACGCCACCACATCGGGCCTCGTTGACTATCTGGCCGAAGATGATGCGGAAGCCGTGCTGACCTTGCGCGAGGTCGTCGGCAGACTGAATTGGACGCCGATCACTGAAGGGGTTGAGTTTGCAGAGCCAACCCTCCCAATTGACGATATCGCGGGTATCGTGCCCGTCGATTATCGCACGCCCTATGACGTGCGAGAGGTCATTGCGCGGCTGGTGGATGGGTCTGATTTGACAGATTTCAAACCCCGCTACGGTGTTTCGACCATCTGTATACAGGCGTCTATATTTGGAAATCCTGTTGGCATTATTTCCAACAATGGCCCGATTGATCCGGCTGGCGCGACCAAGGCTGCGCAATTTATTCAACTCATGGACCAAGCGGATACGCCTCTGGTCTTTCTACAAAATACAACCGGCTATCTGGTCGGCAAAGACTATGAGCAGGCGGGGATGATCAAGCATGGTGCGAAGATGATCCAAGCCGTCACCAATGCCGACGTGCCGCGTATCACCTTGATGATCGGGGCGAGTTTCGGGGCAGGTAATTACGGCATGTGCGGACGCGGCTATAATCCTGATTTCGTCTTTTCTTGGCCGAACGCGATGACAGGCGTCATGGGCGGCGAACAGGCCGCGACCGTGATGGAGATCGTCGCAGATGCCCAAGCTGCGCGGAAAGGTGTGACGCCCGATGCCAGCCGCCGCGCCGCACAGCGTGAACGTCTAACGCAGCTCTTCGACGGGCAGGCGAGCGCGTTTTACACCTCTGGGCATTTGCTGGACGATGGGGTGATTGATCCGCGTGATAGCCGCAAGCTCCTCGGCCTATTGCTCTCTGTCGTCAGCGAAGGCCGCATCCGAAAACTCAAGCCTAATAGCTTTGGCGTGGCCCGATTATGAGGGTGTTTGATACAGTCCTGATCGCCAATCGGGGCGAGATCGCCTGCCGGATTATCAGCACCTTGCACGATATGGGACTGCGCGCCGTCGCGGTTTATTCAGATGCCGACAAAGACGCACCGCATGTGCGACAGGCAGATCAAGCCGTTCACATAGGCGCGTCCCCCGCGACGGAAAGCTATCTGGTCGCAGATAAAATCATTAAAGCCGCCAAACAATCCGGCGCGCAGGCGATCCATCCGGGCTATGGTTTCCTCTCGGAAAATGCAGATTTCGCGCGGGCCTGTGACGCTGCAGGGCTCGTCTTTATCGGCCCATCCCCAGACGCCATCGCGGCCATGGGTGACAAAGCCGTTGCCAAGCGTCGCATGTTAGATGCGGGCGTGCCATGCGTGCCGGGATATCAAGGCGCGGCGCAGGATGATGCCACCCTGATCCAAGAGGCCAAGGCGATTGGTTACCCGCTTCTTGTCAAAGCGGCTGCCGGTGGTGGCGGACGTGGTATGCGACTCGTGGAACACTCAAAAGATCTGCTGGATGCGCTGACCGATGCACGCGTCGAAGCTTTGAGTGCTTTCGGATCAGACACGCTCATCCTCGAACGCGCCGTCCCAAATGCGCGCCATGTCGAGGTGCAAATCTTTGGCGATACGCAGGGCACGATCCTGCATCTGGGCGAGCGGGATTGTTCCGTGCAGCGCCGACATCAGAAAATTATTGAAGAAGCGCCGTGTCCTGTGATGACACCAGAGCTGCGCGAGGAGATGGCTGCCGCCGCCGTGGCCGCAGCGCGCAGTGTCGATTATGTCGGGGCGGGGACAGTCGAATTTTTGCTGGACGCTGCGGGGGTATTCTATTTCCTCGAAATGAATACGCGCTTGCAGGTCGAACATCCTGTGACGGAAATGATCACGGGTTTGGACCTCGTCGCGCTGCAAATCCATATTGCGCAAGGGACGCCCTTGGGTCTCTCACAAGACGATATAGAATTAAATGGCCACGCGATAGAAGTCCGGCTTTACGCCGAAGACCCGGCGCAAGACTTCTTGCCGCAAACGGGAACATTAGATCGATTTGATCTGTTATCCGATCTGCGCGTGGACAGCGGCGTGGTCACGGGCAGCACGGTCTCACCCTTTTACGATCCCATGCTGGCGAAAGTCATTGCGCATGGGCCGGACCGCGAAACGGCGCGCCGGAAGATAGTCGGGGCTTTGCAAGAGGCGGCGGTTTTTGGCCTCACGACGAACCGTAATTTCCT
>CAYPWW010000004.1:60624-69415 GCA_964414555.1 uncultured Algimonas sp.
GCGTCGACGTTGCGGGTGAGCGCTTTGAAATAGATTGCATCTCTCGCGCCGGCGATCGCGCGGTCTTCGAGATTGCTGGCAACCGGCAAACCGTGCGGGCCATGGCGACGAATGGGGCGCAGCTGCATATCGCCTTCGCAGACCGCCAATTCACGCTGACGAACCGTGTCAGAACCTATGCGCAGCAAGATGCCGTTTTAGGCAAGGGCGAACTTCGCGCGCCCCTGCATGGAGCTTTGGTCGAGGTCTTTGTGAAGACAGGCGACCACGTGAAGGCCGGAGATCGGCTAGCCCTCTTAGAAGCCATGAAGATGCAGCATGAAATCTTGACCGATATCGACGGCACCGTTGCAATGATACACGCGGAGGCTGGTGCGCAGATTGCGGCGGATGCGCCGCTATTTGAGATTTCTCCAGACGCGCAGGGAGACGGCTAGAACGGTTCCGCTTCGGGCAGGAAGATTTCGCGCTTACCACCAGACCCGCTCGGCCCAACCATGCCTTCGCTCTCTAGCCGTTCGACGAGGTCCGCTGCGCGGTTATAGCCGATGGAGAGTTTGCGTTGAATATAGCTGGTCGAGCATTTCCGGTCGCGTGCAACAATGGCCACGGCTTGATCGAACAGCGATCCACCTTCTGATCCACCACCTGCCAACATGGCGTCGGTTGGGGCTTCCTCTTGCTCGGTCGTGATATCATCCAGATAGGACGGCGCACCTTGGGCTTTCATAAAGGCCGTGATGCGTTCGATCTCGCCGTCACTGACGAACGGTCCGTGGAGGCGACGCGGGCTGCCCGTGCTGGCGAACAGCATGTCGCCATTGCCCAGCAGCGACTTGCCGCCGTTCTCGCCCAGGATGACGCGGCTATCCACGGCGGAACCGACGCGGAAGCAAATCCGGGCTGGGAAGTTCGCTTTGATCGTGCCGGTGATGACATCTGTCGACGGACGCTGGGTCGCCATGATGACGTGAATGCCCGCCGCCCGCGCCATCTGCGCGAGGCGTTGGACGGAGCCTTCGATGTCCTTTTTCGCGACCAGCATCAGGTCCGCCATCTCGTCGATAATCACGACGATATAGGGCATGGGCTCGAACTCTAGCTCTTCGGTTTCATATTCCGGCTCGCCGGTTTGTTTGTTGTAACCGACCATTGTGGTTTTGGTCATCGTCTCGCCAGAGGCTTTGAACTCGGCGACTTTCTCGTTGAAGCCAGCCATGTTGCGGACGTTCATTTTGGCCATCTTGCGATAGCGATCTTCCATTTCCCGCACGGTCCATTTCAGGGCGACGACGGCTTTTTTCGGCTCTGTCACAACGGGCGCCAGAAGATGCGGGCAATCGTCATAGATCGATAGCTCCAGCATTTTCGGGTCGATCATGATGAACTTACACTCATCGGGCGTGAGCGTGTACATCAGAGACAGGATCATCGCGTTGACGCCGACCGACTTACCGGAACCGGTCGTACCCGCGACGAGCAAATGCGGCATCTTGGCGAGGTCTGCGACGAAAGGCGTACCGCCGATATCTTCGCCAAGGATCAGCGGGAGAGACGCTTCAGATTGGGTAAAGGCGTCACTGGCTAACATGTCACGCAGCCAGACCATCTCGCGTTTGCGGTTGGGCAGTTCGACGCCCATCGCATTCCGTCCGGGCACGACGGCGATCCGAGCGGATTGCGCGCTCATATTGCGAGCGATGTCGTCAGAGAGATTGATGATCCGCTGGGACTTCACACCGGGCGCGGGCTCAAATTCGAACAAGGTCACGACGGGGCCAGGGCTGACTTGGCCCATTTCACCGTCAATGCGGTAATCGCCCATGACAGTGTGCAGCTGTTCAGCCGCGCGGCGTAGCGCACCTTCATCGCGCACAGTCGAACGCGGCGGCGGCGTCTTCAGCAGGTCTAAGCCCGGCAGGACAAAGCTGTCAGAGTCAGAGAAATCAAACTGCGGCGCGGCGGGTTTGCGGGCCTTGCGCTTTTTCGGCTTGGGCTTGGCTTTGGGAGCAACGGGAGCAGGGGCCACAGCAATCGGTGCGGGAGCTGGCGTAGGCGCAGCGACAGGCGCAACATCGGGAATGTCACGGTAGAGCGGCGCAGCCATCTCGGCATCCATTTGCGCGTCGAGGCCTTGCGCATTCCGACGGAACAAGCGCGCGATAAAACCGCAGAACCGATCAAACCAGACGCGGAGGTAAGCCCAGACCAAGCCAGCGGCATCCGCAATATCCAACAAGTCGCGGGGCACAATCCCGATCCATCGGGCCGCACAATAGGCGCACGCGACAAAAGAAAATGCGAGCACAATCAAGCCCGCCCAGACTGAGCCGCCGAACAGGGCTTTGGGTCCCAAATGCAGCATATCGCCAAACCAACCGCCCAGACCGCTTGCCATTGGCCAGCTCTGCGGAATGGGAACAGCGGACAGGGACATGATCCCGAACAGGACCACACCAAAGGCGATGCCAAAACGCTGCAGAGACTGCCAACGTGTTCGTGGTCCAACGCGCCCTAATAGACGCCGCAGCCCTGCAACAGAGGTCAGCGCCCCAATCATCAATCCGCCCCAGCCGATCGTTTGCATCATCAGATTGGCAATCGCCGCACCCGGTCCACCCAGCGGATGGCGTCCCCCGCCTAATCCCGCTGTATCCGATGTTGGATCAAAGGGAGAATAGGCCAGCACGCTGATCATCAAGACTAGACCCAAAGCGATCATCAACAGCGCCCGAACAGCCCGCCAGAACGCATTGCCCTGCGCCGCTGTGACCTCGGCCATCATCGCGTGGATGTCCTCCGGCGCATAGGCGTAAGGGGCGTCATATTCTGCGGTGGCGGCAGGCGGTGGCGACATGAGGTCTCCTAAGACTCAGCAAGGCGAAAAATATCCTTACCAAGGCGTAAATCCCCAACCGTGAAAGAGGCGTTAAAACGGCCGCAAAATGTCGCCTTTCCTGCTTCGCTCATCAGGCCTATAGGCGAGACATGAGCAAGACATGCGATACTCTCGTCATCGGTGGCGGCCTTGTGGGGCTAACGACGGCTTTAGCTTTGGCTAAAACAGGGCTTTCTGTCATTCTGGTCGATCGCGATGATTTGGATCGTCAAGCGCCGGATGGCCGTGCTTCATCCCTCGCGCCGTCAAGCCTCCGCCTGTTCGAAAACCTCGATGTTGAGATAAAGCGCCATGTCCAGCCGATCCGAGACATGCTCGTGACGGAAGGCGCGCCGGACAGCCCGTGGCGCTTACATTTCGAAGGTGACGGAGACGGTGCTGACTTGGGTGGCATCATAGAAAACACACACCTGCGAGCCGCGCTTTTAAAAGCCCTTAAATCAACCCCCGAAATTTCAGTCTTCTCCCCCGCGCAGGCGGAAATTCTGATGCGCGACGGTTCTGGCGTTATTGCAGATATCAATGGCGAAACCGTGGAAGCCAAGCTTCTCGTCGCGGCGGATGGGCGAGAATCGGCCCTGCGTCGTCGTGCTGGCGTTACTTCACAGCGATTTGACTATGACGTTGCCGCGCTCGTGACGATCCTATCTCACGCGCTGCCACATGATGGATTGGCGTGGCAGGGTTTCTCGGCCACAGGGCCGATGGCACTTTTGCCGCTAACGGGACAGCGCTCGCAACTGGTGTGGTCAGGGCCAACAGCTGCGATTCAAGCTGCCACCCAATTGCAAGAAGCCGATTTTTTGGCGCTCCTGTCTGAGCGTTCCGGCGGCTATTTGGGCGCGTTATCCCTAGAGGCCCCGCGCGCCAGCTGGCCCTTGCGGTTGCAAATGGCAGATTCGTTTACGGCAGAACGCTTCGCGCTTGTCGGGGATGCCGCCCACGTGATTCATCCGCTTGCGGGGCAGGGATTGAACCTTGGCTTGCGGGACGCGGCGTCTTTGGCTGATGGTCTCTCTGATGCCCGTCAAACAGGGCAAGATATCGGCGTTTCGGGTCTTTTAGACTATGATTCTTCCCGCCGAACCGACGCGAAACTCTTGGGCGCGACGACACATAGCTTGTCGAAATTATTTCAGGTGAAGCGAACTGCAATTGGACATGCAAGAAGGCTTGGACTGTCCTTGACAAATCGCTCACCAATCGCCAAATCCGCCCTCCAGCGTGAGGCTTCCGGTGAAATCGGAACCTTACCACGGTTGATGAGACCCGGAATGGCCCCCTAATTCCAATGCTCTCAAGCGCAGTACGCTTTATCGCGGCGCTGTGCATATAAATTCGTCATGACCTCTGTGGTTTTGGCCCATATTCGGTACCGGACATTTGCGCCCCGTTTCGGTATCGAGCCCTGTCCCACCTCCGGGTGGTGACAGGGCGAACCTTCTTTTAGTCAGTCTCGTGCAACGCCCCGTCTGCAACGCGCAGATGTTGTGCCCGCGCACCGAAATCTGAGAATAACGCGGCGTCCGTCCCCGTCAGAAAGACCTGTAGTTCAAGATCCAACAGCTCTTCGGCGAGGGCCGCACGGCGTTCCGCGTCCAGATGCGCCGCGACTTCATCCAGCAAGAGGATCGGGCGGCGCGGCGTCTCCGATTGCATTTGCGCGCGAGCGTGAGCCAGCACCAATCCGATCAGCAAGGCCTTTTGCTCCCCTGTCGAGCACAGTCCCGCTGGCATGGCTTTGGCCGCGTGAGTGACGTGTAATTCCGTGCGATGCGGCCCGATCAGCGTGCGCCCTGCGCGTAGCGCGATACTACGCTGTTCTGCCAATTGCGCGCGATAGCTCGTCTCGACGGTCTCGGCATCCGCCCCATCGCTAAAGGCGTTCTCCAGCGTGCCGTCCAGCCCGATGAGGGACTGCGGAAACACCGTTTCCCGCGCGGAAATTTGCGCTTGTAGGGCTTGCACGGTCTGCACGCGGGCGTGCGCGACAGCCGTGCCATATTTCGCCAGATCGGCCTCTATGGCGGCATACCACGCGCGGTCCGTGATGCCTTCGCCCAAGAGACGATTGCGTTCTGTGCGCGCTTTTTCAAAGCGGGAGGCATGACCGCCGTGGGCGGGTTCTACGGCCAGCGCAAAGCGGTCAATAAACTTGCGCCGGTCAGATGCTGGACCTGTGAACAGTCGGTCCTGCGCGGGTGTCAGCCACATCAGCGAGATCAACCGCGCCATATCTGCACCCGTCGCGGCGCGCCCGTCCAAGCGGATCGCGCGGCGGCGGGGTTGCTCTGGGACTTGCCCAACAGACAGTCGTATGGGTTCTGGTTGGGAGGATGTCTCGACCGTGGCCGTAACGCCCCAAGCTTGAGCCGTTGCACCGCCCTCTACTCTTGCGAGGGTATCGATCGCGGCGCGCCGCAAACCGCGTCCGGGTGATAGGAGGGAGAGTGCTTCCAGCAGGTTGGTCTTGCCTGCGCCATTCGCGCCGAACAGCACGACAGCCCCAGGACGGAACGTCGCGTCCAATCCCGAATAGGAACGATAATCGATCAGGCGGAGTGCGGTAATGGCGCTCACGTCATTGCGCTCCGCAAAGCCGACGCCGTGCGGATATTAAACGCGCAGCGGCATCAGGACAAAAAGCGCGTGATCATCCTCTGAGTCTTTCACGAGCGCGGGCGAAGCCGGACTCTCAAGATGGAAGGTCGCATCGCGCCCTTCGATCTGACCCGCGACATCCAGCAGGTATTTCGCGTTAAATCCGATCTCTAGTGGCTCAGAATCATAATCCACTGGCAGGTCTTCATTCGCATTGCCGCTCTCAGGATTATTCACTGTCAGCGACAGATTGTGTTCCGTGAGCGAGAGTTTCACGGAGCGGGACTTCTCGGCCGAGATTGTCGCAACGCGGTCAACGGCGCCAGCAAAGACTTTGTTGTCGATCGTCAATTCCTTGGTGTTTCCCTTGGGAATGACGCGGTCATAATCTGGGAAGGTTCCATCGATCAGCTTTGACGTCATCACGGCGTGGCCAGCAACAAAGCGAATTTTGGCTTCCGAGACGCTGACGTGAACCTCGCCGTCAGAACCGTCGATCAGGCGGCGGATTTCCGCGACCGTCTTGCGAGGGACAATCACGCCCGGTAGGCCGTCTGCGCCTTTTGGTGCAGGGCATTCGGCGAGAGCCAAGCGATGACCATCAGTCGCGACGGCGCGCAGCTTGCCATCATGGGCATGCAGGTAGATGCCGTTCAGATAATAGCGCGTCTCTTCTGTTGAGATCGCAAAGCGCGTCTTGTCGATCAGGCGCGAGAGGTCTTTAGCAGACATCGAAAAATCATGGGTGAACCCATCGGCTGTCATCTTTGGGAAATCCCCAGACGGCAGCAACGGCAGGGTAAAGTGCGAGCGCCCTGCGTCCACATCCAAACGGTCGTCAGAATTGATCTGCAGCACGACTTGCGATCCGTCGGGCAATTTCCGCGCAATGTCATAAAGCGTATGCGCGGGCGCAGTGACTTGCCCGGGTGCGGAAACGTCTGCGCTTGTGGTTTCGGACACTTCGATGTCCAAATCTGTCGCGACAAGGCTCAACTGGCCATCTTCCGCGCTCATCAAGACATTCGACAAGATCGGGATCGTGTTCCGCCGTTCAACGACATTCTGGACATGGCCCAATGCCTTCAGCAGGGCATTGCGTTCGATGGACAGTCTCATGGGGCACCCTTTGGATGAAATACGTGCGTAATTCATACAAGACTGGCCGTGCGTGGCAAGCGGAGCACGTGCGTTTTCGGGTATTAAAAAGCCGCCAGAGCGCGAGGCTCTGGCGGCCAGAGGTCTTCCTCTGGTGGCAGCGCCTAATTCGTCGGCGCAGCAGCCGCGCGACGCATCATTTCATCGCGGAACATGGCTGTGAAATCCGGTGGCTCCAACAGGATCGGCGGGAAGCCGCCATTTTGCGTCATCTCTGCCATCATCTGACGGGCAAACGGGAAGAGAAGTCGCGGACATTCGATCATGATCAGCGGCTGAATTTCTTCAATGCCGACGCCTTGGAACGCAAAGAGACCTGCGTATTCCAGCTCTGCGATAAAGGCGATTTCTGAGTCGCGGCGTGCATCGGCTTTCAGCATCAGCGTTACTTCGACCGTGTCGTCATCCATCATCTGGCGACCGATTTCGATGTTGATGTTGATCGCTGGCGCGGCCTGACCCGTGCGCAGGCTACCCGGTGCGTTCGGATTCTCAAAGCTCTGGTCTTTGGTGTATTGTGCCAAGACTTGCAGCATTGGTCCGGACTGACCTTCTGCGGCTTGATCGCCTTGACCCTCCAAGGTCAGGCTATCCTCTGCGGGGGCTTCTTCCGCTTTTTTCTTTGTGCCCTTTTTGGGTTTCTTCGCCATAAGGTGGCTCCCTCCTAAAAATTATGAGCCTGCGCCAATCGGGCCAATTGTCAAAATCACTGACAATCCCCAACTATACGCGGCCTGCGAAGCGTATATAAGCGGGCAAACCGCAAGTTAAAGGCCTTCCATGTTCGACGTGATGATTTATGCCGCCCTCGCAACCGTTGTCTGCGTGATGATGTATTCCATTTTGGGTAAGCAAACGGGCTTTGGCAGTGGCCCAGATCAGAAGCTCGACCCACAAGCTTTTGGTATGGAAGGTCCTGCAAACGACACCGAAGAAGGCCCTGATGCCATCGAGCGTGAGAAAGACCTGCAAGAGGCAGAACGCCTTGGCCTTTCTGCGATAACGCGCCTCGACCCCAGCTTTTCTATCGCGCAGTTTATGGATGGGGCCAATCAGGCCTATTCCATGATTTTGGATGCTTATGCTGGCGGAGACCGTGCGCTGCTGGGTGAGTTGCTGACGGATGAAACCTATGCCGTTTATGACGCCGCCATCACAGCGCGCGAAGCCGCAGGTCAAACACAAGTGACCGATCTGGGCCGTTTGCGTAAAACGTCGATCAGTGGTGCGCGGACGGAAGGCTCCATTGGCTTTATCCGCGTGCTCTATGAAGCGGAGCTGACGTCTGCTTTGTTAGACGCTGAGGGCAAGCTGGTGCAGGGCGATCCAGACGTTTTATCCGCAGTTTCCGAGATATGGGAATATACACGAGATTTACGCGGCGATGATCCGAACTGGCGTCTGGCCGAAGTTGAACCCAGCGAAGGCGACGCGCTGGACGCGGATCCGACGCCTGACACGAAACCCGCCTAAAGCGCGTGGGGCGTGCGCTTGCAACCTGCCTCGCGGCTCTACTCGTGGGGGCTTGCTCCACGGTGCCAGAGGTGCCCGTGCCTACGCCTGAACCGACGGGCGATGTCGTCATTGCGCAACCAGAGCCAACGCCGCCACCCGCCCCGATTGTGACGACACCAACGCCAACACCGACGGAGCCGCCACCAGAACCTGTCATTGAAATCCCTGCGCCGCCGCCGCCCTCACAGGCTTTTACAGCGCTACCGTTTTGGACGACACATGATCCGCGTCCGGGCCTAGAGGCCTTTGTGCGAGGTTGCACAACTTGGGCAGAGGCCGATCAGTTTGCTTTCCTCAATCCGAACTTGCCGCAATATGGCACCTTTGGGGATTGGGCGAGCCCCTGCCAGTCCGCCGCTGTGCTGGAGTCCGTCGATCCGTCTGCCGAGGATGTGCGCCGCTATTTCGAGAGCTGGTTCACGCCTGTCGCGCTGTCCACGCCAGAGGCACCCGATGGTCTTCTGACGGGATATTATGAGCCAGAGGTCGACGTACGAATTACGCCGACGACAGAATTTTCTGCACCGATTTTGGCGAAACCGAAAACCGCTGCGGCGCTTGCCTTGCCGCGTTCCAAAGTCACGGCCCGCACCTCTCGCGTCATTGCTTATGGGCGTC
>CAYPWW010000005.1:0-61421 GCA_964414555.1 uncultured Algimonas sp.
GGTATAGGTTTCGCGCTCCCCATTTTCTTTTAGGGCCAGCGGGTATTTGAAGTGCCAGAAATGGCCGTCGCGTTCTATGTTTTCGACTTCCAGATCAGAGATGGCGGTCTGGAAATGCGGGTCCCAGTTCACGAGACGTTTGTTGCGATAGATCAGGCCAGCTTCATACATCTCGACGAAAGCCTTGGTGACGGCTTCGGCCATTTTGTCCTCGGCGTCGTCTGGATCGCCCAGCGTGAATTTCGAACGGGACCAATCGCAAGAGCTGCCGAGGCGGCGGAGCTGTTGCTCGATCATGCCGCCGGATTCCGTCTTCCAGTTCCAGACGTGGTTCAGGAATTCCTCGCGGCTCATATTTTTGCGCTGCTGACCTTCGGCGGCGAGTTTGCGCTCCACGACCATTTGCGTTGCGATACCGGCGTGATCCATGCCCGGCTGCCAGAGAGTCGCCTTTCCGCGCATCCGGTTATAACGGATCAGGATATCCATGATCGTATTATTGAGTGCATGACCCATGTGCAGGCTGCCCGTCACATTGGGCGGCGGAATCACGATAGAGAAATTATCGTCTTTCGTGTCGCCGGGCTTGGCCGCGCGGGGTTTGAAATAGTCATTCCCCTCCCACATCGCATAGAGGCGCGGTTCGGCGGATTTCGGGTCGAAGGATTTCTCGAGCATGCGGGTCTCACTCTAACACAAAACCCGCCCCCTGTTGGGAACGGGTGAATTCGAACGGGGCTTAGCCCAGCGCGATGTCAATGTGAAGCGGGGGCTTTCCCACGCTTAAAGCGAAAATGCGGCAGGCTATTTGCCAGAGCTGATGCGCTTGACTTCTTTTGTCACAGCGCGCTCGACGATACCTTTGAGGTTCGCGTCCAGCCATTCTTTGAGCATGGGGCGCAGCGCCTCTTGGACCAGATCGCCAATCCGTGGACCGCGCTCGTTGAACGTGGCTTTTTCTTCAACGACTTGGTTCAGATCGGCAAAAGCACTGGCCGTTGCGGTTTCCGTGACTTCATCGAGAATGGCGTCGGTTTTAACGGCTTTTACGGGCATTTCGGGCTCCTGCTGGGATGGCAAAGTTTCAGTTTGTTCGGTGTGTGAGTCAAGTACGGCTGTTGGGTCAGCGACGTGAGACGTTTCGCTCTCTGTTTCAGAAGCAGCTTCGGTCGATGCTGTAGACACGGTCTTTCCGACAACGGCTGCGCCAAGCGCCGCCAGTCCAGCGCCGGTGGCCAAACCCGCCGTGGAAGCCGCGGCTTGTGGTGTTTCTAGCGCTGTCGCCTCGGCTTGTGCGGCATCGGCAATGTCTGACAGGCTTGGGGTCTCAGAGACTTCCCCGACTGGTTCAGCATTTCCGGCCAGATTGGCCAGCTCATCCGCGGCCACGGTGTCGGATGACAGGTCTTCTGGATGAGTTTGCAGCTCATCTTCGAGTGTCATGTCGAGGATATCGCCAAGGATATCTTCTTGTCCGGCTTCAACCGCAGGCGCTTCATCTTCTTGGAGCTCTACTTGATCATCGAAAGTTTCGGCCTCAGGCGTTTCTGCCTCATCGACGGCGAATGCTTCTTCTGGTTCAGCCTCTGGGATCGCGAGAAGTGCATCCAAATCAGCGTCATCCGCGTCGCCCTCAGGCATGTCGGAGAGGTCGGCCATCAATGTTTTGACGAGCTCTAGATCAGGGTCGCTTTCAACGGATACCGGAACAGCGCTGGCAAGCGCAGCACCCGCTACGCCTGTCGCAGCAGCGGCAGTCGCCGTCAGCGCAGAGGGTTCAATCTCATCCGTCTCTTCCAGAATACTATCGAGGAGCGAATCCATCTCGCTGGGCGCGTCTTCGGGGGTCAGCCCTTCAATGGTTAGCTCTTCAGCAACAGGAGCGAGGCTTTCGATGGAGTTGGTTTCCATAACAGCTTGCGCCGCATCGTCCGACGCCATCGGAATATCCATATCCAACAACGCGAGAATGTCATCATCCTCTTCTACCGCTTCAACTGCAGCTTCGGCTGGCTGAACATCTTCTATGACAGGGGCTGGTGCCCGCTGGACAACATCATCTTCGGTGATCGGTGCCAGCCAAGACGCTGGTTTGATGGACTCAACAACGGGAGCTTCGACGACCGCCTCGAAATCTTCAATCTCTTCGAAAGCCTCATTCGCCTCAATATCCGCGAGTGCCTCGTCAATATCGAGATCTAAGCTCTCCCCGACCTCTAGCATCGCGTCAGACACGGGCTGCGCCGGTGCAAATTCCGCAACGGTATCTTCAGGGGATTCGAGTGGGACAGGCTCGTCCTCGGCAATGATTTTGCGGATAGAGGCGAGGATATCTTCCATGCTCGGCTCTGCGCCGGTATCGACACGATCCGGTGAATTCGGTGTCTGCTCGGACATATTCCCTCAACTTCCGCAGATGCAGCGTACCGGACGGCACGCAAAAGCGGTTCCCCCCGCCATTTCTTGTGAAAAGGTTAAGACAACACGCGAGGCTTGTCTAGCGGCGCCCGCGTGCAATTCACAGGAGAATCAATCTTCGGAGCTTATTCTTCCGGAAGGATGATTTTTGCCCGAGACGGCGGCTGCACCGGCTCTGTCTCGATCGGCGCGCGCAAAATCTCAGCACGCGGGTCCAGATCAGGCGTTTGGAAGGTCGCAGAATCGACGACGCCTTTCGTAACGGACAAAATATCGCCTGACGCATCGACCAACGGGTCCACCAAACGGTCAATTTCAGATGCATCGATCACTAGCGCCGTCCCCGCCACCATATCGCTCGCCACATCCGGCAATTGTGACCCGATCTTCTGTACAGCCTCAGGAACATAACGGTCCACGGCCTCGCTCAGCCCGTCATAGGAAACCTCGGACAGGTTCGCTTCAGGATCATAGCCATCCACGGGTAGCTGAATGCCTTCCGCATCAAAGACCCCCATGGTCGAGAGCAGGCGGAAGGTCGCGCTGTCGACTTCGCGCTGAGCGTTGACGACGGACAGGCGCGCGTTGAGCACTTCCTGTTCCGCGTTCAAAACATCCAGCTGCGTGCGTGTCCCGACGGTTTGTTCCAAGCTGACACCTTCAAAGGCGATATCGGCACTCTCGACCTGCGTTTGTGTTGCGACCAGAACCTCACGCGCGGCATCAAGTTGCGCCCAGATCTGTTTAACCGTCTGATCGACGGCCAGCTCTGTATCGCGGGTCTCAAATGCCAGCCTTGCCTTGGCATGTTTGGCTTGACGGACGCGGGATTTGTTTAATCCGCCAGAAAAGATTGGCACGCGGATCTGCGCCGTGATCGACTGCTGGTCAGAGCGATCAAAGCCCAAAACCTGGTCCCGGGCAGAAGATAGGTTACCGTTCAAAGAAATGGTCGGTCGACCCGCCGCCTTGGCGACATCAATCGCCGCCGTGCTGGCGGCTTCGTTGAAATAGGACCCGATCAGCTCAGGGTTATTATCGCGTGCCCGCGCAATCGCCGTCGGTAAATCCTGCGGCAGAAGGAAATTCGGCACGGGCTGAAGATCGACAGGTATCCGCCCGACGATCCGCTCATAGGCCGCACGGGAAATCAGAAGCTGTGCATCCGCTTGCGCCAAACCAGATTCTGAGAGCGCCAAACGCGAACGTGACTGCGCGATGTCGGTTCGGGTTCCCTCACCCACGGCAAAGCGGTCTTGCGAGGCTTGCAACTGGCGGCTCAGCACGCGGACGTTATTGCGACGAATACGAGCGGTTTCTTCGTCCCGCAGCACATCAACATAGGCATTCGCCGCCGCCAGAAAAATGTTGTTTTCCTGTGCGCGCAAGTTCTCTCGCGCGGCCAAAATGCCCAGCTTGGCTTGGCGTTTCAGGGCTTTGACACGACCGCCTTGATAAAGCGGCTGGATGACTTGGACCTGGCCAGAATAAGGTGCGCCATATTCGAGCCCGTCACCGGAGTCGAAAAACGGATTGCTGGACGCGGGCGACTCCGCCCGTGTGCGCGCATATTGACCGCTAGCAGAAATCGTCACCCGGCCTTGCGCACGAGCTTGGACATAGGTCTCATCAATTTCGCGCAATCGGGCCCGCTCGGCCTGCAAGCGCGGGTTTTTGTCATAGACCGAAATCAACGCCGAAGTCAGATCATCAGCCTGAGCCGACAGTGGCAAAGCCGCCACACTGACGCCCGTCAAAAGCACCGCAAAGAGCGTTTTAAGTGTCAAATTCTTCACGAGGCAGTCCCATCAGTGCAGAGTGTAATCTCAACACTAACAGCTGCGCGTTAAAACGCGACTAATGCCGATGGTCGCAGCCCATTCAGGACTGCAGGGCCAAACGCCCTATTTTCGCCTAGAAGGTAAAAGCGACCTCTGGCTCGAAACCGGGCAGATAGGGCGCGGATGTGTCAAAGGCGACACGTTCCCCAATGGCGGCACCAGATTTCTTGAAAACGCTCGCGCGACCCACGGGTCCGCTCTGCACGATACAGACGAGACGTCCTCCATCGGCGAGCTGGTCAAACCAAGCTTTCGGCACAGAGGCGACCGCGCCATTGACAAAGATGACATTGAACGGGCCGTGCTGCGCTGCGCCAGCTTTCAATTCGCCAGACAGGACAGCGGCATTGGAAATATCCGTCTCAACGAGCAGTTCTGTTGCGCGGGTGACTTTTTCCTCTGAGGTTTCCAAGCCGACAACGGTATCGGCCAGCTGCGCAAGGATCGCGGTCGAATAGCCTCGCCCACAGGCAATATCGAGAACGACATCAGACGCTTCGATGTCAGCGGCTTGCGCCATTTTCGCCAAATCACGCGGACGCAACATCACGCAGCCATCTTCCAACTCAACATGCCGATCTGAATAAGCCAGCGCCGTCCGGGCCGTTGGGGTGAAACGATCTCTCGGAGTCCGGCGAAAAGCCGCCAAGAGATCAAGCTCGGTCACATCCGCCGTGCGGATTTGCGACTCGACCATTTGCTCGCGGGCGTGTGCAGTATCGAACATGTTTGGCGGACCTGTGCTGGCGCGACCTGCCGATATGGCAGCCCTTCATTTCAGTGCCGCGCATACCAACCCGCGACGATGCCCGCAACGGGGCAATTGTGTCGCAATCACCCGTATTGCAGGCTTGCCCCTTCTCGCCCGCTTGCCTATAGGGCGGTCCACACCACGTGAGGTACCATGGCGGAGTGGTGACGCACCGGATTGCAAATCCGTGTACCCCGGTTCGATTCCGGGTGGTACCTCCACTTTTTCTCTCTGTCAGAGACGGCCTTCGCCACAGCAAACGACGACTCATATCTTTACAGCCCGCCATCGGTGCGGCACGTCAAACGCATGGATTATCTCCTTGCAGCCCTCATTGGTTATCTGGCCGGCTCTATCCCTTTCGGATTGCTGATCGCGCGGGCCTTCGGCCAAGGCGACATTCGCAAGATTGGGTCAGGAAATATCGGCGCAACGAATGTGTTGCGCACAGGACGTAAGGATATCGCAGCGCTGACCCTACTGCTGGATGCCGCAAAGGCAGGCCTGACGGGTTGGGTCATTCAGCATTATTTCGGCGCACCCTTTGGCTATATCGCAGCGGCCGCCGCGCTGATCGGGCATTGCTATCCAATTTGGCTGAGGTTCAAGGGCGGAAAAGGCGTCGCCACATTCTTTGGCGGACTATTCGCTCTCGTCTGGCAGATGGGCGTCTTGGCCGCTGTCGTGTGGCTCGCGACAGCCGTAATTACGCGGCTGTCCTCACTCGGTGCCCTGCTTGCCTGTGTGAGCGCCACAGCGGTTAGCTGGTTCATAGCCCCGCGCGCTGCCGCAATTATGGTCACGGCCATGTCAGCGGTGATCCTGTGGCGGCACCGCGAGAATATTGATCGCCTGCGCAAGGGCGAGGAAAGCAAGATCGGTCAAAAAAGCTGATGCCACGCGTTCTCAGTTTTGCTGAACGTCGCGATTGGTTGCGCCTTTCCCGAACGCGCAATGTGGGGCCAGTGGCCTTTCGAGACCTCATCAATCGCTACGGCACAGCGGCAGCAGCGCTAGACGCCCTGCCCGCCCTGATCCGCAAACGCGAAACACAAGTTCCGACCGTCGAACAAGTCGAACGCGAGATGGCTCAGTGCGAGGAAATGGGCGTCGCCTTGGTTTGCGCGGTCGAGCCAGAATTTCCAGCGCTGCTCTATGCCATCGACCCACCACCGCCGGTGATTTCTGTGCTGGGCGATGTGCGACAGCTGCACCAGCCTTGCGTCGCGATCATCGGGTCAAGGAATGCCTCGGCTGTGGGTCAGCGCTTTGCCGGACAGCTCGCCAGTGAGTTGGGGCAAGCGGGATATAGCGTCGTGTCGGGTTTAGCGCGCGGCATTGATTCTGCCGCTCACCGCGCAAGCGTTGAAAGCGGAACTGTCGCCGTCTTGGGTGGCGGAGTCGATCATATCTACCCGCGCGAAAATGCTGATCTACATGCGTTGATCGCACAACAAGGCGCGCTCGTGAGTGAAAGCCCGCTGGGATATCGCGCGACGGCGCGGGATTTTCCGCGTCGTAATCGCATAATCTCGGGTCTTTCGCGAGGCGTGATTGTCATTGAGGCCGCAGAACGGTCCGGCACACTGATCACGGCGCGCTATGCGCTAGAGCAAAACCGCGAAGTCATGGCCGCACCGGGGTCGCCGCTGGACCCACGCACAAAGGGCTGCAATCGTCTGATCCGGCAAGGCGCGCATCTGATCGAAAATGCAGAGGATGTCCGGCGTATCTTAGAAGATTTACGGCCTCTCATGTTGGAAGAACCGAGCAATAATTTTGACTCGCCGCGCTTTGATTACAAAGCCGCAGAGCAGGACATTGCGGCCGCGCGCCCAAAAATATTATCATTGCTCTCGCCGACACCAACGCCGCGCGATGACATTGTGCGACTATCCGGCCTACCCTTACCGATCGTGGCCGCTGTCTTGCTGGACCTAGAACTCAACGCCGAGATTTCCGTCGAACCGGATGGTCGCGTTGGGAGAGCCTAGCTGCGTTTCGCGCTGGGGTCGTGGATATCGAGCACTTTCGCAATGTCAGAAGCTAAACTCAAATACCCAGAGACGCTGGAGATCGTTTGGAGCTCACGCAAGAGATCGAGCACGTAATTCGCACCGTCTGTTGACGCTTGAAACGAAACCATCTGAAGCTCTGCCTCTGGTAAGCCCTGCTCAGGCACAATGACCCGCTCGTTATGTGTCTCTTTCATCGCCGCCCCGAATAAAAAGTTTCTCCAATTATAGACATAACACGTTATAATTGCAAATTATATTCTTATACCTATACGATTTCTCTACTGCTGCCCAATTTCGGGGTTGAGTTGACTTTATATATCACCTCCCCCAAATGCCGCCCGATTTGCAGCGACATTGCATTTTCGCAGCCGCGCCACGCCTTTACAAAAGAGCCACCATGAACCTCGTCATCGTCGAGTCGCCTGCCAAGGCCAAGACCATCGAAAAATATCTGGGCAAGGATTATAAAGTCCTCGCGAGTTTTGGGCACGTCCGTGACCTGCCGTCCAAAAACGGTTCGGTCGATCCCGAAAACAACTTCGCGATGAGCTGGAGTGTCGATACGCAGTCGAAAAAGCGCATCAAAGATATCGAAAATGCCCTCGAAAAAGCCGACAAACTCATCCTCGCGACCGACCCGGATCGTGAAGGTGAAGCGATTTCTTGGCACTTGCTCGAAGTGCTCTCCAAGAAGAAATCGTTCAAAGGCAAAGCCGTCGAACGCGTCGTGTTCAATGCGATTACAAAGACATCCGTCACCAATGCGATCGCCAATCCGCGTGAGCTGGATCAAGAACTCGTCGACGCCTATCTCGCCCGACGCGCGCTGGATTATCTCGTTGGTTTTACGCTCTCGCCCGTCTTGTGGCGCAAACTGCCCGGCGCGCGCTCGGCCGGACGCGTGCAATCGGTTGCGCTGAAACTCATCACAGAACGCGAAGACGAGATCGACGCCTTCGACCCACGCGAATATTGGTCCGTCGGGGCCGATATGACGGCCAAGGCCGGCAATTTCCCCGCTCGCCTCGTCAGCCTAGACGGCGACAAGCTGGATAAGTTTTCACTGAACAATGAGACACTCGCCATGGCGGCCAAGGCCAAGGTCGAAGCCGCCTCGCTCTCGGTCAGCTCTGTCGTCGCCAAGCCACTGACACGTAATCCATCACCACCGTTCCAGACCTCGACACTCCAGCAGGAAGCCTCGCGCAAGCTTGGCTTCTCGGCGACGCAGACGATGCAAACGGCGCAACGTCTCTATGAAGGTATCGATATTGGCGGCGAGACCGTTGGCCTCATCACCTATATGCGAACCGACGGCATCAGCATGGTCGGCGAAGCGATCAGCGACTGCCGCGCGACGATCAAGAATGAGTATGGCGAGCCCTACCTGCCCGGTCAGCACCGCGTCTATAAGACGAAAGCCAAGAACGCACAGGAAGCGCATGAGGCGATCCGCCCGACCAGCTTCTCCCGCACACCGGGCTCACTGCGTCTGCAAGGCGACCAGAAGAAGCTCTATGAGCTGATCTGGAAGCGCGCCATGGCCAGCCAAATGTCCTCGGCCAAGCTGGAACGCACAACCGTCACGATTGAGGACACGGCCAAGACCGTGGGCCTGCGCGCGACAGGCCAAGTTATCCGGTTTGATGGCTTCCTGAAGCTCTATGAAGAGAGCAAGCCCAAGACGGCGGACGGCGAAGAAAAAGATACGACCCTCGCACCCGTCAGTGAGGGCGATGCGGTCGACGCCAAAAAGGTCGACGCCGAGCAGCATTTCACCCAGCCGCCGCCCCGCTATTCCGAAGCCAGCCTCGTCAAACGTATGGAAGAACTCGGCATTGGCCGCCCGTCGACCTATGCGTCGATCCTGAAAGTTTTGCAGGACCGTGGCTATGTGGAGCTGGACAAACGCCGCTTTACGCCTGTCGATAAAGGTCGCTTGCTGACGGCGTTCTTGGAGAATTTCTTCTCTAAATACGTCCAATATAATTACACCGCCGATCTGGAAGAGCAGCTGGATAAGGTCTCCGCCGGTGACCTCGATTGGCTGACGCTGCTGAATAATTTCTGGAACGAGTTTTCCGCGACGGTTGATGAAACGAAAGACCTGCGGGTGACGCATGTTCTGGATGCCCTCAATGATGCGCTGAAAGATCTGGTCTTCCCCGAAAAAGAAGACGGCTCACCCCGCCGGAAATGCCCGAAATGCGACGACGGGGAACTCTCCCTGAAACTCGGTAAGTTCGGCGCTTTCGTGGGTTGCTCCAACTACCCCGAATGTAAAATGACGCGCCCCTTTGGGAGCGACACCCCAGACGCCGCAGCCGAAGATAAAATCCTCGGCCAGCATCCGGAGACAGGCAAAGACATCGTGCTGAAAACGGGACGTTTCGGCCCCTATGTCGAAATGGAAACCGAGAAGAAACCCAAACGCACCAGCCTGCCAAAGACTTGGGCTTATGACGCGATGGATCTGGAAAAAGGTCTGATGCTCATCAACCTGCCGCGCAAAATTTGCGCCCATCCAGAAGACGGCAATCAGGTCATCACGGCGCTGGGTCGCTTTGGTCCCTACATCAAACACAACACGACCTATGTCAGTTTGAAAGACCCGGATGAAATGTTCACTGTCGGCATGAATGACGCGATTGCGCGTCTGGCCGATAAACGCGCCAATCCCGGTCGAGGTCGTGGCGGTAAGGTCTTGAAAGACCTAGGGAAACATCCTTCGACAGAAAAACCTATTTCGATCATGGAGGGCCGCTATGGCGCCTATGTGAAATACGAAAAAATCAATGCGACCATCCCCAAAGGCCAAGACCCGCAGGATGTGAACATCGACATGGCGCTGGAATATATTGCCGAAAAAGAAGCCAAAGGCGGCAAAAAGAAGAAAGCCCCTGCCAAGAAAAAGAAAGCGACAGCTAAGAAAAAGCCTGCCGCGAAAAAGAAAACCCCGGCGAAGAAGACAACCAAGTCGAAGGGTTAAACGTTAGGACTGAATGAAACTCACCCGCAAAGCTATTTTAGACCAGATCAAATCCCGACCGGATTTCTTTGATAATAAAAAACTCGCCCGCGCCCTCGGCGTGAAAGGCGATGACCGCCGCGAGTTGCGCCAGCTCCTGCGCGCGATGGTCGAGGATGGTGCAATCTTGAAAACCGACCGTAAGACCTTTCGCGAGGCGGACGCCCTGCCCGGTGTGATGGTCGTTGTGGCAAAGCGCTTAGATGACGGCGACCTGTTCGGCGAACCCGAAAACTGGAAAGGCGATGGCGCACCGCCACAGCTCCTGATCCGAGATTCTGGCGGAAATCAACGCGGCAAACGCGACCAACGTGACATCCTGAAAGTCGGCGACCGCGCGCTTTGCCGGATCAAGGTTCGCAACAATGGCGACGCCGTTGCCAGCGTGATGAAGAAGCTCGGCTCTGGCCCGTCACAGCATCTCGGCGTTCTCGACAAGGGTGGACGTGGCTGGCGGATAAAACCCGTGTCGAAGAAAGCCCGCCACGATTACAAACCTGCCCGCGTGCCGGATGAGGCTCAAGACCAAGACCTCGTCTTCTTCCGCTCGACCCGACGTAATCAGGGCGACCTGCGCGTGGCAGAGATCGTCGAGATTGTTGGCTCGGCCGCTGGCGGAAAATCGGCTTCGCTGATCAGTCTCTATGAGAATGACATCGAGATCGCCTTCCCCGAAGCCGTGCTGGAAGAAGCCAAATCCCTGACCTTGCCAGAAATCAAAGGCCCACGTGAAGACCTGCGCGACCTGCCGCTCGTCACCATCGATCCCGTTGATGCCAAAGACTTTGACGACGCGGTCTTTGCCCATCCAGATGAAAGTCCGAAAAACAAAGGCGGCTGGGTCGTTTGGGTCGCAATCGCCGATGTGTCGGCTTTTGTCACAACGGGATCGGCGCTGGACGACACCGCTCGCAAACGCGGCAATTCGGTCTATCTGCCCGATGCCGTCGTGCCGATGCTGCCGCATGAGCTCTCGTCGGATCTCTGTAGCCTGCGCCCGCATGAGGACCGCGCCTGCATGGCCGTGCGCATGGTGTTCGATAAGACGGGCACGAAGCGCAAACACACCTTTAAACGCGGCATGATGCGCAGCCATGCTCGCCTGACATATCAACAGGCGCAGGACGCCTTTGAGGGCCGTCCCGGCGAGGCGGCGGAGCCTGTCCTCGATATTCTGCAAGACATCTACGCGGCCTATCAGGTCATGCTGGAGGGTCGGAAACGCCGCCAACCACTCGCGATCGAGCTGCCCGAACGTCGTGTCCATGTGAACGAGGCTGGCGAAGTCACCAAGATCACCCTGCGCGACCGTTTCGACGCGCATAAGCTGGTCGAAGAATTTATGGTGCAGGCCAATGTCGCTGCGGCAGAAGCCCTGAAAGAAAAGAAACAGCCTGGCATTGTGCGGTTTCATGACGAACCAGGGCGCGAGAAGCTGCAAGGCCTCGTCGAATTCCTCCCTGCGCTGGATCTGAAATTCAGTCTTGGCGAGCGCACGACAACGGCGCGGTTTAACACCTTGTTGGAACAGGCAATCCGCAAAGATCTGTCTGAAACCGTTGGTATGGCCGTCCTGCGCAGTCAATCGCAGGCCGTTTATTCCGCCGATCAAGGCGGGCATTTCGGGTTGAACCTGACGGATTATGCACATTTTACGTCACCCATCCGGCGTTATGCCGACCTGATCGTCCACCGTGCGCTGATCGACGCCTATGACCTCGGTGAAGATGGTCTCGGCAAGGAAGACAGCGTTCGCCTGCAAGAAATCGCTGAGCATATCTCCGGAACGGAACGCAAAGCCATGGTCGCCGAGCGCGATGCCAAGGATCGCTATATCGCGGCATTTCTGGAAAACCGCGTCGGCGCAGAATTCGGCGCGCGCATTACAGGCGTGACGAAATTCGGCCTCTTCATCACCTTGGACGAAACAGGCGCAGACGGCCTGATTCCCGCGCGCAATCTGGGGCATGAGTTCTACATGTTTGAGGAAAAGGCGCGCGCCCTCGTCGGTGTAGAGAGCGGCAATCGTTATAAATTCGGGCGGGCGGTCCGCGTGCGCCTCGAAGAAGCGACTCCTGTCACGGGCGGTCTGGTCTTTGACATGGTCAGCGAGCCGGAAAAAGGAAAGCCACCCAAGCGCAATCATCGCGGCGGTGGCGGCTATAAGTCCCGCGGGTCCAAGCATAAGCGGAAGCGGCGTCGCGGATGACCAAAGACCCCATTCGCGACTCTGGGCCGATCCTTGTCGGTAAAATGAAAATCACAGACGGCGAGCGAGCAAAGCGCAAGGAGCTCTCCCGCGCGCCGCGTCCGCGTATCGCCTCGACGCTTGTCCTGACGGCGGGCCCGAAGGGTGCGCGCAAAATCCTGATGGGCCAGCGCTCAAAGCGCCATGATTTCATGCCCAGCGTCTATGTCTTCCCCGGTGGACGCGTCGACCGCGCGGATAGCTATGCGCGCTATGCGGGCGATTTGTCGCCGCGGACGGAACGCATCTTAGAGGCCGCTTATCCCCCACGTAAGGCGCGCGCCGTCGCCTTGGCCAGCGTGCGCGAGACGTGGGAGGAAACAGGGTTGATGCTGGGCGCAAAGGCCGAGACGCACCGGAATCTCAACCACGCGAGCTATGATGCGTTTCGCCAACAGGGCCTGCTGCCCGACTTGTCGGACATAGAGGTCTTTGGCCGCGCTGTGACCCCGCCGCATCGGCACAAACGCTTTGACGCGTGGTTCTTTCTCAAACACCTGGGCGATGTACCGCCGCCCGCGATTCAGGACAGTCACGAACTGCTGAACGTGGGATGGTTTACCTTTGAAGAGATTGAGTCGCTGGAGACACAACGCGCGACCGACATGATGCTGCGCGTGTTAAAAGATTATCTGGCTGCGGACCGCCCGCCGGCCCGTATCTTTTATTCTCGGGCCATTCGCGGCGCATTCAAGATGCAGCAATTCCCATAAGTGCGCGTTATCACCCAATGTGTTGACAGTATGGGCGCAGTCGCCTACTGGCGCGCTTCAGATTTACCCTAATTTCGAGGACCCACCTCATGGCGAAGCCAACAACTATCAAAATCCGCCTGAACTCCACGGCAGGGACCGGTTATTTTTACGTGACCAAGAAAAACTCGCGCACAATGACCGAGAAAATGGTCAAAAAGAAATATGACCCCGTCGTTCGCAAGCACGTGGATTTCAAAGAAGGCAAGATCAAGTAGATCGCGCCCTATCCGAACAAAATCGCCGTCCTCTCGGGGGCGGCTTTTTTGTGCGCGTGAGTCTAAGCCGCTTTGGGCAAGACAGCCGGAATCGCGCGATTGCGTCCCGCTGATTTCGCCTTGTAAAGCGCGTCATCTGCACGCTTGAACACATCGCGAAGGCCTTCACCGGGTTGCACTTCGGCGACACCCACAGAGGTCGTGACTTGCAGAGCTTCACCATCCACAAAAACGGGTGTTCCCGCGATCAGCGCGCGTACACGGTCTGCGGCTAAAAGCGCCTCTTTTCCCGTTGGGTCCGGCATGGCGATCATGAATTCTTCGCCGCCATAGCGCGCCACGACGTCAATCGCGCGCATATTTGTGACCAGTCGCGCCGCTGTCTCTTTCAAGACTTGGTCGCCCGTATCATGGCCGAGGATATCATTGACGCGCTTAAAATGATCAATGTCGAACACCATGACCGAAAACGGAGTGCCGCGCGTTTCTAGCTCGTCAAAGAACGGCTCAATCGCTTGGTTGAAATATCGGCGATTCCCCAAACCTGTCAGCGTATCTGCGACGACCATTTCGAGGTTTTCGTTGAAATTCTCTTGTAAGCTATCCGCATAGAATTTCCGGCGTAACAGCGTCTGCACACGCGCTTTCATCTCTTGCACCTCAATGGGGCGCATGATCGTGTCATTGATGCCAATATCATAGGCACGGATGAAGCGTTGCTCGTCCTCTGGGTCACCAATCACAAGGATTGGTACATCGCGAGACTCCTCATTAAAGCGCAAAGACGCACAGACACGCAGTCCATCAAAACTATTGGCGACAAGGCTGACAACGACTGTATCGATCCCTGATTTCGCGAGGCGGATCGCCTTGATCGGGTCCTTCTCGATGATGACATTGTGTCGTTCGCGCAGCGGTGTCGCGATTTTGGCGGCATGGCTGTCGTGATCTTCGATCAGGAGCACGGTTCCGCGCTGTTTCTCAATATTCTCTAGCAGGACGCGCGAATTCGAGAGCGTATGTCCCGTATGGCTGAGCAGACGATCTGTCACCATTTTCAACCGCAAGAGCGAGCGCACGCGCGCCATCAGGTTAAAATCATCAATCGGCTTTGTGATGAAATCATCCGCGCCAGCTTCCAGCCCGCGGATACGGTCTTTTGTTTCTTCAAGCGCCGTCACCATGACGACCGGCACATGCCAGGTGTCAGGATTAGATTTGATCCGCTTACAGGCCTCGAACCCGTTCATGCCGGGCATCATCGCGTCCATCAGGACGAGATCGAGGCGTTCTTTCTCTGCAATTTCGACGGCCTCATAACCGCTTTTCGCGGTCAGAACGTCGTAATATTCCGCCTGAAGTTTGACCTTCAGCAGGTGAATATTCGGCGCGAGATCATCGACAACAAGAATACGAGCGGACATATCGGTCGGGCCCTCTTATGCCGCTTCAGCGAATTTCCGGATTTTGGCCAGGAAAGAACTGACCGTGATGGGCTTGGCGATGTAATCCTCGCAGCCCCCGTCGCGAATCCGCTTTTCATCGCCCTTCATCGCGAAAGCTGTCACAGCAATCACAGGAATATGGGTCAAGGCCTTGTCATCCTTCAGCCATTTCGTGACTTCCAGACCGGAGACTTCTGGTAATTGGATATCCATCAGGATCAGGTCCGGCTTAAAACTGCGCGCCATAGAGATGGCCTTTAGCCCCTCTCGCGTCTGCTTTGTTTTATAGCCATGCGCTTCCAAGAGGTCAGCGAACAATTTCATGTTCAGCTCGTTATCTTCGACGATGAGAACTTTTTTCGGCATTTTTTTCAACATAATCCCAGTTCACCAACTTGACGGCGCCGTCGTTCAACCCGCAGCACCTGTTCTTGTTTTGAGACCCTACACCTGACAGAATATCCTTAAGTCCACGTGTATTGGTCGCTTACCAGCGATTAACCATGACAGTCAGGCGCCAGCCCTTTCGGAAGAAGAACATTGCGAGAACATCGTAAAGATTCCATAAAGCCCTACAATGCCCTCTTCGCGCGATGAAACCACCCGACTATGTCGCGATTGCGGCGCGGCGATGTCCGATACGGATGTGGTCTGTGCACCATGTGGCGGGCGGCGGACGATTTCGCATCCAGAGCTGAACGCGCTCTCCATCGCCCATGTGGATTGCGACGCCTTTTACTGTTCGGTTGAAAAGCGCGATGACCCGTCTATCCGGGACAAGCCCGTTGTCGTCGGGGGCGGACGGCGCGGCGTTGTCTCAGCCGCGTGTTATCATGCCCGGATATATGGTGTGCGCTCGGCCATGCCGATGTTCCAAGCGCTAAAGCTCTGCCCGCATCTGACCGTCGTGCGTGGCAGTATGGACAAATATGCGACCGAGGGCGCGCGGATCCGCGAGATGATGCGGGCGCTGACCCCCCTCGTCGAACCGCTATCCATCGACGAAGCCTTTCTGGACCTGACAGGAACCCAGCGCCTGCACGGGCAAACTCCGGCACAGAGCCTGATCCGCTTGCAAGGCGATATTCTGCGCGAGGTCGGGGTGACCGTCTCGATCGGTCTGTCTTATAATAAGTTCTTGGCGAAGACGGCCTCCGACCTCGACAAGCCCAACGGCTTTGCCGTGCTGGGCCGAGCCGATGCGCAGGATTTCCTCGCGAAGCAATCTGTGGGGTTCATCTATGGCATTGGTCCCGCTTTTGCGGCCAAGCTGGAACGGGCAGGACTGAAGACGATTGCCGATGTTCGCCAGCGCACGGACAAGCAAATGGCGCAAGCTTTTGGCGATCACGGATTGCGTCTGGCGCGTTTGGCGCGCGGGGAAGACCACCGTAGCGTCAATCCGACCAGCGACCGGAAGTCCGTTTCCGCAGAGACGACCTTCAACACGGATATTGCCGATATTGAAGCGCTGAAAGACAAGCTCTGGCAGGTCTGTCTGAAGACCTCGGATCGGTCCAAGGCCAAAGACCTCGCCGGGCGGACGGTGACGCTGAAGCTGAAATCCGCGGATTTCAAATCCATCACACGCCGCCGGACCTTGCAGCAGCCCGTGCAGCTGGCCGACACGATCTTTGCAGCGCTGGAGCCACTTCTGGAAAAGGAAGCAGACGGGTTCAAGAAATACCGCCTCATCGGGGCGGGGATCTCTGGCCTCTCTGCGCCGCTGGGCGATGTGGCGGACATGCTGGACGTCAAAGCGATCAAGCGCGGCGCGGCAGAACGGGCGTCCGACATCGCGCGGGCAAAGTTCGGGACCGACGCGGTGACAACAGGGCGCGGATTGCGCCTGCGTCAGGCTAAAGAAAAGAACATCGCCGAGAGTTTGCCGAGCAAGCCCAAGGTTGAGGATTAGCTGCGCGCGTCCCGCTTACGTTCCAGCAAGGCGATGATCGCCGCGAATAAGGTAAAGACGACGAGCCCAGAAATCGCCTGTGACGGGCCAGCTGCTGGCGGCACGGTGCCATCGGCCTGAAACGTCAGGGTTGGGGCCGTCATAATCATGAATTGAATCACCGCCATCACGCTCACCAGCGCGCAAGCGCTCAAGGTCGTCCACACCGGACCGCGCGTGACGGACAGCCACCACGCCATCATTCCGCCGAGAATGCCGACTTCTAGGACATATGCGGGCCAAGCAAAATTCCACAGGCCCAGGCCCAGCATCAACTCACCCCCCGGATAGAGCGGCAAGTCCGGTCGATGGACCAGCCAATCCAGCGGCCAGTGCGACAGCGCCAGCAAGCCGATGATCCACACAGCTTTCCGTCCAGCCGTCGGGCGCAAAAGACGATAGATCACGGCCACAAGAAGCGAAATCACCACAGCGCTGAGCAAGCTGTGTGACCAGTCAATATCAAAGGCCAGCGGGTGCGCGCCCTCTCGCAGGGCATCACCTTCCACCCCGAGCAAACTGAGGATCATAGAGACAAAATCAATCGCCTGCACAGCCAGAAACCCGTGCCAAAGCTTCACGCCGCCTGTGCGGTGGCTATCCCAAACGGCGGGACCATAATGTCCGACGAACATGGCTAGCGACCTTTCGTGAAGCTCTCAAATTCAGTGTAAATATCATCTTCGGCACGGCTAGCAGCATTCCGCCAAGTCGGTGCGGTATCGAGGTTCAAAACCGTTCCATCGGTCTCGACCACAACAACCGTGGGCGTGCCGGGCGTGCCGTCCAAACCAAAGCTCTCGGCGATATCTTGGTTTCGGTTCTTTTGCCCGACATCGATATATTGAACGACGTAGTTTTCGCTGAGCATCGTTTGGAAACGTTCCGTCTCGAACCAGCCCGCCAATGCGCGACTGTCATGGCACCAATTCGCGCCCATCACGATCAGGCCGAGCTTGTCCTCTGCCTTCGCCTGCGCGAGTGCGGCATCGACATCGGTGCGCGCCGTTTCAGTTTTCTCATAAGGCTTTGCTTCTGGATGCTCGGCCGCGAAAGCCACAGGTGTCATCGCGGCGGTGGAACAGCCTGTAGCAAGGAAGGCCGCAAGAAGAAGCGCAAAATGTTTCATACCAAACCCTAGCCAGATTTCGGTTGCGGGCACAAGGCACGCATCGCAAGAGTGCGCTATGAACTTCCTTCGCTTCTTCCGTAAAACCAAACCCATTGCTGTTCCGGCACCGGCAGAAATTCACCCTGCACCGAGCCATCTGGACGTGCGGCGATACTTTCATAATCACGCGCAATTTCAATGCTATACGACGTGGTTCTTACATTGGGGCGGGTGGGTATCTGCGGGGCACTGCCTGACCGAAGCGCAAGATCATCTGCCGGATTTTGCCCACGGCCAAGCGCAAAGCTGGCCAGACGGACTGGACGCCGCACTGGCGGGATGCACCCTGCCCCTAGCCAAACCCGCTGCGCCTTATGTGGGACAAGATGTGATCTTACGCGGCTATCCGGCAGGGTCGCGCCACATGGAAACCCGCACAGCGCGCGTCTATCACCAACGCAGTCCCGGCCAGTGGATCGTGCATATCCTCGACCCTGATGAGCCTGTCGTCACAGGCATGAGCGGCGGGCCCGTTGTGGACGCCAAGACGGGTGAGCCAATCGGTATCGTCATCACGCGCAACAGTCCAGCTGACCTCAATAATGACCGTGATCCAGATGAAAGCGCGGATTTCATCGCGCTTTCAGATGTGTGGACCGCTATTCGGGGCCTGTCTAAGACGGGAGCGGGAAACGCCTGAACGTCGCCGTGCGCATCGTCGCGCCCGCATCGCGGTGCTTTGCGGCAGCTTGATAATCTTCCAGTGAGAAGAAGTGCTTTAGGTGATCCATATCGCGGAACTCTAGCAGCACGGCTTTATCGCCCGGCATCTCAACGAAACGGGCCGCTTCGTCATTGCCGTGAACCTTCACGCCTTCGCGCAGGAAGATCGGTGTCGAAAGCGAAACATAGCGGGCATATTCGGCCTTATCTTTATATTCAGCGGCCGCGAAAACGAAAACGGACATAGGGTCTCCTAAAGGATCGCCATGACGAACATGGCCATCAGAACGAGGGTTGAAAGGCTGAACAGGGCGAAGCGGATCATGACTTTGCCCGCGCTGACCTGAATAAAGCTGTGCAGCACGCGCAGGACGACATAGGCCCAAGCTGCGTAAAAGAGGTTGTTCGACACCTGCCCCGCCAGCGTCGCGTAAAACATTAGAGCATAAAAGATCGTCGGCTGTTCCAACAGATGATTATAATTGTGGGCGGCGGCTTGCACGCGCAGGGGCAACTCATTCTTCCACGCCCCATGCGGGGACTTGGCAGACTCCGGGTCCATCTGCGCGGCCTGCATCGCCGGTATTCGACGCGCATACATCAGCGCCCAGATCAAAAAAGTCCAAAGGATCAACGCCAGCACGGGCGTCAGAAAAGTCTGGTCAGTCATTGGTCTCTCCCCATTTTGGAAGAGCCTAGGCCAAAGAAAAAGGGTCTGCACCCGAAAAAGGTGCAGACCCTCAAATCAAAAGCGATCCGCCGAAGCGGAAAGCGCAAAGGCGTTAGGCCATCGACAGCGCATCAACGGCAGTTTTGCCTGTGCGCTCATTGACGGCTGTGTTGAACATGACTTTGTCACCTTCGTTCAGACCTTGGACGCCGGAGCGTTGCAGGGCTGTGATGTGGACAAAGACATCGTCGCCACCAGCTTCTGGCTGGATAAAGCCGAAGCCTTTTGTTGTGTTGAAGAATTTGACCGTACCGGCCTTCATTTCGTCTGACATGTAATTTCCTTTCACGTCGATCTAGGTTTGAGGCCCACAATGCGCGGGTCTGCGATGGTCGAAAAAGGAAAGCAAAGCGCACTCAGGGTCGGTTTCACATGACGTGAAGCCTATTCTGGCCGATATTCTGGCCGTTCTCGATTGGCCTCCATATGGGCTTGTGGATAAGATTTAGCAAGGGAAGCTTTTGCCCGCATACACAGCGCGTGTTTTGACGAAAAGGTCGCCCTGCGCACTAACCCTGTGCAAGCGGGGGCAAAACCTCATCAAATTGTAAATGTAGCCTCACTAGTTTTGCATAGCTGCCTTGGGCAAACCCGCGTTCCCCATGTGGGTCGCGTTTTATATTTGAAACGCATGACAGATATTGAACTCATTGGCTTTGCAGCCGCCCTGATGACCTCCGCATCTTATATGCCGCAGGTCTGGCGCATCCTCTCAACCGGAGAGACCGGCGGGATCAGCCTGCTGATGTACGCCCTCCTGACGACAGGAAAGCTCTGCTGGCTCAGTTATGGCATTCTGATCGCGTCCATCCCGTTGATCGCCTCGCAGTCTTTCACGATCCTCTTGGCGGCTTTGATCTTGGGCTTTACGGCGAGAGAGCGCTTGGGCTTGAACCTACGTCGTAACACGCGGTTTTATCGAAATTGGAAATACGGATGACACTCATCACGCTTTTAGGGTCCGTTGCAGCGGTCTTGACGACAATTTCCTTCGTGCCGCAGGCGTGGCTCGTCATTCGGACGCGGCGCACGGGTGGGATCAGCTTGCTGATGTATTCGCTCTTCACCTTTGGCGTCGCGTTGTGGCTCGCCTATGGAATTTTGACGTCAGCGACACCGATCATCGCCGCCAATGCCGTTACGCTGGTGCTGGCCGGGACAATCTTGTTCATCGCTGCGCGGGAACGGTTTCAGCGTCGCGGGACACTGCAAGCCCGCGCACCGGGTGTCCCGCTGACGACAGAGCAAAACCCCGACATGGCGACGGTTGGCGACGACTGAGACAGGGCATCACGCCCCATAGCCAAGCGCGCGCGTTGCCCTTATGTTCGCGCCAATGTCGAAATCCGAATCTTTCATCCCTGCCCCGCCGCCCCCGGCGAAGCGGTCCATCTCGCAAATGGCGATGCCGTCTCGACCGGGTGGTCAGGCTGGGGCTGACTACCTCGCGGGGCTGAACCCCGAACAGGCGGACGCCGTTGTCACGACCGAAGGACCGCTGCTTGTCCTCGCAGGTGCGGGTACGGGCAAAACGCGGGTCCTGACCTGCCGCCTCGCACATATCCTGAACCAACGCATGGCGTTTCCGAGCCAGATCCTCTCGGTCACCTTTACGAATAAAGCCGCCCGCGAAATGCGAGAGCGGGTCAGCGAGTTGCTCGGCCCGACAACGGAAGGCCTGCCGTGGCTGGGCACGTTCCATTCCATTGCCGCGAAAATCCTGCGCATCCATGCGGAACTCGTCGGGCTGAAGTCTAACTTCACGATCCTCGACACTGACGATCAAATCCGCTTGCTGAAGCAAATCATCAAGGCGTCCGACATCGATGAGAAAAAATGGACGGCCCGCTATCTCGCCTCGCTCATCGATGGGTGGAAGAACAAAGGCCTGACTCCAGACAAGCTAAACGCGGGACAAACCTATCATTTTGCCGAAGGCCGCGGGAAGGAGATGTACACGATTTACCAATCCCGCCTAAAGACCCTGAATGCTGTCGATTTTGGTGATTTGCTACTGCACAATCTGACGATCTTCCAAAACCATTCTGATGTGCTGGCGCGCTATCACGCGAAGTTCCGCTATATCCTCGTCGATGAGTATCAGGACACGAACGTCTGCCAATACCTGTGGCTGCGATTGCTGGCCCAAGGGTCAAACAATGTCTGCGTCGTCGGTGATGATGATCAGTCGATCTATGGCTGGCGCGGTGCGGAAGTCGACAACATCCTGCGGTTTGAAAAAGACTTCCCCGGCGCGAAAGTCATCCGGCTGGAACGCAATTACCGCTCGACGGAACATATCCTCGCCGCCGCCTCTGGTCTGATCGCAGCCAACCAAGACCGGCTGGGCAAGACGCTTTGGACGGAAGACGCAGGCGGGCACAAAGTCTCCGTCGTCGGTGTATGGGACGCACCTGCCGAAGCCCGCATCATCAGCACCGAAATCGAAAACTGGCGCAGCCAAGGTCGCCGCTATTCCGATGTCGCGATCCTCGTGCGCGCGTCTCGCCAAATGCGCAGTTTCGAGGAACGCTTCATCCAGATCGGCCTGCCCTATAAAGTCATCGGCGGCCCGCGCTTTTTCGAGCGCCAAGAAATCCGCGATGCCCACGCCTATATGCGGCTGCTGGTCAGTGACACGGATGATCTCGCCTTTGAGCGCGTCGTAAACACGCCCAAACGCGGGATTGGTGCGACCTCGATCCAAAAGCTGCAACGCGCGGCGCGGGCGATGAATGTCCCGCTGGAAGCCGCCACGCGGGAGTTGACGAAAACCGATGAAATCCGCGGGAAAGCGCGGACATCCCTGCGCGCGTTCTGTCTTGATCTCGACCGCTGGCGCAAGAAGCTGGGCGAAATGCGCCACACTAATCTGGCCGAGCAAATCCTCGATGAGAGCGGCTACACCCAGATGTGGAAGGATAATAAGGACGCGAAATCCGCTGGACGTCTGGAAAACCTGAAAGAGCTGATCCAAGCCATGGGCGAGTTCGACACCCTGCCCGCCTATCTGGAACATGTGTCGTTGGTCCTAGATGTCGATAAGGGCGACGGTCCGCGAGAGGATGAAGTCTCGCTGATGACGCTCCATTCTGCCAAAGGGCTCGAGTTCCCGCTCGTCTTCCTGCCCGGCTGGGAGGAAGGCATGTTCCCCTCACAGAAATCACTCGATGAGAGCGGGATGGCCGGCCTCGAAGAAGAACGCCGCCTCGCCTATGTCGGGATCACGCGCGCTCGCGAACAGGCCAAGATTTACTTCGCCGCCAATCGCCAAGTCTATGGCAGCTGGCAAAGCGCGCTACCGTCGCGGTTCATCGATGAATTACCACCCGAACATGTCGAGGCCGAGAGCGACTCTGGCCTACATGAATCCGGCGCAGTTGCAGAGCGCGTTGCGTCGAATTTTTCACGCAGTTTCAGCGAAGCCCAAGGCAGCCGCGTGTCTCCCGGCTGGCAACGCTTTCAAAAGAACCGCGATAAGAGCTTTGGCCGCGAACCCCGCGAGATCGAAGGCCATGCCGTGCGCCGCCCCGCCAAAGGCAAAAGCTCCAACTACGCCATCGGCGACCGCATCTTTCACCAGAAATTCGGTTATGGCGAAGTCAAAGCCGCCGACGGGACGAAGCTAACCGTGCAGTTCGAAAAGGCCGGCGAGAAAAAGGTCCTCGACGGATTTGTCGAGCGCGCCTAACACCCGACCATGATCCGGCTCTTTTTCATATGCGCGATGTTTCTTCTCGGGGGGTGCGCCTCGACGGGATTTGAAGTCCTGAACATCAACGCGCTCTCGTCGGACCGCGATAGCAATGGCAGTTTCACAGGCTTGGAACGCCTCGCGCAAGAGAACCCGAAGACTGGGAAAAAACGGATCAACGTGATCTATTTACACGGCATTGGCTACGTCGAAAATCCAGATGACGCCCCGCTGGCGAACGCCTTTATCGCGGGCGTTGCAGATGCCTATGGCCAGACCGTGCCAGAGAAAGCCGTCGCCAGCCGTTGTGGCCGTGACGACATGAATGAATCTAAAAAAGTCAATAATTCTATTATTATACGCCAACCTGTTCCTGTTATTTACAACACAACATTGCCTGGCTCGACGTTGAAATTGAGCGCGCTGGCATGTTTAGACAAGCAAATTCTGCCCGTTGATGGCAATCTAGAATATGTCATCTACCGCGTGTTCTGGGACGATATTTTCTGGGACACGCTGCAAAACCCACATGTCGGGCAAGACGCCATCGGGACAAAGAAAGATGCCCCATTTTCCAATCTGCGCAGCAAGTATAATGGCTTCCTGAAGGACAAGCTCGTCAATTACGGGTTTTCTGATGCCGTGCTCTATTTGGGTCCGGCGGGCGAAGACATTCGCAACGCCGTGCGCGGCGCGATGTGCAGCGCGGCTCTGGACGCGTCCGGTTACGGCTTCGCGCAACAGGGCCTGACGGTTAGCCATATCGACATCTGCCAAATCGCGGCGCTGTCAGACATTGAGACAGACCCCTTTGCTTTTGTGACAGAATCCCTCGGCTCAAAGGTCGCCTTCGACATTATGCGCGAAGCGATGACCGATGGTCGCGGCAATGTTTATGACAAGATGATCAAGAGCACGCAATTTTTCATGCTCGCCAATCAAGTCCCACTCTTATCCTTGTCCGATATTTCGGAATCTGACCCCAGCATCCCTGAACCCTATGCAAATGAAGATCGCCCAACGATTATCGCAATGTCGGAGGTGAACGACTTCCTGACCTATGAGCTTGTGCCATTTTATCGCCAGCTATTAGATCGCAGCCAGCGCGGCCGTAGTGCGCAATTGGATATGTCCATCGAGTCAGAACGTGAGCAGCTGATCGATCTCTTGGGCTTTAACGTCGTCGATATGCGGTTGGAATTCTCGCCGCCGGTCTTCCCCTTCGTCAAAGGCTTCGTCGATCCCCTGTTTGCGCATAATGGTCACGTCAAACAGCCCGAAGTCATCGCCTATATGCTCTGCGGGGCGAAAGCCGGACAATTGGACGTTGGCGATTGCCGCGGGCTAAGCAGCCCCGCCCTGCGCGGGAAAACCCTGCGGCGGAAAATCAAAGACCGCGAGAGCCCGCCCCCCTTGCAAGATGAAGCCGCCGCACGGGCGGGCGGGTAATGCCTGCGACTGAACCTTGGGCGCTGGATATAGATGCCTCGCAAGATGTCGCCTTTGATTTGGCCGATGCCCTCGGCATGATCGGCGCGATGGAAGCGCTCAGCGTCGCAATCTTTGGTGCAAAAGACGGGCAGATGCGCGTGCAGGCACTGTATGAGACGCACGCGCTGGCCGAAGCCGCCCGCGAACAGATCAACCGCCCAGAGGCGACGATTAAACAACTCCCGCCGACAGATTGGGTCAGTCAAACGCAAAAGGGCCTCCCACCTGTGCAAGCTGGCCGGTTTCACCTCTATGGCTCGCATGATTCTGAGACTGTGCCCGAAGGTGTCGTGGCCATCCATGTCGATGCGGGCATGGCGTTTGGCACGGGGCATCACGGCACGACGGCGGGTTGTCTTGTCATCTTTGACGACATGCTGAACCAGGGTCTCTTACCTGCACAAGTCTTGGACTTAGGCTGCGGCGCAGGCGTCTTGGCGATCGCCGCCGCCCGCACCTTGCCGGAAACGACCAAGATTATCGCAACAGATATCGACCCCGACGCGATTGACGTCACGCGTGAGAACGCCGCGCAAAACGGTGTGGAAACACGCCTAACAGCGCATGTTGCGGATGGGTTTAATAGTCCCGCACTTAAAGGCCAGACATTCGAACTGATCTTCGCCAATATCCTGGCGGGTCCGTTGATGGGACTGGCGGCCAATATTGTCGCAGCTCTGGCGCCCAGCGGGCATGTCATCCTGTCGGGCATATTAGACGAAAAGGCCGAAGCCGTTTCTGCGCATTTCGCCGGTTTTGGCTTGGAGATTACGCCCTATCCAAGCCTCAATGGCTGGACGAGCCTGCGCGCGAAATTACCTCAATAGGCTTTGCGCAAAATAAAAGCCGCTCCAGAGGGAACGGCCTTCATCATCTTAGACTGTTTGCAATGTTTAGATCGCGCGTGTCGCGCGACGCAGGCGGCGCTGGTCGCGTCGGGCGATCAGGCTGATGCGTGCAGGGGCTTTGCCACCGCGGTTCGCTTGCGACGTCGTTACGAATTCGGTTCCGATCAGTTGAGTCGTCATGGTCTTTCAGGCTTTCAAAAACGCGGCAATCAGGCCGCTCGGGTAGTTGCGCGCTAGATAGCGATAAAAGGAATTTCGAGAAGCTCCGACGGGGGAAGACAGCTATGCAAAATTGCAAGAGGTTGGAAAGGAACCATTAGGGTTCTTGCTCATTTAGGTGGGTCATCTTGCACCAGCCAAAACATTTGCGCTGGACCCCTGCGAGCCTTAGGCATCGCATCAGACACCGAAACGCAAGGCCCGATCATGAACGCCATTCCGATGCCCTTTCAGACATATGATGTGACGGGTGGACCGGACTATGGGCGACGCAATCTGCCAAAGCTGCGCGCTGAAATGGCCACGCTGGGTTTGGATGCCTTCCTCGTCCCGCATGAAGACGAGTATCAGAACGAATATCTGCCCGATTGTAATGAGCGTTTGATGTGGGTGTCAGGCTTCACAGGTTCCGCAGGCGCCGCGATCATCCTGCGCGAGAGCGCCGTGATGTTTGTCGATGGTCGCTACACACTGCAAGTCCGGCAGCAGGTCGATGAAGCCCTCTTCGCGTTCACAAAACTAGAGGGCGGCGGCATGGCGGCATGGCTGCGCGAGAATCTGCCGACAGGCCAAACCATTGGCTATGATCCCCGCCTGCATAGTCCAGCCGCATTGAAACAGATCGAAACGGCGATTGCCCATGTCGGCGGAACGGCCAAAGCGCTGGAGACAAACCCGATTGATACGGCGTGGCAGGATCGTCCGTCCGTGCCCCTAACACAGGTCAGCGCCTTGCCCCTGTCTGCCACAGGGAAGTCCCACGCGGCCAAACGCGCAGAGATCGGGGCCGCGATAGCCAAATCTGGCGCAGACAGTGCCCTGATCACCGCGCCTGCGTCGATTGCTTGGTTGCTGAATATCCGCGGACGGGATGTGCAGTGCACGCCGCTGCCGCTTTCTACCGCGCTGATCGACACGGACGGCAAAACGCAGCTGTTCATCGCGCCAGAGAAAATCACTGACCCTATCCGCGCGCATCTGGGGAATGAAGTCAGCTTACAGCCAGAAGGCGCGCTTCTGGACGCCATGAAAGCGCTGAAAGGCCAGCGCGTCATCGCCGATCCCAACACGGCATCGGCTTGGCACGTCAATCAGCTGCACGCCGCAGAGGCCAAGGTCATTTCCACCGCGGATCCTGTTGCCCTGCCGAAAGCCTGTAAGAACCGCGCAGAAATCGCGGGTGCTGTCGAGGCGCATCAACGCGATGGTGCTGCCCTCGTCCATTATCTCCACTGGCTGGACACCACGGCGCAATCCGGAGAGGTCGACGAGATCGAAGCCGCCACACAGCTGGAACAGTTCCGCCGCCGCGATGACACAGTCCGCGACCTCTCATTTGAATCGATCTCGGGCGCAGGTTCTAATGGCGCCGTCGTGCATTACCGCGTGAATACCGGCACTGTGCAAACCTTGGAGCGCGGCTCGCTATTCCTAATCGACAGTGGCGGGCAATATTCGGGCGAGGATTTCGGCGGGACAACGGATGTCACGCGCACCGTGCCGATTGGCGACCCAACACCCGAAATGCGCGAGCGGTTCACCCTTGTCCTGCAAGGACATATCGCGCTGGCGACAGCGCGTTTCCCGAGCGGTACGACCGGTAGCAATCTGGACGTTCTCGCGCGTTTGCCGCTGTGGCAAGCCGGACTGGATTATGACCACGGTACAGGCCACGGCGTGGGCGTTTTCCTCGGTGTCCATGAAGGGCCGCAGCGGATTTCCAAACGCCCGAACAGCGTCGCCCTCAAACCCGGCATGATCGTGAGTAATGAGCCGGGATATTACAAAACCGATGCCTACGGCATTCGGATCGAGAACCTACAATATGTCACCGACGCGAAAGCCATCACGAGCGGCGAGCGCCCTATGCACCGTTTTGAGACCCTCACCCTCGCGCCGATCCATCAGGATTTGATCGCCGTCGAAATGTTGAGCGCGACTGAGCGAGACTATGTCGACGCCTATCACGCACGGGTTCTGAAAGAGATCGGGCCGCGTGTCGAAGGCGCGGCGCGGGCGTGGCTGGAAGCGGCGTGTCAGCCGCTAACCGATTAACGCCAACCACTCGTCCTCGGTCAGGACTTTCACACCAGCGGCTTCGGCCTTTTTCAGCTTATTGCCCGCGCCCGGTCCCGCGACGAGATAATCCGTTTTACTCGACACGCTCCCAGATACCTTCGCACCAAGGCTTTGCGCGCGGGCTTTCGCCTCATCGCGTGAGAAACGTTCTAATTTACCTGTAAACACAACCGTCTTGCCACTGACGGGGCTGTCCGATGTGGGCAGTTCCGCATCTTCTATGGTGATTTCATTCGCAAGATCAGAAACGAGTTGCGTATTGCCTGGAGCGGCGAAAAATTGCGCGAGGGCAGACACAGCGGTTTGGCCGAGACCGTCGACATTCAGCAACCCTGCGACAGTGTCGCTCTCAGGCTTTTGCAAGGCAGGCAAGGCGTCCCAGAATTTCGACCAGCTGACAAAATACCGCGAGATCAACCGCGCATTCCCCTGCCCGATATAGCGGATACCCAGCGCGCGAAGCAGGCGTTCAAAGGGGACCTCTCGCCGCGCATCAATCGCATCGAAGAGCTTCGTCGCACTCGTCTCGCCAAAGCCTTCGCGCGTTTCGATTTTTAATTCAGAATTGCGCGCCCGAAGGGTGAAAATATCAGCCGGACTACGGATCGCACCTTCGGCGTAGAACAGCTCGATCTGCTTTTCGCCCAGACCGTCAATGTCGAGCCCTTGCCGAGAGACGAAATGGATCAGGCTCTGCACGGCTTGCGCCGGACAGGACAGACCATTGGTGCAGCGGCGGACAACCTCTTGTCGGCCAGTTTTCTCGTCCACATCTGCCGCGACGGGCGCGTCGCAAACAGGACAGGTCGTAGGAAACGCAAAGGCCTCGCCCTCGCCCGGTTTCGTCACGCGCAGGATTTGCGGGATCACATCACCGGCGCGTTGGATTTCCACCGTATCGCCAGGTTTGACGCCCAGCCGCGCGATCTCATCCGCATTGTGCAATGTCGCGTTTGAGACGACGACGCCGCCCACAGTGATCGGCGTTAGGCGCGCTACAGGCGTGAGTGAGCCTGTCCGACCAACTTGAATATCAATCGCTTCCACCGTCGTGATCGCTTTTTCCGCCGGGAATTTATGCGCAATCGCCCAGCGCGGTGCGCGCGAGACAAAGCCCAGCCGGTCCTGTAAATCTAGCGCATCGACCTTGTAAACGACGCCGTCAATATCGTAGCCGAGGCCGGATCGGGCCTCCAAAATTTCGTGATACTGCGCGATCAGGCTCTCCGGCGAGGTGTGGCGGCGCATCAGCGGATTGACCGAAAACCCCCAATCACTAAAGCGTGCAACCGCCTCCATTTGGGTCGGCGCAATCGGTGCACTCAACGCTCCCCAGGTATATGCAAAGAACTTCAGCGGGCGGGTCGCGGTGACCGATGGGTCGATCTGGCGAAGACTCCCCGCGGCGGCATTGCGCGGGTTTTTATATTCCGCTTTTCCGGCCACCACCTGCGCAGCGTTCATCGTGTCAAAATCCGCGTGGTCGATATAGACCTCGCCGCGCACTTCCAACACATCAGGCCAACCCGTCCCTGCGAGCGTTTTCGGAATATCGTCCAAGGTCGAAAGATTGGCGGTCACATCTTCGCCGACCTGCCCGTCGCCGCGTGTCGCACCGCTGACCAGCTGGCCGCCCTCATAGCGCAGCGCGGCGGACAACCCGTCAATCTTGGGCTCAGCCGTGAAAGCAATGGTCTCATCCGTGTTTAGGAACCGCCCCACCCGTGCGACAAAATCTGAAACGTCTTCATCGGTGAAGGCGTTGTCCAGCGAAAGCATGGGCACGCTGTGTTTGATCTTGCCGAACTTGCCAGACGGCGTTGCGCCAACAGTTTTGGACGGGCTGTCTTTGCGAATTAAATGCGGATGTGCCGCTTCCAATGTCCGCAGCTCTGCCCGAAGCGCATCATATTCGGCGTCAGACAGAGCGGGATTGTCGTCCTGATAATAGAGCGCGTCGGCGGCTTTGATCTCTCGCCCTAACCACGCCAGCCGCTTTTTGACCTCAGTATCGCTCACGAGGCGATGAGTTGCCGGGCGGCGGCGCGGGCTTCGGGTGTCACGGTTTCCCCGGCGAGCATCCGCGCGATTTCTTCCTCGCGCGCATCTGCGGCGATTTCAGTAACCGTCGTGGTCGTCGTTTTGCCTGTTGAGCTTTTCTCGATCCGGAATTGGCCGTCGGCGCAAGCGGCAACCTGTGGGCTGTGTGTCACGGTGAAGACTTGGGCAGTCTCGGCCAAGCGCGCGAGGCGTTTACCAACAGCGGCGGCAACGGCCCCGCCGACACCCTGATCAACTTCGTCAAAGACCATGACGGCCTCATTTTTTCCCGCAAGTGCGACTTTAATCGCGAGGGCAAATCGCGCCATTTCCCCGCCGGATGCGATCTTGTCCAAAGGGCCAATCGCTGTGCCGGGGTTGGTCGAAACGAGGAAGCGGATTTGATCGACGCCGCGCGCACTCTCTGGCGCGTCGCTTATATCCGTCCGGAATTGCGCGCGTTCCATTTTCAGCGGCGGCAGTTCTTTTGCGACGGCGGCGTCCAGTGTTTTCGCGGACTTGCGACGCGCAGCCGTCAGTTTTGCGGCGGATTTGTCATAAGCGGCTTTTGCCACGACAGCGCGTTTGCGGGTCGCTTCGATATTCATCACAACGGAGTCGATCGCGTCGAGTTCTGTCGCAAATTCGGCTCGCTTCGCCGTTAGCGTCTCAATCGTGACACCGAATTTCCGCGCCGCTGCACGTAGAGCAAAGAGACGCTTTTCCGCATCATTCAGACGACCCGGTTCCACATCGAAACTCTGCGCGGCGGCGGCGACAGCTTCGCGCGCATCCTGCGTTTCAAGCATGGCGCGCTCGAGGGCTTCTGAAGCTGTTTGCAGAGCTTTGGCCGCCGCCAACTCACCGTCGCCGAATTTTGTGCGTAGTCGTTCGATGCCCGCCAACGCGCTGGAGAGACGGCTCTCGAATGCGCCGTCTTCACCGAGAGCATCTTGTGCAGCGGTTAGTTCCGTCAACGCGCCTTCTGCACCTTGGAGGAACCGCCGCTCTTCGACAAGTTTTGCCTCTTCTCCGTCACGCGCGTCGAGACGGTCAAGTTCAACAATGGCGTGTTCTAGAAACTCACGATCTTCGCCAGCTTTGGCTTGTAGGGCGATGAGCGCATCCAGCTCGCGCTGTGTGTCTTGGCGGGCGGTGAAAGCCTCGCGCACGGCGGTGATTTCTTTGCCGTGGCCGCCAAATTGGTCGAGCAGGCTGACATGGGTCGTGGGGTCCAGCAGACCGCGTCCATCATGCTGGCCGTGAACTTCGAGGAGGAGCCCACCGAGCGCCGAGAGGAGTTTCACGCTGACGGGCTGGTCATTGACAAAAGCCCGACTGCGCCCGTCGCGATTGACCGTGCGGCGTAACGTGAGGTCTTCTGACGGATCGGCCTCAATGTCTTGCTCTGCGAGGATGGCAAAGACGGGATGTTCTGCGCTGAGGGCAAAGCTGGCCGTGCAGAGTGCTTTCTCTGTACCAGCGCGCACCAAGCCGCGATCAGAGCGCGCTCCCGTCGCCATGCCCAATGCATCCAAAAGAATAGATTTACCCGCGCCTGTCTCTCCCGTCAGAGCCGTCAGCCCTCGGGAAAAGTCCAGATCTAGCGCTTCGATCAGGACGACATTGCGAACGGACAGCCCGCTTAACACGGCCTAGAAGAGACGCTCTTTGAGGCGTGTCCAGTAACCCTGCTTGCGCGGCTTGGAAATCTCGTCGTCCAGATTGACGCCGTAGCTTTCTAGCAGATCATAGCTATCGTCATACCATTCGCTGTCCGGGTAGTTATAGCCCAGCACGGAGCCAACTTTCTTGGCTTCCGGAATGATGCCGAGCGAGACATAGCTCTCAACGAGGCGATGCAAAGCTTCTTCGGTTTGTGAGGTTGTCTCGTAATTTGTCACGACGGTTTTAAATCGACCAATCGCTGCAAGTTGTTGATTTTGCCCTTGATAATAGCGACCAACCGCCATTTCTTTACCCGCCAAATGGTCCTGCGTTAGCTCTAGCTTGAGCCGCGCATCGCGTGCGTAGTCGCTCTCTGGATAACGACGCACAACCTGTTGCAGGGCGGCTTCAGCGGCAATCGTCGTCGCCTGATCCCGACCCACATCATAGATCTGGTCGTAATAATTGATCGCGATCAGATAATAGGCATAGGGCGTGGAGTCATTCCCCGGATGCAAGCTGATGAAGCGCTGCGCGGTCGCAATCGACTCGTCATGATCGGCTGAGCGGTAGTTCGCATATGCGCTCATCAACATGGCGCGGCGGGCCCATTTCGAGAAGGGATGCTGGCGCTCTACCTCTTGGAACAGCAGCTTTGCATTGCCCCAATCACCGCGGTCGACTTGACGAAAGGCTTGATTGTAAATCAGCTCGGCTGGGCGTTCGACATAGGCTAAGCGTTCCTTCTTGCCCCCACCTGCCGTGCTGCAGGCAGACAGGCCAATACCAATGGCGGCGCAAAGCGCGAAAGACAGCAATCGAGAGCGAGACGTCATGCAAGAACTCAGGTCGAAGCTGATCCAAACGGGCCCGCACATGCGAGTCGCCCAGAGACAGCGGATGATATTACCTGCGCGTCTTAAGGCCTCTTGCGCGGCGCGGAAAGTGAGAAAAGCGTTATGCTGACACTGAGGACAGTTCAACTGCCTGTAAGCCAGCCATATCGACGGGCATGCCCGTGAACGTCCACGCATCAGCCGTCGCAAAAAGCTTTGTCAGGAGGTCATGATTTAGCCCGTGACCGGACTTATGCGTGATAACGCGCCCTAAAATCGGCCCCCCTAGGTAAAGATCGCCGAGCAGGTCCAGCGCCTTATGCCGGACAAACTCATCCGCAAAGCGCAGACCAGAAGGATTGAGGATACGATCTTCATCCACGACAATAGCGTTGTCATAGGAGCCGCCCTTGGAGAGACCTGCCTCTTGCAGGGCCGCAACTTCGTGTAAGCGTGCAAAGGTTCGTGCAGACGCCATACGTTCCCGGAATGCGCGGACATTTGGTACGATTTGAAGGCGCTGGCGTCCAATCGCGGCTTCTTTGAAATCAATCGTGACGTCCAACTCGAGGCGATCACACGGCTCAATCCGGGCAAACGCACCGTCTTGTTCAACGGAAACAGGCGAAAGCACCTTCACATAACGGCGCGGTGCGGGCTGACGCAGGATGCCAACTTGCTCAATCAGAGCCAGAAATGGTTCAGCGGACCCATCAAGCGCGGGCAGCTCTGGCCCGTCCAGCTCAATATAGAGATTATCGATTCCCGCCGCAGACAAAGCTGCCAGCAAATGCTCAATCGTGGACACGCCGACACCCGCCGCATTGGAAAGGGTCGTGCAATTTCTCACGCCCGTCACAGAATCTGGATCTACGAGGATCAGATTATCGCGATCTGTTACATCGACGCGTTTAAAGACAAGGCCCGTCCCCGTTGGCGCAGGGCGAAGGGTCAATCGCGCGTGCTGGCCACCGTGCAAAGCTGTGCCAGCCGTAAGAGCCGGACCACACAGGGTCGACTGACGACGTATGTTCATTGGGAGCGTCATAGCGTGCAACTACAAAGCCCGAATGCGCTAAACAAGGCAAGCCCCGTGACCGAATGTTACAAATTCTGACGAAGATTTTAGAATTTGGTTAAGGTTCGTCCGAGGTAATTTTTCTCAGGATTATAACGGATCGCCCGACAAACGCGCGATCCCTTTACATCGCGGACCTAACGGTTCTGGCGTCGTAGGAAGCTTGGAATTTCCAGCTCTTCATCCTTATCCGCACCGAACAAATCACCAGTTGCGCGGGTTTGGACCTGACGCTGTGTCGGCGCTGGCGCGGGGGCCGCAGGCTTGCGACGACCAAAGAAACCAAAAGGGTTACGGGTAAGCGGTGCAGGTGCAGGCTCTGGAATTGGCGCAGGTTGCGGGGCGGCGGCAGGTTGCGCCGGAACGCTGATTTTTGGCGGATAGGGTTTTGGCGCTTGATAGGCTGGCACTTCCGCTTGAACGGGCGCTGGCGCTTCTTCTTCGAACTCATATGCAGCATATGCGGCACGAGCTTCAGCTTCGGCGGCGGCTTCCGCTGCGGCTTTTTCAGCAGCCCGCTCATGCACACCTAGCTCAACAACATTGGCTGCGGCAGCAGGTGCAGGAGTCGCCGGGCGTTTGAAAGCAGCAGGCACGTCATTTGTGCGAGCGATGGCGTCAACGCCTGTTGCGACGACTGAAACGCGGACAATACCTTGCAAATCATCATCGAGCGCAGAGCCAACGATGATATTTGCGTCTTCGTCGACTTGGTTGCGGATCAACTGTGCAGCCTCATCAACCTCATACAGTGTCAAATCATTACCACCGGTGATGTTGATCAGCACGCCTTTGGCGCCTTTCAAAGAGACATCGTCCAGCAGCGGGTTGTTGATGGCGCTCTCGGCGGCTTCGACGGCGCGGCGTTCGCCCGTCGCTTCGCCTGTACCCATCATCGCCTTGCCCATTTCGTCCATGACCGTGCGAACATCGTTGAAATCGAGGTTAATCAAGCCTGGCACCATCATCAGGTCCGTCACGCCGCGAACACCAGAGTGCAGCACTTCGTCCGCCATAGAGAAAGCATCCGACATGGTCGTCTGCTCTGTCGCAACGCGGAACAAGTTTTGGTTCGGAATGGTAATCATCGTATCGACGCTGGCGTAGAGGTTCTCGATCCCCTGCTCGGCCAGTTTCATGCGGCGGGAACCTTCAAACATGAAAGGCTTGGTCACAATGCCGACCGTCAGGATGCCGCGATCACGGGCTGCGCGCGCGATAACTGGCGCTGCACCTGTGCCTGTGCCGCCACCCATGCCGGCTGCGACGAAGAGCATATGCGCGCCTTCGAGATGTTCGAGAATTTCGTCTAGGCTTTCCTCTGCGGACTGTTCGCCCACTTCGGGACGCATGCCAGCGCCGAGGCCTTGGGTAATGCCGGAGCCCATTTGTACCTTGCGCGGAGAAGATGACAGCGCCAGCGCTTGTGCGTCTGTGTTGGCGACAACAAAGTCGACGCCGTCCAGTCCTGCCGCGATCATATTATTGACGGCATTTCCGCCTGCACCGCCAACGCCGATAACGACGATCCGTGGCTTGAGTTCAACGGATTGTGGCAGTGTAAAGCTGATTGACATGACGGCACCCAATTATGGTCAAAGAAACGTTAAGTTTGACTTTGGGGTGAAAGGCTTAATGGCCTGTTAATCGCATTAACTTTTGGCGCAAAAGCCTGCAAATTTAATCCGCTTAGAAGTTTTCACGCAGCCATTGTACGGACCGCCCGAGTGCATTGCCGGTATAGCGTTGCGCGCGGAGGCGGCGGCCTGACAAATCGGGTGGGCCCGTGACGACTTCGGGGCGATCATCAAACACACTTTTCAGCAACCCCGTCGCGACGGCGAAATCGGGCTGGCTGAGCTGTTCCGATAGGCCAAAGACACCATGCGGATGACCAATGCGTACGCGTTTGCCCAACACATGAGTCGCGAGTTCACGCACACCGTTCAGATGCGCCCCGCCGCCGGTCAACACGACTTGCCGCCCAGAATAGCTTTCCAGTCCAGCTTTGTGGATACGCTCACGCAATAATTCCAAGGTCTCCTCAACGCGGGAACGGATAATATTCGTGACCAGCGCGCGTGGCTCGTAATGCAGTTCATCTTGGGCTGCGATGGGCGGGCATGGAACCTGGCTGGTCGCGTCATCTGCGCCGTGCAGGCAAGAGCCATAGATCATCTTGATACGCTCTGCCGCCTCAAACGGTGTTGAGAGCCCTCGCGCCAAATCGGAGGTGATGTTCCGTCCACCGACGCCAAGCGCATCAACATGGACGAGCGTATTATCGCGGAAAATCGCCGCAGAGGTAATGCCGCCGCCGAGGTCAATCAGGGTTACGCCGAGGTCTCGCTCATCTTCGGTCAGGACAGATAGTGCCGCCGCATAAGGTGAGACCGTGACCGAGCGGATCGTCAGGTGACAGCGCTCAATACAATGAGCGAGATTTCGTAACGGCCCGATGCCGCCCATAACGAAATGCATATCCACGCCGAGGCGCTGGCCATACATGCCGCGCGGGTCGCGAATGCCGTCCTCGTCATCCACCTGCCAATTCAGCGGAATGGCGTGGAGGATGGCTTCATCGGCCTGATCCAATTCAGACATGGAGGAGTTCAGCACACGTTTCAGGTCGCGATCCGCCACGGCCCCGCTGGCAAATTGCGTTTGCACCGTCATATGTTTGGACCGCAGTGAGCGCAGCGCGACGTTCACACGAACGTCCTGCACGGTGATGCCCGCCGCGCGTTCGGCTTTCTCGACAGCCGTGCGGATGCCGACTTCAGCCGCATCCAGATCAATCACCGCGCCACCTTTCAGGCCGGCAGACACACCAAAGCCCGAGCCGATAAGGCGCACGCCAAGACCCGGTTCTTCCCGACCAATCAGGCACACGACCTTGTTCGAGCCAATATCTAGGACACAGACCGGTTCCGGCTGTCGTTTTGTCGGGCCCCCAAACACGCGCTAGCTGGAACGGGTTTCTGGTGTAGGTTTGGGTGATAGGCTAATCCGATCAGCGACACGCAGATCAATCGCGCCAACTTCACGCGAGAGGATGAAAGTCTCGCGGTCAATCTGGACAAGGCGGCGCAATGCCGATTCCGCGTCCTGAACGGGCAGACGCACGACCGTCTCATTCGCAAGATGCAAGTCCCAACGCCCCGATGGAAAACGCACGAGGCTTTCGGTTCGCTTCCAAACTTGCGGGTAATCTTGAACCAGCACTTCCATCGCTTTGGCGTGGCTGGCGGCCTCTGGTCCAACAAAAGTGCGCAGACCGTTTGGAATGGACGGCGCGTCGGTGACCTTTACAATCGGCGCGCCCTTATCAGACAGCAAGTGCAACTGACCCTCATTTTGCCACAGCGCATAGGGCGTGGTTTCGACAACCTGCACAACAACGCGGTTCGGCCAGAGGCGGCGCACAACGGCACGATCAACCCAAGGCAAGCTTTCCGTCCGATCCCGCGCGGCATCCAAATCAACGCCAAAGAAATAGCTGCCCTCATAGATATTCACGGCGGCGCGGATGTCGGCTTCGTTCAACCGCCCCTCGCCCATAATGTCGACTTGCTCGACGACAAAGCCCATCGCCATGAGGCGCTCGACCTTCCAAACATTCAGATTATGCCGGATCGTTGGCAGGAACCCACCCAGCCAAAGCCCAATGAAAATCAGGAATAGGATCGTCGTAACAATCGACAGCACAAAACGCACCATCGCACGCGGGGAGTGTTTCGCCGCGCGGACTTTCGCCGCCATCCAGTTCTGCGACCCGCGCAGACCCGGCTTTAGCGGGCTGACCCGCTGCAGCGTTGCAAATTTCGATGTGCCTTTATTTACCGCGGCCATGAAGCGTCCTCAACCATCCAGCGACAGAGCTGGGCAAAATCAATTCCGACATGCACCGCCTGTTCAGGCGAGAGCGACGTCGGAGTCATTCCGGGTTGAGTATTGATCTCAAGCGTTACGACTTTGTTAGTCATATCGCGATTGTCTGCGTTTTCCGTATCATCATAGCGAAAATCGGTGCGGGTCAGCCCCCGACAGCCCAGCGCGCGATGTCCTTCCAGCGCCCAGCGCAGGCAAAGCTCTGTCGCCTCTGCCGGAATATTCGCGGGCAATTCGTGGCGCGCGGCGTTGTCACCGTATTTTTCCGTAAAGTCATACCAGCCCTCAGGGATGATTTCTGTCACGGCCAGCGCGCGGTCGCCCATGACTGTGACTGTCAGCTCTCGTCCGGGAATATACTGCTCAATGATGACGTCTTCACCCATCGCGTGATCCGCTGCGATTTTGGCGAGCGCTTCCGGCGTTTCTTCCATGATCAGATAGACGGATTTGGACGACCCCTGCCCGTTCGGTTTGACGACATAGGGCGTCGGCATCGCCCCGCCTTTGGCAATCTCTGCGCGCGAGAGGACTTTGCCCTCTGGCACGGTGATGCCGTGCTTGCGCAACACGGCTTTGGCGTGATCTTTATTCATCGCAAGCGCAGACGCTTTTGCACCGGAATGGGTGTAAGGCAGACGCAACCCGTCGAGGATCTGCTGAACCTCACCGTCTTCGCCCCAGTCCCCGTGCAACGCATTGAAAACCAGATCGGGCGAGAGCTTACGCAAAGCGGCTTCTAGCCGTGCAGGATGCGCGTCGATTTCCGTGACCTCATGCCCCAAGCCGCGCAGGGCTTCGGCACAGGCCGTCCCCGTCACGAGAGAAATTTCCCGCTCGGACGAGATGCCACCTTTGAGGAGCGCGATCTTCATGCGGCCTCTCCGATCCGACGCACTTCCCATTCTAGCGGGACGCCTTGGCTTTCCAGCACACGCGCGCGAACCGTCTCGCCGAGTTTTTCTAAATCCGCCGCCGTCGCGCCGTCGGCATTGATCATAAAGTTACAATGCTGCTCGCTCATCTGTGCGCCGCCAACGCGCAAACCCCGACAGCCCGCTGCGTCGATCAGCTTCCAAGAACTGTGCCCCTCGGGATTTTTGAACGTTGAGCCCCCGGTCTTTTCGCGGATCGGCTGGCTGTCTTCGCGACGAGCCGTGATGTCATCCATCCGCGCTTGGATCGCGGAAGGCGTATCAGCCGTGCCTTCATAGGTCGCTTGGGTGAAGATCAGATCGCGCGGTGCACCGGAATGACGATAGGTGTAATCCATCTCGGCGAGGTCCATGACCTGCCGTCGGCCTGCGCGGTCCAGCGCCACGACTTCGCGCAGCACGTCCTGCGTCTCGGCGCCGTAACAGCCCGCATTCATGCGCAGCGCACCGCCGATCGTGCCCGGCACGCCCGCGTAAAATTCGAGCCCGGCTATGCCAGCCGTCGCCGCCGCTTTGGCGACGTTTTTATCCAACGCAGCAGAACCAGCTGTAACACGCAAGCCTTCTGTCGTAATCTTGCCAAAGCTCGGCCCTAGCCGGATCACGACGCCGCGCACCCCGCCGTCGCGGACCAGCGTATTCGACGCGACGCCCAACACTTGCACCGGAATATCATCCGGCGTTGCAGCAAGAAAATGCGCGAGGTCCGCTTCGTCCTTGGGTAGGAACAGCGTCTCCGCTGCACCGCCCACACGCAACCATGTAAAAGGCGCGAGCGGAACATCCGCGCGCAAACTCCCACGGACTTCCGGCAATCGGTTGAGCAAGCTCACAGCTTGGAGAGCTGCTCGGACAGATCCGCCGCCCAGTAAGTAATATCACCCGCGCCGAGACACACGATGAGATCGCCCGGCTCCAGATGCGGGTGCAGATCAGCCGCCAGCGTGGCTTTCGATGTCAGCGCCACATCGCGGTGCCCGTGCGAACGCAGGGATTGCGATAGGGACACCGCGCTAATCCCCTCAATCGGGTCTTCGCCTGCCGCATAAACATCGGTCAGATAGACGCGATCCGCATCGTTGAAACAGGTCGAGAAATCTTCGAACAAATCTTTCAGACGTGAGTAGCGATGCGGTTGCATGACAGCGTGGACTTTGCCTTTTGCGACTTGACGCGCGGCCTGTAGCACGGCGGAAATCTCGACGGGGTGATGGCCATAGTCATCGATGATCGTCACACCGTTCCAATCGCCGATATGGGTAAAGCGACGTTTGACACCCGCGAAACTGTCGAGGCCCGCGCGGACTTTCTCCGCACTGACGCCCAGTTCTCGCGCGACCGCAATCGCGGACAACACGTTCTGCGCGTTATGCTTGCCCGCCATCGGTAGGAACATGTCGGTCCAGCGATCTTCCTCGCCGTCGATATTGCGGAAGACAACATCGAAACGTGATCCGGTTGTTTCCAGTTGTAGGTTCTCCGCGCGCACATCGGCCTGCGGATTAAAGCCATAGGTGATGACGCGGCGGTCACTGATCCGCGACGTGAGGGCTTGCACCTCTGGATGATCAATGCACAGCACAGCGAAGCCGTAGAACGGCAGGTTTTGCACAAACTGATCAAAGGCAGATCGCAGCACGTCGAAATCGCCGTAATGCTCCATATGCTCGGGGTCGATATTTGTGACGACGGCAACAGTCGGCAGAAGTTTTAGGAACGAGCCATCGCTCTCATCCGCTTCGACGACCATCCACTCACCCAAGCCCAATTTCGCATTGGACGCATAAGCGTTGATGATTCCGCCATTGATGACCGTCGGGTCAAGGTCGCCGCCTTCGAGTAGTGCGGCGATCATCGTCGTCGTTGTCGTCTTTCCGTGAGTTCCCCCGACAGCCACCGTCCATTTCACACGCCTTAGCTCGGCCAGCAGTTCCGCACGGCGCACGACAGGAATAGCGCGCGCACGAGCTTCGCGCAGTTCGGGATTATCGCGCTTAATTGCGGAGGACATCACGATGGCGCCCGCGCCGTGAACCTGTTCGGCCTTTTGCCCGATGAAGATCGTCGCGCCGAGACGTTTCAGGCGTTCGGTATTGATACTCTCGCGCGCGTCAGAACCTTGCACTTGATAGCCAAGATTGAGCATGACTTCGGCAATGCCGGACATGCCAATGCCCCCGATGCCAACGAAATGGATCGGGCCGAGATCAAAGGGCACCTTTGTCGCGAGGGCGGAGTGTTTGAGCTGTGTATCAGGCATGGTGTGCGTTTGGAAAACCTTATGAGACGGCGCGGATAACCAACGCCGCGAGATCGCGGGCCGCGTCCGGACGCCCGAGGGAACGGGCAGCAGTGGCGGCAGATGAGAGCCAGTCCGAATCATTTAATCGGGCCTCCAAAATATCTTTGACAGACTCTGGCGTAAACTCGGATTCGGGCAGAATATCGGCGGCGCCGTGGCGTTCTAGCGACTGCGCATTGGCGGTTTGATGATCATCCATCGCAATCGCCAACGGGATCAGCAGCGACGGCTTCCCCATCAAGGCGATCTCCGCCACAGAGGAGGCTCCAGCCCGCGCGACAACATAATGCGCGCCGGCGAGGTGTTTTTCGATGTCAGAGAAGAACGTCTCGCAGGTCGCGGTGACACCAGAGTCCTCATAAGTGCGCCGCGCGTTTTCCAACTCGCCTGAGGTCGTTTGCTGCACGACGGAAATGCGGCTGCGCAAAACCTCTGGCAGGCTCGCGACGGCTTTCGGCAAGTTTTGCGATAGCACCCGCGCGCCGAGACTGCCGCCCACGATCAATAGGTTTATCGTATCTGTCGGCGGGGCGTAGCTTTCGGGCACAGCGTCCACGATCTGCGCGCGCATGGGATTGCCGAGGCAGGTGACATTCGCCTGCGTTGGGGCTTTTGCAAGATCGGGAAAGCCGGAGACGACGTGTATGGCCTTGGCCGCAAAGACACGGTTCACGCGACCCAGCACCGCGTTTTGTTCATGCAAGATCGTGGGCAGGCCCATCGCTTGTGCCGCCCGCATGGCGGGGAAGGCTGGATAGCCACCAAAGCCGACGACGACATCGGGCTTCCAATCGCGGATAAACGCACGCGCCTGTCGCACGCCTTTTGCCAAAGTTAGCGCACCGCGCAGTGCTTTGATTGGCGCGCGGGGAGAGATGGACGCAGCTTTCACTTCGATAACGGGATCGGCTGGAATGCGGCCCGCATGTTTGCGTCCGCGCGCATCGGTCATCATGGCGATATCCCAGCCTTCGGCTTTCAGGATTTCTGCCAAGGCTTGCGCCGGAAACATATGTCCGCCCGTGCCGCCCGCCGCGAGGAGCAATCTACCGGCCATAAGAATAGGCCCCAGGACGACGACGCGTGAAGGCGAGGATCAGCCCTGCCGTAAAACACAGCGCCAACATCGAAGACCCGCCATTGGAAATAAACGGCAAGGTCATGCCTTTGGACGGCGCCATATTCAGGTTCACAAACAGGTTGATGATCGTCTGCATCCCGATCAACGTTGCCAGTCCCGCTGTCGCCAGTTGGCAGAAATAATCATTCAGGCGCAGCGCATTGCGGAATGTCTGGATCACCAGCGCGGCCAGCAAAAAGATTAAAATCACGGAAATCAGAAAACCAAACTCCTCGACCGTGACGGCGAAAATGAAATCCGTATGCCCATCCGGCAGGGAGTATTTCACAACACCTTCGCCGGGACCGCGGCCAAAGAAACCGCCGCTAGAAATCGCCTCCATCGCTTTGTCGATCTGATAGCTGTCAGCCGTGTTGGGCGAGGTAAAGGCGCTGACCCGTGCGCGCACATGTGGCAGGGTCAGATAGGCCGCGACAACGCCAACAACCGAAATACCCAACATGACCAGCAGCCAACCGAGCGAGAGACCTGCAAAGAAGAACACAGCCGCAAAACCTAGGGTGAGCAAAAAGGACTGCCCAAAATCGGGCTGCATAATCAACAATCCAATCAGGGCGATATAGGTCGCAAAGACAATCGCAGCAGACGGCACATTTGGATCGCGCTTGCGCAGGGAGAACATCCAAGCGGCGAAAACGATAAAGGCAGGCTTCGCAAATTCTGACGGCTGCAACCCCAATGGTCCGATACGGACCCAGCGGGTTGCGCCTTTCACCTCATAGCCAATCACAGGCAACGCCAGCATGATAAGGAAGGAGCCAACCAAGGTGAGAACTGCAATTCGGCGCGCATTTATCGCGTCAAACAACGACACGATAAACATGCCAAAGACACCCATGCCGACGAAAATCGCGTGCTTATACAGAAAGAAAAACGGGTTGGCGTAATCCAGTCGCGCCGCCGCCGCCGGACTGGACGCCATCGACAAAATCAAACCCGCGCCCAGCAAGCAAATCAGAATAGACAGAGTCACCTGATCCACACTGCGCCACCATTCCCCGATCAACGTCCGACGCGAACGGGAGGTGATTAAACTTGGCAGTGCGCCGATCATGCGGCGTCAACTTCGTGGGTCATATCTGGCGCAGGCGCGTCAATCCCCATGAGGTTTTGGACCTGCGTACGGAACGCCTCGCCGCGCACTTCGAAATTCTTGAACTGGTCGAAACTCGCACAAGCGGGTGAGAGCAGGACGATCGGATTTTCGACGCCGGATTCCAGCGCGTCTTTTGTGGCGCAGAGCACGGCCATTTCTAGCTTGCCCTTGTTTTGTGCCACGCCTGTAAAACTCTCGCCGAAATCCTCAGCTGCCTCTCCGATGAAATAGGCCTGACGGACGTTTCCGAACAGATCGGATAGCGGTTTGATCCCGCCCTCTTTCGGGACGCCGCCCGCGATCCAGAAAATATTTTGATAGCTTGCCAGCGCTTGCCGCGCCGCGTCGGCATTGGTCGCCTTGCTGTCATTGACGAAGCGAACATTGCGCAGCGTGCCAACGGTTTCCATGCGGTGCTCGAGGCCGGGGAAATCCAAAATCGCCGCACCGATCTCGCGGTGGTTCAGCCCGAGAGAAGACACAGCCGCATGGGCGGCGGCGGCGTTTTGCCAGTTATGTCGTCCCTCTAGGGCTTGCGCCTCGTTCAGATCACAGACCTCGACCGCCTTGCGCGACATTTTACAGAACAACTTACCCCCCAGAACTGACACGCCATGACCAAGTGAGCGCCGCGCCGAAATCGGCACAATCCGGCGGCCATTGCTGACCTTCAGCTCTGTACAGAGGGCTTTACCATATTCATCATCCACACCGATAACGACGGTATCTGCAGAGGTCTGATTGGCAAAAATCGCTTGTTTCGCGCGACCATAATCTTCCAACGTGCCGTGACGATCCAGATGATCCGGCGAGAGATTGAGGAAAACGGCCGCATTGGCACGTAGGGAATGCGTGCGCTCTAACTGATAGCTAGACAGCTCGATCACGTAATAGGTACCCGCGTGCATCCGGTCGAGATCCAGCACACCGCGCCCGATATTCCCACCGATCTGCGCGTCTTTCCCACAACTGCGAAGGATATGCCCGATCAAGGTCGTTGTCGTAGATTTGCCATTCGTACCAGTGATGGCGACAATTTTGGGTCGGTCCCGTTCGGGCCGTGCCGCGACTTCGCGCGCGAGGATTTCGATATCGCAGATGATCGGAACCTCTGCGGCAATCGCTTTCTTGGCGGACCAATGCGGTTTGGGCAGATGATGCGGCACGCCGGGTGAGAGGACAAAGTCATCCACCTGCGCCCAGTCTGCGCGCTTCAGGTTTTTCAGCGGCACACCCTGTTCCTGCGCGGCCTCGCGCGAGGCTTCATTATCATCCCATGCCCAGACGGTTGCGCCGCCCGCCACGAGGGAGAGCGCCGCCGTGACGCCTGTGCGCCCAAGGCCAAAGACCGCAACTGTGCGGTCCGCGAATGTCGTCGCTGCAATCACCGCAGCTTCAACGTGGACAGCCCGATCAGGGCGAGAACAATCGCGATGATCCAGAAGCGAATAACGATGGTCGGCTCCGCCCATCCCTTTTTCTCAAAATGATGGTGGATCGGCGCCATACGGAACACGCGCTTGCCGGTCAGTTTGAATGAGGCGACTTGCACAATGACGGAGACAGCTTCCAAGACGAACAGCCCACCGATGATGGCCAGCACGATCTCATGCTTCGTGGCAACGGCAGTCACGCCCAGCGCCCCACCCAAAGCGAGACTACCCGTGTCGCCCATAAAGATCATGGCGGGTGGTGCATTAAACCAGAGAAAACCCAGCGACGCGCCGATAATCGCGCCGAGGAAGATCGTAATTTCCGCACTGCCCGGCACATAGGGAACGCCGAGGTAATCCGAGAACACGGCATTGCCGACGAGATAGGCAATAAACGCCAAGCTCATCGCCGCGATCATCACGGGAACAATCGCAAGGCCATCGAGGCCGTCTGTCAGGTTCACGGCATTGCCGGACCCGACGATCACGAGACAGCCAAAGGGAATGAAGAACCACCCCAGATTAATAACATAATTTTTGAGCAGAGGTATTGCGAGACCCGTATCGAAATTATCCGCCTGCGGCATCGCTGTTGTCAGCAACCAAACCGCCGCCGCAGCGACGGCGAACTCTAGCAGAAGCCTCAGCTTTCCCGAAAAACCCTTATGCGACTGGCGCGAAACTTTCAGATAATCATCGTAAAATCCGATTGCGCCAAATCCGACTGTCACAAAGAACACTGCCCAGAGAAACGGGCTGTGGAGATTTCCCCAGAGCAAGGTCGAGATCACGACGGCCAGCAAGATCATCAACCCGCCCATCGTGGGCGTGCCAGCTTTAGCAACAATATGGCTTTCGGGGCCGTCCTCTCGGATTGGCTGACCCTTGCCTTGACGCGCGCGAAGCCCTTCGATCATCCGTCCACCAAAGAGGAAGAAGATCACGAGCGAGGTCATCAGCGCGCCGCCCACGCGGAAGGTGATGTAATTAAACAGGTTGAAAATCTGGAAGTCTTCACCCAGTGGCGCGAGCCATTCATAGAACATCCGATGTGCCCTCCCCGATCAATTGCTGGGCCGCTGCCCCCACGCCCGATGCGTTGGAGCCTTTGACGAGCAATATATCCCCGTCGCGGAGTTCGCCTTTCAGTTTGGTTAACAGAGTGTTCGGCTTTGATGACCAACCGCCGCGCATGGGTTGTGGCATCGCGCCCATCAACATGCGCATACACTCGCCAGCAACGAAGACGCGCTCGAAGCCGGCTTCAACAAGCGGCTCTGCAAGTGCGCGATGTAAGTCCAACTCATCCGCACCCAGCTCATACATATCGCCCAGCAGCGCGAGCTTTCGCCCCGGCTTTAGCGCGGCAGCGGAAATCGCAGCCCGCATAGAGGTCGGGTTCGCGTTATAGCTCTCATTGATCAGCGTGATGGTTTTACCCTCAAACTTTAGCTGATGCGTATCGCCGCGACCGGGGGCGGGCTGGACCTTGCGCAAAGCCATCGCGCATTTGCGCAGAGGCAGCTCCGCCGCATGAGCCACCGCGAGGCAGGCAGCCGCGTTCATAAACCAGTGCTCACCCGGCACCATCAGCGTTACATCAATTTGCTGCATCCCAATCCGAAGACGAACATTACCGCCGCTCGCATGGGAGTTTGTCGAAACGATACAAACATCATCCGTATCCGAATGACCAAATGTTAGGACGCGCAGTTCCGCCGCATCGGCCTTGGCGCGAATACGCGGCGTGTAGGCATTGTCGCCATTCAGGATCAGGGTGTCCCCCGCCGCCATGCCGTCGATAATTTCGGCTTTCGCATCCGCAATGCCTTCGACATTTTCGAAATGCGCCAGATGCGCACCCGCAACATTATTGATGAGTGCGATCTGCGGCTTGGCGAGTTTGGACAACCCCGACATCTCGCCCGTATGGTTCATACCCATTTCCAAAACGGCATAATCTGCATCCGCAGGCAGGGTCGAAAGCGTGATAGGCAAACCCAAGTGATTATTGAATGATTTTAGAGATTTATGCGCTGAACCTAGCGCAGACAACATGACCGCCAGCGCGTCTTTCACAGACGTTTTTCCAACACTGCCCGTAACCCCAATACGCAAAGCCTTGCGGGTCGCGACAGCGTGAGCTCCCAGCGCCTCCAAAGCCTGCGCCGAATTAGATACGACGACAGCAGGAACTCCCTCTGGCGCCTTTTCACACAGCACACCAGAGGCGCCAGCTTTCATCGCCGCTTCGATAAAGTCATGTCCATCGCGCACATCTTTTATGGCCACAAAAAGATCGCCCGGCTGAAGCGTGCGCGTATCGATTGAGAGGCCAGAGACGGAAAAATCTGTCGTCACCTTGCCGTCGGTTGCTGTCGCAATCTCTGAGGAAGTCCAGAGGCTCATCCGAGGATCTCCCGCGCGACAGCGACGTCTGAGAATGGGATAACTTCTTTGCCAACAATCTGACCCTGCTCATGGCCTTTGCCCGCGATGACGAGGCAATCTTTTGACCCCAAGCGCGAAATACCTTCCGCGATAGCGGCACGACGATCGCCAATTTCCAAAGCATCGGGACAGCCTTTCAGCACCGCCTTGCGAATGGCGGCGGCGTCTTCCGTGCGCGGATTGTCATCCGTTACAATCACCTGCTCGGCGAGCTTGGCTGCCACCGCACCCATCTTCGGACGCTTGTCCGGATCGCGGTCCCCGCCACAACCAAAGACAATAATAATCTCGCCCATCGTATGCGGCCGGACCGAGCGTAGCAGCTTGTCCAAGCCGTCTTCTGTGTGCGCGAAGTCGACATAGACCGGCGCGCCATTTTTCGTGCCCGCGCGCTCCAGCCGTCCCGCCACGCCGTGCAGATGCTCCAGCGCCTCAATCGCTTTGTTCTTGTTCACACCCGTTTTCAGCGCGAGACCCAGCGCGGCGACAGCGTTCAACGCTTGAAACTCACCCGCCAGCGGGAGGTCCACTTTGCGCCGCTCGCCATGGACGACCAGCGTGAGAGTCTGGCCACTTGCATGGGGCATGACTTCATCAATCCGAATATCCGCGCCCGTCCAGCCGACTTGCAGCACATCTTGCCCTAGTCCCTGACAGACCTCGACGAGGTGCTGGCCGTATTTATCATTCGTATTGATCACGACCGGTGCGCCGCGCGGCGTCAGATCGATGAAGAGCCGAGCTTTCGCCTCGAAATAATCGCGCATTGTTGGGTGATAGTCGAAGTGATCCTGGGTCAGATTGGAAAAGCCCGAGGCCGCGATCTCGACCGCGTCCATGCGATATTGCTTCAACCCATGAGAGCTCGCTTCCATCGCGGCATGGGTCACCCCCTCTTTCGCCAACGCTGAAAGCGTTTGATGCAACGCCACCGCATCCGGCGTCGTATGTGTCATCGGTTTATAGCCCGCATTAGATGTCGCGCCGAGCGTCCCGAAACACGCCGCGTTCAAACCGGCATGCGCCCAAATCTGGCGCAGAAACTCCACCGTGGAGGACTTTCCATTCGTGCCCGTCATCGCAACGAGTGTCCTCGGCTGTCCCGGATAGAGCTTGGCCGCCGTCTGCGCATAGATCAGTCGCGGGTTCGTATCAGCAATCACAGGCACGTCTGCACTTACGTCGGGCATCGAGATTACGGCAACGGCTCCCGCTTTCACAGCTTGCGGAATGAAATCGCGCCCATCCATCGCTGTACCCGGTAAGGCAGCAAAAACGATACCGGGCGTGACCTGACGACTATCCGCCGTCAGCCCTGTGACGGGCGCGTCATTGTCCAACCCAAAGAGACTCCGCAAGGTGTGGCTCATGGCTGGGTCTCCAAGGCAGCTTGTTGCGACGTGTCCCGCGCCCCCGGCAGGATCGGACCGATGCGGCGGATCACCTGCCCTGCGACGGGCGCGGCATTCCACCCTGCGGTGGCATAGCCGTAAGTCCCCTCAATCGCTTTGGGCTCGTCCAGCGTGACGATCATGGCATAGCGGGGTTCGGAATGCGGGAAGGCTGCGATAAAACTTGTGACAAGGCGCTTGCGGTCATAGCCGCCCGTCGCCGAAGGTTTCTCAGCCGTGCCGGTTTTCCCCATAACGCCATAACCCGGAATGTCGGCTTTGCGGCCCGTGCCGTCGGTGACGACGTAGCGCATCATATCGGTGATATCTTGGCTGACCTGGGAGCTGAACACGCGCCGCCCTGTCGCGGGATTGGCGACTGATACGCGGCGGACTGTTGGATTAACGTAAACACCATCGTTCAACATGCCGCCAATCGCTGCCGTCAACGCCAACGGCGTCACCGCGAGGCCATGCCCGTAAGAGACTGTCACTGTTGCCATTTCACCCCAGCGCCGCTGGACCTGTGGCTTGGCACTTTCTGCCAGCTCATAATCCACCCGGTCGAGCAGACCCAACCCACGCAAGTGATGCTGCTGCCGCTTTGCACCAATACGCTGGGCAATCATCGCCGTGCCGCGGTTTGAGCTTTCTGCCAAGACGCCACGCATATTCAACGGAACTTCTGACGGGTGATCGTCACGAATATATTTTCCCAGAACATTATAGGGCTTTTGCACGTCGAACAGCTCCACTTGATCGGCCACCCCGTCCTCGAGCGCCATGGCCATGGTCAGGGGTTTGAACACACTGCCCAAGTCATAGGTGGACATTGCGGCGTGATTGAAGCGCGTTTCGGGCAATGATGCGCCCGGATCATTGGGATTGTAATTCGGCACAGACGCCAGCGCGATCAGCTCGCCCGTGCGGATATCCATGACAACACCAGACGCATCCAGCGCGTCGAATTTTTCGCGCGCCTTGGCGAGCTCATCCATCAGCGCGAACTGCACCCGCAGATCAACGGAAAGCGCGATGGACGGCGCGTTCTCTTGCTGCAAATCTGCATCAAAGGCCCGCTCTGCCCCCGCAACACCCTGCATATCAACATCGGTAAATCCGACGAGGTGCGAGGCGAGGTTTTCGCGCGGATAGACCCGCTTAGGCTCTTTGCGAAAGGCGAGCCCTGGCAGGCCCAGATCAAAAACGGCTTGGCGTTCTTTTGGTGTCAGACCGCGTTCCAGCCAAACAAAGCTCCGGTCCCGTGAGAGCTTTTCCGTCAATACACGCCGATCCAGCGGACGGATCGCGGCGAGCTTGGCCGCTGTCTCTTGCGGGTTCCAGACGCGGCGAGGTTCGGCGTAGAGCGAGTATGTCTCGAGCGTCGTCGCCAGCAATTCACCGTGCCGATCCGTCATATCCGCCCGCGTTGCGACAATCGCTTTCGGCAGATCCCGCGCATGCGCTCCGGGGGAGAGTAGCGAAACTTCTGCAAGGCGAAGCACCGCGATCATCAGCATAAACAGGAACGCCACGACGCCGATGCGAATACGGATACGCCCCTCGGATACCGCGCGATATTCCTCATCCGCGAGGGTGAGCGTCTGCGTGTCGGTATAGGCAGGATGCTGGCTCATGGTGACTGCGCCTCCACCTCTGACGTCAGCGGAAAGCGCTTTGCGATCTCGTCCACGGTCGCCTCACGCTCCGGCGGGGTCGGCGTCAGGGTCAAATGCGTCTCGGCCAGCTCAGACAGGCGCGAAGGATTATCGAGATAGGCGCGCTCCGCCCGCAACACGCGAATGGCAGCATCTTCCGCCGCAATCGCCGTGCGCAAATCACGAACATCACGTTTGGCCGATTGCGCATGCGTCTTCACGAAATAGAGCGTCACGGTCAGCGCGACCCCGACGAGAAATAGGATAAACCAAGATACGCGACGGGCCGCGCGGGCTTGAGCAGAGAGACGCAAGCTCATAGTCGCGCCTCCAGCTCTGCCAGTGAGATTACATCAGGTAGCAGGCGATCATCCGCTGGAAATGGCGCCGCAGCCGTTCGGACAGCCAAGCGTAATTTCGCTGAGCGCGAGCGGGCATTCTCTGCGACTTCGGTCTTGGACGGCTTGGTCACGCTGCGTTGCGGCAGATCGAAACTCGCGGCCGGACCTGTGTTTTCTACGGCTGGCGCATAGCGGGACCCGCCCTGCACCTCGCCCGCGCGACGGCGGAAAAATTGCTTCACGATCCGGTCTTCGAGCGAATGAAACGTGACAACAACCAAACGACCGCCGGGCTTCAACAGGTTTTCCGCCGCGCAAAGTCCGCGATATAACTCGCCCAATTCATCATTGATGAAAATACGTAGCGCTTGGAATGCGCGCGTCGCAGGGTGCGTCTTGCCCCGTCGCCCGAGCGCGGATTCGAGGATGTCGGCCAGCTGCGCCGTTGTGACGATATCGCCCTGCTCTCGCGCAGAGACGATGCAATTCGCGACATGGCGGGCGCGTTTCTCTTCGCCGTAAACTTGGAAGATACGCGTCAGCTCTTCGACGGAGAGTTGCGTGACAGCGTCCCGCGCCGTGGGGCCTGCGCCCACATCCATACGCATATCCAGCGGACCTTCGCGCATGAAGGAAAAGCCGCGCGCGGCCTGATCCAATTGCATGGACGACACGCCGATATCGAGAACCACCGCATCGACAGGCTCGAGGCCGAGCTGGTCCATTTTGGAAAACGGCGTTTGGATCAATCGGAAACGATCTGGATAATCTGCCGCTAAAACCTCGGCGCGTGGGAGAACGGTCTCGTCGCGGTCTAACCCGATGACTTTACCGTCAGCTGCTTTGAGGATCGCCTCAGTGTAGCCGCCGTTGCCGAACGTCCCATCCACACACGTCTGTCCGTCTTGCAGATCGAGCGCGCGCAGCACTTCTGGCAGCATGACGGGATAATGCTTCATGACGGCTTCATGCGGTGACGGTTGGCGCGTGCAGTTTCGCGTAACACTTCACGGCGCGCAGCATGTGCATCCGCGTCCCAGATTTCGAACTTTCGGCCACGCCCCACGAAGGTGACCTTTTTGTCCAGCACTGCAAATTCGCGCAGATACGCTGGTAGGACGATGCGCCCCGTGGAATCGAACCCCAGCTTTTCGCTCTCTCCGAAAATCACGAGCTCCAACGCCTCGCGCCCTTCGTCATAGGCATCCAGCCCGTCGAGCATGTCTTGGTAATAGGCCAGCAGCGAGAGGTCGCCGCCCTCCAGATACGTGCCGTCGAGACTCGGCCAAACAACGATGCCTTCAAAGCCCGCAGCCTCGCACGTCGCACGGAACCCGGCCGGGACAGAAACCCGCCCCTTTCGGTCGAGTGCGTTTGTGCTGTTGCCCAAAAACATCTGCGCGATCCCTCGTCTATGACCTCGGCGCGAGCTTGCACCAATGGACCCTCACCCTGCATGGCGGTCCATTGTGGGATAGTATGGGATTTTATGGGACACAATGCCATATGAAATGTTCTGTTAACCCTATTTTGACTTGTCCCCATTCGCCCAAATACGTGTGAATAAGTCCTCATCTCTCATTAGAATCAGTCGGTTAAACTGTGGTTAACCATAACGCTGAGCGCAGGATGAAAGGAAAAAATGTCAGGAGGCCTGTAAGCCGGGTTCTGTCCCCTCTTGCGAGAGTGACGATCATTCATCTGGGGCGCGCCTTGCGACGTGCCTCTTGCAACCAACCCGGACCCCGACGGCGTGACCCGCCATGTGGTGTCCCTATTTGGTCTTGCTCCGGATGGGGTTTACCGTGACGGGCGACGTTACCGACGCCCCGGTGCGCTCTTACCGCACCCTTTCAGCTTTTCCTGACGCGAGGTCAGGTAGTCTTCTTTCTGTGGCACTGTCCCTGAGATTGCTCTCGCCGGGGGTTACCCGGCATCCTGTACACGCTGGAGCCCGGACTTTCCTCGAGCGAAATCGCCCGCGACCGTCCAGCCTCCTGACGGATGGGCTTAGACATGGGAAAAGCGGGGGCTGTCAAGACACAGCGGAGGCTTTCGCTATTGCAGTCACAGGCAACGCCGGACAAGGATAGCTGCGTGAAACAGCGATACACAGCGCAGACAAGACCCGCCTCGGATACCGTCGAGCGGCTTCGATGAACGGCACAGCCTTGGACGATTTCCAGCTAGATCTGGGAGGGGCCTCCGAAATTGGCATGGCCGTCGTTTTGGGCGTGATGATGTTCTCTGTCGCGCTCAGCCTGCGCGTGTCGCACTTTTCGTTTTTCCGCACACAACCTGCGCTCTATCTCTCTGGCGTAGCGGCGCAGATCATTGGCCTGCCCCTGCTGACGCTGGGGCTTTGCTTTGTCATCGACCCGCATCCGAGCGTCGCACTGGGGATGATCCTCATCGCCTGTTGCCCCGGAGGGAACACGTCAAATCTGATCGCATTATTCGCAAAAGCCAATACGGCGCTGTCCGTCTCCCTCACCGCAACGTCGAGCGTTTTTGCAGCCTTTGTCACACCGATCTCGATCCTATTTTGGAGCGGGCTTTATCCGCCGACGCGGGCGCTGCTGACCGAGATTGATATCAATGTCGTCGACTTTCTGATCCAGACGTTAGTGATCCTCGCCCTGCCCCTTTTGCTAGGGATGTTGACTGCGGCCTATTTGCCGAAACTTGCTAAGCGCATTCAAACGCCACTCGCGATCATCAGTGGGATCGGATTACTCGCGATTATTGTGATCGCCTCCATCCGCTTTGCGCCGGCCTTTTTGGCGCTGGGCATCGGGCTGTTTGCTATCATCATCCTGCATAATGGATTGGCCTTCGCACTAGGCAATCTTGTGGCGCGGTTGGTTCGCGCGGATGAACCCAGCCGCCGAGCGTTGACGATTGAGGTCGGAATCCAAAATTCCGGCCTCGGCATCGTTATCCTTCTGACACAGCTCGGCGGGGTTGGCGGTGCGGGAGCCGTTGCAGGACTGTGGGGTATCTGGCATCTTATCGCGGGGACAAGCTTGGCCGCTTATTGGAGACAGAAAGATGCACGATCTACTGATTAAAAATGGCACAGTCTTTGATGGAACGGGCACGGAAGGCCGCGTCACAGATGTCGCGATCCAAGACGGTGTCATCGTTTCGGTGGGCGCTGACCTTGGCCCTGCCAAGCAAACGCTGGACGCCACGGGTAAAATCGTAACCCCCGGCTTTATCGATCTGCACACGCATTACGACGGTCAGGTCAGCTGGGACCCGGTCCTACAGCCTAGCGTTAATCATGGTGTCACCACGGCCGTTATGGGGAATTGCGGTGTCGGCTTTGCGCCGTGTCGGACGGAAGACCGCGACAAGCTGATCCGCCTCATGGAAGGGGTTGAGGACATCCCCGGCACAGCCTTGCATGAAGGCATAAGCTGGGAGTGGGAGAGCTTTCCCGAATATCTCGACGCCCTCGACGCCGCACCGCGCACCATCGATATCGCCGCCATGATCCCGCATGATCCGCTGCGAGTCTTCGCCATGGGAGATCGCGCCGTGTTCAACCAACCCGCTGGGGCCGAGGATATTTCAAAGATGGAAACCCTTGTCCAAGAAGCGATGGACGCTGGCGCCATCGGCCTCTCCACGGGACGATCCGATTTCCACAAATCCAGCGACGGCGATTGGACGCCCGCGTCAGAGGCCGGAAAAGACGAGCTGGAAGGCCTCGCCCGCGCGGTGGCTGCATCGGGCCACGGGGTCCTGCAAGCCGTCAATGATTTCGATATGGTCCGCCCCGGCGAAACCTTCGATACGGAATTCGCGCTGATGGAAGCCTTCTTCAAAGCCGGAAAAGGCCGCCCCGGCTCGATGAGCCTGATGGAACGTGATTTCGCGCCAGATGATTGGCGAAAGATTATCGCCCGCACCGAAGGCCTTAACGCAGAGGGGCTGGATATATCCTTCCAAGTCGCCCCCCGCGCGATTGGTGCGATCAACGGGCTGAACTGTACCTTCCACCCGATCATGGCGTTTCCGAGCTATCTTACCATCGCCACACTCCCCCTCGCTGAACGGGTCGAGAAATTGCGCGACCCCGCGTTCAAAGCTCAGCTCTTGTCAGAAACGCCCGTACAGCTCTCTGGCGATGACAGCCCCGTGCCGCCGCTGGTCGATATGATGATCGCGACCTTCCCACAGCTCGCGGCGAAAATTTTCCCGATGAACCGCCATGAAGGCTCTGTCGATTATGAGCCGGAAAGTAGCGCCTCGATTGCGGGCCTCGCGAAGGACGCGGGCGTCAGCGTCTGGGAAATGGCCTATGACCTCCTGCTGGAGGATAACGGCCACGCGCTGTTTTACTTCCCCGTCTATAATTACACCCAGATGAATTATGACAATGTCCTGACGATGATGCGCCACCCGAAGGCCCTACCCGGGCTCAGCGATGGCGGCGCGCATGTTGGCACAATTTGCGATGCGAGTTTTCCGACTTATCTGCTGGCGCATTGGACACGCGATCGGATGAAACGCGGCAAGCCCGGCATCGCCCTGCCCCGCGCCGTGCAAATGCTCACGGCGGACGCAGCGGATTATCTCGGCCTCAGCGATCGGGGGCGCATTGTCGTCGGGCAAAAAGCTGATCTGAACGTGATCGATTATGACGCGCTAAGCCTCGGCGTCCCCGTCATGGTCAAAGACTTGCCAGCCGGCGGGCAACGCCTCTTACAACCGGTCGAAGGCTACGCCGCCGTCATCGTTGCAGGTGAAGCGGTGATAGAAAATGACGCCGTGACAGACGCACGTCCAGGACGGTTGGTCAGAAGCCGCGCGGCCTAAATCCGCTCACTCAACCGCTTGATCACCTCGACCACCTGCATGTCGATCACGCCGTCGATCCGGGTCGGGCGATAGCGTCTTTGTAGGGCGCGGACCACGGCTTGCGTGGGCGCGTCCATTTCGCCCGTCACGCCGAGGCCATAGCCGATCTCGGCCAAGCCGCGTTGCAGCACCGCGACGCCGCGATCTCGGTCGCCCGGTTCAAACAGGATACGATCATCCTCTGGCAGGTCGCCCGGCCAAAGCCCGACACCTGCCGCCGCCAAACCCGCCCAAGGGAAATGCTCACCGGGGTCTTCTTTACGGTCCGGCGCAATGTCAGAGTGCCCAACAACATCGCGTGGCGCGATGTCCTGTCGTGCGAGGATCTCTTTGCTGAGCTTTATCACGGAGAGAATTTGCGCATCCGGATAGGGCGGCAACGAGCCATCGTCACGCGGAAAGTTATGCCCGCCATTGACGATCTCGATCCCGATACTGGCCGAGTTCACGTCCGTGATCCCGCGCCAACTGCCCACGCCCGCATGCCACGCGCGTTTATCTTCCGGCACCAGCGCGTCAACCGATCCGTCCTCACGCACGAGGTAATGCGCGCTGACCTCGACCGCTGGATCACAGAGCCGCGCGCAAGCCGCATCGCCTGTTTCCATGCCCGTGTAATGCAGGACAAGCATGGAGATTGGCAGCTTCCGTTCGTTGAAACTCTCGCTTTTCATCGCGGGTATTTTTCATCCATTTGTCGGAGCCCTTCGACGCAAATTTCGCGCAGAACTGCTTCATCAACATCGCTTAACCGTTTGATATACAGGCATGCCTTGCCAATTTTATGCTTGCCGAGACGGGACAGCTGATCCGAAAAATCTTGATACCCCGGCATGATATATACCGAGATATTCTGCGCCCGACTGGAGAACCCTAGCCGCAGCGCATCTCCTTCTCGGCCACTGTCATATTTATAATGATATTCGCCAAAGCCGACGATTCCAGACGAGAGTTTCGTGCCCCAAATCTTCGCGGGCTCGCCACTAATCTCAGCCATCATATCGTGGATTACCTGACAATCTGCTTGTCGCTGCGGGTCTTCAATCGCCTCGAGATAATCCTCTACCCGCAAATCCACCGGCACGGTTTTATTCGCCATCAGTCGACCTCCACAGGGGCCACAGCGCCCCGTCGCGCGACATACCAAACGCAAGGCAGAATGATCGCCGCCCCGATAAGATAGCGCGGATGAAGGGTTTCTTTCAACAGGCCGACGCCGAGCGCTGTCGCGAAGACCGTCACCATCAGTGTCAGTGGCACGACGCGGTTGACCGGATAGGTCTGTAGCAGGCGGAAATACTGACCATGCGCAAAGATAGACACGGCAATGGCGGCATAACCCGCCGCGATCAGCAGCGGCTTGAGGTCTTGCGCGAGAACCTCGCCCTGCCCTGTCTCAAACAAAAATGAGAGGGCCGTGCTGAAAAGTAAAACGACGACCGCTGTCCACGCGACATAAACTTTCCAATCGATCTCTGGCACGGTGCGCATAATTACCGAGCCGATGGCGAGAACCAGATAAGCCGCGAAAATATAGAGCAGCCCGATATCAAGCCCCAACGCGCTGGGCTGCCACACCATGACAATCACGCCCAAAAAAGCGCCTACAATCGCGAGAGCTTGTGTCCACGGTAGATGTTCTTTCAAAAACACGACCGACAGGATCGCAGCCAGCGGAATCAGGGAATGCGAGACAATCGACGCACCCGACGCTGGCGCGGTCTGTAACCCTGTATAGAGAAAGGCGAGATGCAGCGCGCCAACGCAGAGTGAGACGATCAACAGACGGCCAAATTGCTTTGGGAGCGGTCGGAACAGGAAGACGCCCATGATGACCAACACAAGCGTGGCCCGTGTCGCAGCGAGCAGAAAGGGTGGTACGCTAGACCCGCCTAACGCCCATGCGGACACGACAAAATTACCGCCCCAACCGAGACAGCAGATCATCAATATCCAAAAATCGAAAGCCCGCATGATGGCGGGCTTAACGGGAACAGTCGGGAAAGAAAGACTTTAGTCGTCGACCGACCAGCCATCCGGCGTGCGATGCGCATCGACAACGGGGCCATCGGCTTCATCGGCCATACCGTGCCCGCCCATTTGAGATTCCATATCCGCGCGCATGGACTGCATCTGAGCTTCAAATTGTGCGCGGGGGCCAAAAGGCTTGCCCGTCAGCTTTGCCCGCGCCCAGAAAAAGGCAAAGACGATAAAGCCAAGCGCTGCAATGGCGGCGACAGCGAACAGCGCGAAAGCCGCTGAGAACACCAGCATGAAAAGGCCACCAACCGCCGCAACAGCCAGAAAGGCCGTTCGGGCAATCGTGCCAAAAACACCGGGGCGTCCGCCAGAAAGATGATACGTTTGAGTCATGCACTATATGTCGGGTAGACGAGCCGTTTCGTCAAGATGGTGCGGCCTATCAAATCCGTAAGGGTGCGCGCGCCTTCCGTTCGGCCAAAATCTGGTCATAGGCGCGGTTGATAATCGCCATCTTATGCGTTGCCAGCCCGGCCATTTCTCGCGGCAGCCCCCGTGCCATCAACCGATCCGGATGGTTCGCAGCCGCCTGACGGCGATAGGCACGCTTGAGGTCTGCATCGGAAATATCCGGATCAACGCCGAGGATCAGATAAGGGTCCTCGGCATCTTCGCCTAAATGCGCACTGCGAATCCTGCGATACTCTCGCTGGGAAAAACCGAACACTCTGGCTACGGTTTCGAGGAAGTCGCCCTCCTCTGCCGTGACAATCCCGTCGGCCAGAGCGATGTGAAACAGGCCGTCCAGCACGTCTTCTAACAAGCCCGGTTGCGCCCGAAACGCCTTGGCGATGATCCGCGCATATCGCTCGTAACCCAGCGTCGTTTGCCGCGCGAGATCGAAGAACCGCCCGATCGCCGCTTCTGTCTGAGGGTCAGCGTTGAAGACTTGGCGAAAGGCCTGGACATCCTCGACGCGGACCTGACCATCGGCTTTCGCCATTTTCGCGCCTAGCCCGACAAGGGCCGCGACAAGTTTCGCTTCATCAACGGTCCCCGGACGCCCGTCATTATCGGGGCGTGTCGGCGGACCGAAGAGGCGCGCAGCGGCGCCAGAGATATTCGTCCAAATGCTCACGGTGTGCGCCTAACGCGACTCGGAAAATCGCGCTAGTCCGCGACGGCGGCGCGCACATAAAGACTGCCCGTATAAACGGACAGCGCAGCGGCAAGCCACAAAAGCGTTAAGCCGACCAAACGTGCACCATCTGTGGCCGTGATGATGGCTTCATTCAGCGGCAAGGCGGCACGCCCATAGACCCAGAGGATCAACGCCGCGATCGCCGCCATCTCGCAAGCCGTCTTCCACTTGGCGAGCTTTGTCGGCGGCATAACGCGCCCTGTCAGCGCGGCATGTTCACGCGCGCCGGACACGAGGATATCGCGGAAGATAATCGCCACAGCAGGCACAACGAACAGCCAACTGCCCATCGCGGCAATCATCAGCGCGATCAGGCATCCCGCGACGAGGAGCTTATCCGCGATCGGGTCGATCATCCGTCCGAAACCGGACACGACCTTCCATTTGCGCGCCAGATCGCCATCGAGGAAATCCGTGAAAGCTGCGCCAATAAACACGCCGCCAACGATCCAAATACTCGCCAGCGGACTTTTCCAGCCCAGACCCAACGCAAGAATACCCGCCATCAGTACCGGCAGCACACAGATGCGCGCAACCGTCAGCGCATTGGGCAGCCACCACAGCGAATGACGATCCGCAATATCCAGCGCGATGGGTTTAGTCATTTGCGGCCGCACGAAAATCCGTGCGTAAAATCTGCGCGGCTGTGATCAGCGACAGGAGCGCGGCGATCCAGAGAATGACTTCGCCAACCACCCAAACCCATGGCGATGTTGCCGCGAAGACGGCCGCGACATCGTCGCCTGCGCGTAGGCGGTCAATCCAAGACTGCAACCAAGGTGACGCCAACAGCAAGCATGTCGCCAGCATGGCCAAACCGGCCTTGGCATTGGACAGTAACGTATCTGGCCAGCCGTAGCGCGAGAGCTCAAACCCTTTGAACAAGCCGATGACGACTTCGCGCGCGATGAGAACTCCTGCAGGTATCGCAAAGGTCCAAGACAGATACCCTGCCCGCGCCGTCACAAAGAGCAGCGCCGCCAGCACACCGATGACCAGCACCGTATCCGCAATATCGTCCAGATAGCCGAACTTCCGATAAGCCGAACGGGATGTCCCGCCGAGGTAATCATCGAAAATATCCGTCGCGGCGGCGATCACAAACAGAAAGGATGCCAACAAAGTCAGACCAAGGTCGATGCCGTCTTTCTCGACGGGCTGCCACCCGCGCCAAATCAGATAGACCACGACAGGCATCAGCAACATGCGCAGGATCGTCAGCACATCGGCAAAGACGCCGCCGGCTTCTTCGGGCGTGTCGATAATGTCATCAACGATAGGAGTCTCTGGGGTCTCCGTCATGGCTGCACCTCATTCATGAAAATAGTCATAGACGGTTTGCGCCAGTTTTCGGCTGACGCCCTCAACACTTGCCAAATCATCGACCGTGGCGCCTTTGACGGCTTTGGCCGAACCGAAATGGTTCAATAGGGCTTTCTTGCGCCCGGGACCGATGCCGTCAATCCCGTCTAACGGATTTGCGACCATCGCTTTTTTGCGCCGCGCGCGATGGGTTCCGATGGCAAAGCGATGCGCCTCGTCCCGCAAACGCTGCAAATAATAAAGCGCAGGCGTGCGTCCCGGCAGGGTGAACGGGTCACGCCCGTTCATGTAAAACGTCTCGCGCCCCGCATTTCTGTCTGGTCCCTTTGCGATCCCGACCAGCGTCACGCGCCCTAACACGCCGAGCTTCTCCAGCGTTTCGGTCACCGCAGAGAGCTGCCCCTTGCCGCCATCGATCAGCACAAGATCGGGCCACTCCAGCTTGGGGTCTTTGGACAGGCGCGCAAAACGTCGCTGCAAAACCTCGCGCATCATGCCGAAATCATCCCCAGGCGAGAGCCTCTCATCCTTGATATTAAACGTGCGGTAGTCGCGTTTGCGAAAGCCTTCTGGCCCCGCGACGATGAACGCGCCAATCGCATTCGTGCCTTGGATATGGCTGTTGTCATAGACTTCGATGCGTTGGGGCACGTCATCCATGCCGAAGAGCGCTTTGACCTCTTTCAGCAGTTTTTCCTGCGCACCCGTTTCGGCCAGTTTGCGGCCCAGCGCCTCTTGCGCGTTTTTCACAGCCTGACCGACGATCTTTTTCTTCTCGCCCCGCTGCGGAACGGCGACGTCAATTTTGCGATCAGCCCGCTCGCACAGCGCCTGCGTAATCAGGTCCATCCGCGCGCAAGGGTGGGACAGCAGCACCTGCTTCGGGACGGGCTTGTCCGTGTAGAATTGCGCGACGAAAGCCTCGATGATCTGCTCGGGTGTGTCGTCCACCGTGTGGCGCGGGAAATGCGAGCTATTGCCCCAGTTCTGACCCGCGCGGAAAAAGAACACCTGCACACAGCTCTGCCCGCCCGCCGTATGGAGGCCGATGACGTCCGCGTCGGAAAAGGTCGTCGGATTGATATTCGCCGCACCGGATTTCGTCGAGACTTTCGCCATCGCGCGCAGGCGGTCGCGCAGCTCTGCGGCTTTTTCAAACTCCATCGCTTTTGAGGCCGCCTCCATCTGCGCTTGCAGGCGTTGGCGCAGCTTGTCCGACTTGCCGCTGAGGAAATCTTCCGCATCATCGATCAGCTCTTGATAGGCTGGCAGGTCAATCACCCCCGTGCAAGGCGCAGCGCAACGTTTGATCTGATATTGCAAACAGGGTCGCGTGCGGCTCTCGTAAATGCTGTCCGAGCAATTCCGCAGACGAAAGGCGCGTTGCAACGTATCCAGCGTGCGGTTGACCGCGCCCGCACTCGCGAAGGGTCCGTAATAGTCGCCTTTGATTTTACGCGCACCGCGATGCTTGGTGACTTGCGCGGCGGGATGGTCCTTGCGCACGAGGATATAGGGGAAGCTTTTATCGTCGCGCAGCAGGATATTATATCGTGGTTTCAACCGCTTAATCAGGGACGCTTCAAGTATGAGCGCTTCCGTTTCGCTCTCAGTAATCACGAATTCCATCGCCGTCGTCGCACGGATCATCCGGCGCAGGCGCGTGGGGTGGCGATCATAGGACGTATAGGCATTGACCCGCTTCTTCAGGCTCTTCGCCTTGCCCACATAAAGAACCGTCCCATATTCATCGAACATACGATACACGCCCGGCTTGCCCGGCAAGCGCGAGACATAATCAGCGATCAGCTCTGGCCCATATTTGGGCCGCGCGGCGGGTGTGTCTGATTCGACGGACATGGTCCTTAGTTAGGGGCTCTCCGAACCCTGCGCAAATGCTGTGCCGATGTCAGACAGCGCGCGAGACAGCGTCCCATAGTGCCCCAACGCCTCATAGGTCGAGAGCGAGGTGTCTCCTGGCAATGCAGCCAACAGCGCATCCGTCATCGCCAGAGGCACCCAATTATCGGCGCGGGAACGATAGATATGTACGGGGCAGCTAACGCGCGGAAGAACATCTGCCCAATCGCCGACATAATGCATCACAGATTCAATGTATCGCGCACGATCGCGGATGAGAGTTTCCCGCAAGCTGTGCAGGATTTGCTGGCGAAACGCGGGTTGCTCCAACAATATCTGATCAGACGCAGGGCTATCTG
>CAYPWW010000005.1:61521-68787 GCA_964414555.1 uncultured Algimonas sp.
CTGTGAAGGCGGTAAAGCGTGCCTTCCCACGCAATGCGAGCCGGAACACGGGGGCACCCGCCATATCCGGCAGAAAGTCACCGAGCGCCAAGGGTGCAGCGGGCGCAATGAGACGCAAGTTCGAAACCCGGTCTGGATACTCTGCAGCGAGGTGCAGTGCCGTCATCGCCCCCAGAGAGAATGCGATAACGCTTGCGGGTTTGCCGGAGTGTGCCGCCTCGAACGCCTGTAAATCCATTGGCGCAATCGTCGTGATGTCAGAGCCTAAACGCGCCGCTTCTAGGGCCGACCCCGGTAAGCCGTGGCAGTAAAACCGGGCCTTACCCATCGACGGAAAATGCCTGAAACGTCTCTAGCGGGACGCGTTCCAGTGCGATTTGATGTGTCGCCTCCAGTACGACGCGCGGCGCGCATCCGGCGGCATGGGCTTGCTTCCACCGCTCTAGGCATAGGCACCAACGATCGCCGGGTTTTAATCCCGGAAATTGGTAATGCGGCGCGGGTGTCGACAAATCATTTCCGACGGATTTGGAATAGGCCAAAAACTCGGCCGTCATAACGGCACAGACCAAATGCCGCCCGCGATCATCGGCTTGCGTCTCGCAACACCCATCCCGAAACCAGCCCGTCATCGGGTCGGTCGAACAACTCTGCAAAGCCGTGCCGAGAATATTGAGCGATCCGCGTTTGGAACTCATCGCGTCTTGACCACCTCAACGCCTGCTGTGTCAGCTTTCAACAAGGCTTGGGGCTTGGCGATGCGGACGGCGACGGATTGCACGCGGGCATCTGCGGAGAGCGCCCAATCGGCGATGCGTTCCGCCAGCGTTTCGACGAGTTGCACATGGGCCTCGAGAGCCAGTTCTTCGCATTTCTCCGCCACCAAGCCATAATCCAGCGTTTCGGCCAGACGGTCCGATTTGGGTAGGTCCATATCTGCCATATCCAACTCGACATCGATGATGATCGGCTGGGTCGCTTCATATTCATGCGGATGCACGCCAATGCTGGCTTGGATCAGCAGACCGCGCACAAAGATGCGTGTGGAAACCGGCAAGGTTTTGCGAGAGCGGAAGCGGTGTAACATGGTTTTGCGGTCGCTCATTCCACGGCCCCTCCGAAAGCCAAATCCGGCGTTTGCCAGACGAGGTGCTGTCCCCCGTCCACGGCGATCATCTGACCGGTGACGGCCTCTGCCGAGAGCAGATAGCGCACCCCGTGCAAGATCGTATCTGGCGGACTGCCCTTGCCAAGCAGTGTCGCTTTGGCCTCGGCCTCAAACTCGCCAGCGGCTTGTGAAGTGTTTTCCAAAACTGGCCCCGGCCCGATGCCGTTGACGCGCACATTAGGTGCAAAGCTTTGCGCCATCGTCTTCGTCGCCCAAAACAATCCAGCCTTGGCGAGGCTATAGGTGAAAAACTGCGGGTTGGGCTTTAACACGCGTTGGTCGATCATGTTGATGACACATCCGCCGGGCACGGCTTGCGCAGCGAAATCTGCGGACAGGCGCAGCGGCGCATCCAGATTGACCGCCCGGTGATAATCATAAATCGACGTGGTAAAATCCTGTGCCTTGTCTGGGGCAAAGGTCGAGGCGTTGTTGATTAACGCCTGCAAGGGCCGCTCACAGCGCGCGATCAAGGAATGGACGTCCTGTGGGACCGATAGGTTTCCGCGCACAGTACTGGCCGACCCGCCCTGCGCAATGATCTCATCCGCGAGGCTCTGCGCTTTGCCCGCGCTGCGATTATAATGGATACAGACGTGCCAGCCATCCGCCGCCAAACCACGCGCCAAATGCGCGCCGACCCGCGCGCCTGCCCCTGTAATTAGGACATTACGCTCTGACACGCGCGCGCTCCCCGCAACTCGGGCGGCCAACCTCGACACAGGCGAGGCCCGGCAATTCCGGTGCAAGCCGTTCAAATATCCAAGCTGCGATGCGTTCTAGTGCGGGCTGCTCCAACCCTTTGACCTCGTTCAGTAGGGCATGGTCCAGCGGGGCGACGACGCGTTTGATGATCTGCTCGATCTTCCAGAGGTCGCGGACCCAGCCTTTGTCCTCTTGCGCATCGCCAATGATCGTAACGGTCCCGCGGAAGCTGTGGCCGTGAACATGTTTGAAGACGTCATTCGCGTCGGCGTGGCCGAAATAATGCGCGGCTTCGAACTGGAAATCTTTTTCTATCTCGAAGCGCACTCACATCATCCGTGTGGCAATGGCGAGCAGGTAGAAAATATAGGCGAGCACAAAGACCGCGCCCGTTTTTCGCCCGATCGGCTGACGTCGCAGGACAAAGACAAGCAGCACAATGGAGGCGACAAGCATGACCCAGAAGTCAAACAGCTTCAACGACGGATCGATGAAGATCGGACCTGCCAGCGCAGACGCGCCCATCACCGCGAAAATATTGAAAACGTTTGAGCCCAACACGCCGCCAATCGCGACCTCTGGATGACCGCGATAGGTCGCAATCACGACGGTCGCGATTTCCGGCAGCGACGTACCGATGGCGACAATCGTCAAACCGATGATCGTTTCCGAAACGCCGAAACCTTCGGCGATAGCCACAGCATTATTGACGATAAGCGAGCCACCCGCGATGAGGCCCACAACACCGAGGACGAGGTAAATCACGGACTTCCAGACATTTGTCGGAAGGCCGTCTTCGCCTTCGTCGATTTCCGTCATCTCTTCTAGGATCGGGTCATCTGCACCGGCCTTGGCCAGCATAAACATGTAAAGCAGATAGACGATGATACCGGTAAACAGGATGCCGCCCTGCCACACGCCCATCGGATTTCCGATAAAGGCCAAGCCGATAAACAGCACGGCGGCGGCGAGCGCGATGAGGCTGTTGCGGGCCACACCCGCCATATTCGTTGGAATGGCGAGGATGAGCGCAGGCAAGCCCAAAGCCAGCAGGACATTCGCGATATTCGATCCGACGACGTTACCGGCCGCCAAATCCCCTTGCCCCATCAGAGCGGCTTGCACCCCGACGACAAGTTCCGGCGCAGATGTGCCGAAGGCGACAATCGTCAGACCGACGATCAGGGCAGGCACACCCCAATGCCGCGCCAGCGCTGCTGCGCCGCGCACCATAATGTCACCCGCGATGATCAGAATGACCAAGCCGACGACGAGCAATAAGAAAGCTGTCAACATAAGCGCTGTGGCCTAGTCCCTAGTCGAAGCGATGGTAGTCGAGGAAATTCAAACCGCCAAAGACAATGATGACCAGCGCAAAGGCGAACAAGGCCGGGTCCATCGTGAACAGGCCGAAAATGCTGATACCGGCAAAAATCGTAAACATGAGACGTTCCTAATCCGTAAGTCTGCGCTCCTATAGCAGGCCGGGCGCACCTGCCAAGCCCAAGCCGTCAGGTGAAAGCGCCCCTTTTTGCGGTTGGCACGGCTGGCGGCTTCCCGCATGTAAGCTTTTCAACCAAGATTAGGAGTTCACGATGTTTGGAATGATTCCCTTCGCAAAAGCCGCAGGCCGCGCCATTGGCGGGATTTTCAAAGGCAAAGACGCGGAAGACAAGCTGAAGAAAGAAGTCGACAGCTATGGCCTCGACACAGAAGGCGTGGACATTCACGTCAATGACGACGGCACAGTCACAGTTGGCGGTGAAGCCGTGAGCCAAGAAGTAAAAGAAAAAATCATCCTCGCTGTCGGGAATGTCGAAGGCGTCGGCGGCGTCAATGACCAAGCTGGAACCCGCATGGGCGGCCGCGAATCACGCTTCCATACGGTGAAATCAGGCGACTCGCTCTCGGCGATCTCCAAGACCTATTACGGCACGTGGAAGCTCTACCCAGAGATTTTCGAAGCCAATAAGCCGATGTTGTCCGATCCGGATAAAATTTACCCGGGCCAAGTGTTGCGCATTCCAGCGATCAACACGGCGTCGTCGTAAAACACGATTGACGAAATAAGACAGGACCGAACTGTCCGGGCAAGAGAGAGAAAGCCCGGACAGTCGCGGTCCTGCTGCGTTAATCCTGGTCCGGGTGGATCGCCGTGCCAGGCGATCCGAATGGCCGTCGGGGAGAGAGACCCGAGTGATTTGACGTCACAAGCGACGCACGCAAGAACATGTCTAGGCGAGACGCGTTGAACGGGAACTGAACACCAAGGGCCTATATGGTCACGGTTTCGTGAGTGCGTTTTCGTCTGAGCTGGCCGCTTCATCCCACTTATAAATCCCTTCGATCCGACAGACATTGGGCGAAACATCGCGAGCCAAGCCGCCAATCCCTTGTTGAAAGACGGTCAATCGATCAAACGGTCTGACGCAGCTTTGCGAAGACTGAAAAGCTAGAGCATTAGCGTCCTCAAGATCGCGGCATTGATCAACAAAGAAGACGTAATCCTCACTCACCCCGCGTCGGACGATCACGCTATCACGTCTGTTTTCACGAAAATCCTGAATCGCGCCCTTAAAGCACACGCTGTTCACTTCCGCGCCGAAACGGGGATCGTCCGCAAATCGCGCGAGACGTTCGGCCTCTCGATCGATATTCGTGCTCGCGCAGCTGATGGTCAGAAACGCGGATATCACGAGGAGGGTTTGAAGCTTCATACCCTCCACATAGCACATATTCCTGAGCTTGACGAAAATTTCGCCTGCGCTTTCGCGGTTCCCACATTGCGCTGGATGGTTTAGCCCCGCGATCATGTCCCAACCTTCCTATTCCACCCGTCCCACGCTTCGCATCGACCTCGCGCAGATCCGCGCGAATTATGAAGCGCTGAAAAACAAAGTCGGCGCAGCCAAGATCGGCGCATCCGTCAAAGCTGATGCTTACGGCCTCGGCGCAGTGCCCGTCGGCAAAGCGCTTTACGGTGCAGGATGCCGTATCTTTTTCGTCGCAACAGCGGGCGAGGGCAAAATTCTGCGCGACGGCGTGGGACCCAATGCGGCGATTTACGTGCTGAACGGCCCTGCCCCACGAGATCGGGGGGTGCTGCTTGGCGCAAAGTTGAAGCCCGTCATTAACAGCCTCGAACAAGCGCAGTTCTGGGCGTCGGTCGCACGCGAAGTGAAAGAGCCGCCCTATACCGCGATCCATATCGACACCGGCATGAACCGTTTGGGCCTCTCACTGGAAGACGCCATTACGTTGGGCCGCGACAAGTCTCTGTGGAAAGCTCTGAACCCTGAATGGGTCATGAGCCATCTGGCCTGCGCCTCTGATGCGTCCAATCCCATGAACGCTTTGCAGCTCAAGCGCTTTCGCAAAGCAGCAGCGCAACTCCCCCTCACCCCGTTGAGCCTCGCCAACACGGGCGGCATATATCTGGGCAAGCCCTATCACTTCCAAATGGTCCGGCCCGGCATCGGGCTTTACGGCGGCATTGCGACGAACCGTCCGATGCAGGAAGTGAGCCAGCCCGTGGCCACCCTCCTCGCGCCGATCTTGCAAGTTCGTTACATCCAAGCGGGCGAGAGCCTCGGCTATGACGCGACCTATGTGGCCCCGCGCGATATGCGCGTCGCAGTCGTGGGCGCGGGTTATGCCGACGGCGTGCCCGTCGCGGCCAGCAATCGCGGCACAGCGGTCCTCCACGATGAACAAGTCAACATCGTCGGCCGCGTGTCCATGGACCTAACCATGGTCGATGCCACAGATGCAAACTTGCCCGTCGAAGTTGGTGGTGTCGTCGCATTCCGCGGCAAACAGCTAGAGATCGAAGCGAAAGCCGCGCAGAGCTCGAACTACGAACTCCTCGTTCGGATGGGACAACGCTGCCGCCGCGATTACTGGAAAGCGAAGAAGAAAGAAGAACTCGGTTCGCCAGAACGTCGAGGTTAGCGCTTTCCATAAAAAAAGCCCGCCAGAGGCGGGCTGTAATTTGCGTTTCGGAGTGAGGACTACTTCTTGTCCAATTCCACACTGATTGGGTATGGAATGGTGATCCCGCCCTTATCAAAGGCTTCTTTCACAGCCTTGTTCAGGTCGAACATGACATCCCAATAATGCTCTGAGTCCGTCCAGACACGGCTTTGGATATCGACCGAGCTTTCGCCTAATCCGACAACTTTTGCCCAAGGCGCTGGGTCTGCATGGACATTTGGATGTGCCGCTGCCGTTGCTTTGATGATGCCCATCGCTTTTTCGATGTCATCCTCATAATCAATGCCAAAGTCATTATCGACGCGGCGCGTACCTTTGGATGTGAGGTTCTGGATCGTTGTGCCAAAGACATCACCGTTTCCGATAATCACGTGAATATTGTCGACGGTGGCAATCTCTGTCGTGAACAATCCAATGTTTGAGACAACACCTTCTTCACCAGCCACTTTGACATAGTCACCGATTTTGAATGGACGGAACAACATCAACATAACACCAGCGGCAATGTTTGAGAGCGTGCCTTGCAAAGCCAAACCAATGGCCAAACCCGCAGACGCAAAGATAGCGACGAGGCTGGCTGTTTGCACGCCAAGCTGTCCGATTGCCGCGATGGCAACCATCGCCATAACCGCATATTTAACCATAGAGCCGACGAATTTTGCCAAAGTGCTATCGATATTTGGCGCTTTCCCGACGTTCTTCTCTGTGAGGCGGCCTAACCAGCGCGCAACCTTAAAGCCAATCCAAAGGATCAGCAGCGCAATGATGCCTTGCACGACATAGGGAATGGCCGTCTGCGCCAATTCCATGAGATTTTCCGGCGAGAAAAACGCGGCGGCATCTTTCGCATCGCCGACAAGGTCGACCTTGGCGGCTTCGGTTACTTGGACTTCTTCCATTTTATACTCCAGCGGCCGATCTCGGCCTAAGTTAACACATTGAGAGAGGGTATAACGCCTCAGCTTTTCAGGTAAATCTCTCCACCCAGTTTTTTGAACTTCTCACTCATTTCGTCCATGCCCGCTTTCGCCTCAACCGGATAGAGCGCGGCGCGTTCATTGTCGCTGAGGCCTTCTGCATATTCGCGGACTTCGCGCGTGATCTCCATGGAGCAGAACTTCGGGCCACACATAGAGCAGAAATGCGCGGTTTTATGCGCGTCTTTCGGGAGGGTCTGGTCGTGGTAATCGCGGGCCGTTTCGGGGTCGAGGGACAGGTTGAACTGATCTTCCCAGCGGAACTCAAACCGCGCGCGCGAGAGCGCATCATCGCGGATTTGCGCGGCCGGATGGCCTTTGGCGAGGTCGGCAGCGTGGGCCGCGAGCTTATAAGTGATCACGCCGACTTTCACGTCGTCACGGTCCGGCAGGCCCAGATGTTCCTTGGGCGTGACATAGCAG
>CAYPWW010000006.1:0-41060 GCA_964414555.1 uncultured Algimonas sp.
ATGATGATTGCGATGATTTCAACGATCGCCGGAACTCTGAAAACCTCGACACTCGGGGCTCTGACCGCGAGGGTGTCGATACGCGCTTGCTAGATACCGGTCTCGGTGTAGATGCCGGTACGCCTTTTGCCTTTGCACCGTCACAGCGCGCTTTCCGCCAGAATGATGCGCGTGAGGAGCGTGATGCGATCTTCGCTGCGATCCAGTGGGAGCCAAGCGATAAACTGGAAGTCAACTTTGACGGCCAGTACTCAGAACGCGTTCAGGCTGAAATTCGGAATGACCTCGTCTTTAACGGCGGTCGCCGCAATGATACATCGCTGAACGTTGGCCCGGATGGCACGACGACAACTTTCGATAGCCTCGTTCTGACACCACAAGGTGGCATTCTGCGGTCCATCACGGATGGCAATATCGAGATTGGCGGGGGAGACTTCCGCCGTGTTGAGAAGTACACAGCTGCGGGTGCGAATGTCAGCTATAATGTCACGGATCGTCTGAACCTCTCTGCGGATATCGCACACTCCAATACAGAGCGGACAGAACGTGCGATTGAATTCCGTATCCAATCCGACACTTCGCCTGTGATCGAGTTTGATCGCCGTAACGGTATCGCGCCACTATTCACGCTTTATGACAATGAATTCGACGTCAATGATCCGTCCAATTACGTTGATCGCCTGCGTGTACGTGTCGACAATGATGTCTTCCGTGACAACACAATCAATGCGGGTCGCTTTGATGTTGATTATGAGCTGGAAGAGGGTTTCTTCACAAACCTGAAAGCCGGTGTGCGCTACTCTGATCAGGACTATCTGGAACTTCCCGGTGGTGTGGATACAGGTAATCCGCTTCTCGCCAATACAGGTCGCTTCTCGTTCGAGATCGAAAATGATGGCGAACTGACAGTCAACAACCAAGAAGTCATCGACGATCGCGATGATGATCTCTATGACACGCCAGAGTTTGCCACGTTCCAGTCCGATTTGGTCGGTATTATTGCGTCGACGAATGAGGCCTGTTTCAGCCCATTCCCTGAGACTGATTTCCTCAGCAGTGTGCGCAGCGGCAATCTGGTGACGAACATCGATGATGATGGAACAGTCCTCAGTGCCACGAACTCTTACGCGACATTTGACGCGTCTTGTGTTGCCGATACGGCCGTCACGTCGCTGAATGGCTTGCTCGCGCAAATCAACAGCTTCCTGACCAACCCAGATGCGGACGAAAATACGTTTGATGAAGCCTTGAACGCGTTCTCGACTACAGCGCCTAATTTGGTGCGGGATAGCTCACGGACGATTGATGTGCAGGAGCGGACATCGTCCTTCTACCTGATGGCGGATTACGACACGATGCTCGACGATTCCGTCCCAATTTCGGGTAATGTCGGCGCACGCGTTGTTCAGACTAGTGTTGAAGCGCGCGGCTTCCGTTCGTCCCTGATCGTCAATGAAGCCGATAGCGGAGAGCTCTCGCTTTCCTTCGGTGACTTGGAAGCTGTAACAGCCGAAAACCAATACACGCGTATCTTGCCAAGTGCGACGGCGATTGTCGAAGTTGCCCCGAACAAGCTGGTACGTCTGGGCGTCTTCCGCGCGATGTCGCGGGCCGACCCTGCCGATATGGGTTTTGGCCGACGCATTGTTCAGGCCAATAATGATGATGAAGATCCGACAACGATCGAGCAGCTGATTGGTACGCCTATCGCAGATGGTAACCCCGAGCTCGATCCGTTGATGTCTTGGAACTATGACGCCAGCTTTGAATGGTATCCGAATGAGGATACGATCCTAGCTGTTGGCGGCTACTACAAGCAGTTCCAAGGTGGTTTTGAGAACGTACGTCAGAACGAAATCTTCAACATCAATGGCACAGACGTCACACGGGCTGTCTCTGTTCAGCAAACCAGCGATAAGAACTCTGAGTTGTTCGGTATCGAGCTGACAGCTTCCCACGGCTTCACCTATCTGCCAGGCCTGTTGAGCGGTCTGGGTGCGAAATTGTCCTATAACTATGCCGACTCGAACTTCGAGTTTGAAGACAGCCGTTATGGTGACGCATTCATTCGTAATCTGGACGGTTCACGGACACAGACGAATAGCGGCATTATTGCGCCGGGTGGTCTTCCGGGTCTGTCCAAAAACACGGTATCGGCACAAGTGTATTACGGTATCGGTGACTTGGATCTACAGGTGAACTACAAATATCGTGACGAGTATTTCCAGCCGTTTATCTCTGATGGTACACGTCTTCGCTACGTCGGTGATGTTGGCGTTTGGGAAGCGCGTGCATCCTATAACGTGACCGACAATTTCCGTCTCAGCGCTGAGATCATCAACATTGGAAGCGAGCCTAAGCGGCAATTCGCTTTCGTAAATGACGATCAATATGAAGTGAATGATTACGGTCCACGCGTGTTCGTCGGGTTGCGTGGTCGCTTCTAAAACGTGATTAAACGATTTGCTATTTCGACCGCCGGGCTCTTGGGTTTGGCGGTCTTTTTGTCTTTGGGCTCTGGATCTGCTGCGGCCGAGAATGAGGATGCGCCCTTTGAGCTTGAAGACTGGTATCTTGGCTTACCCGTCGACGAAGATGGTGACGGTCAATCCGACCGGATAAGCGAGACGAAACTGGCCAATGGCTGGACCGATCCGCGCTTTTTCTTTTACAGCGACGACGGCGGGATTAGTTTTCGCTCGCCTGTGCGGGGTTCCACCACGTCGAAGAATACAAAATATGTCCGGACTGAACTGCGCGAAATGCTACGGCGCGGAAATACGAAACATAGCACGACGGGCCTAAGCCCAAATAATTGGGTCCTATCGAGCGCGCCAAAACGCACACGAGAGAAAGTCGGCGCCATCGACGGCGAATTACACGCAGAACTTCGTATCGATCATGTGACGACCACAGGCGACCGTAGCCAGATAGGGCGTGTGATTATCGGCCAAATCCACGCCAAGGATGATGAACCCGTCCGGATCTATTACCGAAAACTCCCGCACCATGTGAATGGGACTCTCTATTTTGCGCATGAGATTAAAGGCGAGCCGAAAGACCTAATCATTCCCTTGCTCGGGGACCGGGCGAATAATGCGCCAGACCCAGTCGACGGGATACCGCTCGGTGAGCGCTTTGGATACAGTATAGTTGCTGCTGGCAATCAGCTCGAAGTCACCATCCTCCGCAAGGGAAAACCTGTCGCGCGGAAACGCGTTGATATGACGGACAGCGGATATGACGTGCGCGACGAATATATGTATTTCAAAGCGGGCGTTTATAATCAGAACAATTCAGGCGAAGCCGACGATTACGTTCAAGCGACGTTCTTTGAATTAAAAAATCTGCATCGCAAAAAATAGTGTTTCTAGGGTTCGCTTAGCCAAAGGCTAGGGTAGCGAATAGGAAAGTTTCGCGTAACTTCATATACATCGCTATCCGTCGGGAAATCTCTGACGAGATCGCTGAACGCACAGTTCCCCAGAGCATTCCCTGCGAAAACATAGGCAGGATGGCGCATGGGCCACGCTTCCCAATAGGCGATGTCTTGGCCCAGCGGCCAACGCGATTTATCCTCGACATAGCGGTACATAAAGTCGATCGCTTTTTCTAAGCCGCGTCCATCCGCCGTCTGAAATGTCCAAAGATTATCTTCTGGGGTCGAGAGAATCTGGGCTATGCCTCCCAACAAATCCAATACGAAGAGTGAATAGCCATAAGGTTTTGTTCGAGATAGTTCGTCTGGAAACGCGCCATCAATCCGCATCTGTTTCGCAATATAAACCGTTTTGAACCGTGTCCGCACAAGCTCGGCCAGTGCTACATCGCCTGTCAGATCAGAGAAAGCCGCAACTTGTAACCCCCAAGCGATGGCGTGGTTGTTGTGCCAGTCTCGTTCCTTGATCCCATAAGGATGCGTATTCATCCACGTTGCAAAGGTGGAAAACCACGCTTTTATTACAACAAACTCTTCTGCAGGAATTTGTCCTGCTTCACCTAAAACCTTGGCGGCTCGCGCAACCTCAACCAAGTGCAACGTATCGATGAGGCCGATTGACCGACCGCTATGTCTCCCCTTGATCGCTTGCGCGTAGAGGAGCGAGGGGTTCATCCGTGTCTCGGGATCGATAAACCAGGCTCGAAAATGTGGATTTGCGGCTTCTGCATACTGCGCCTCTCCCGTTAATTGCCAAGCAGCGGCGAGGCTGGCCGTGATCTCTGACAAGCGGATCATCGACTGTCGGTGGGCGATGAAATTGTCAGGATTGCTCTGCCCGTCCCGCCGCTCATAGGAAGCATCTGGCTGACCCGGAACGGGCCACCAATAATCGCCTTCGGAATAAAAGTCGTTGGGCCCGCCTTCTGTGCGCGGCGATCGGTCAGCCGTGACCGTGCGGGGCTCAGCCTTCAGATAAACATCCGCTTGTGCGATCACACGCGTGCTTTCGAGCTCAAGAAAGGTCGCTGCGTTGCAGGTAAAGCTTGGGCTCAGCAGATTGTCCTGTAAGGGCTGTGTCGCGGGCGGCGTACATCCGAGCATAACTGCAGTCGTGCACGACAGCAGAAACCCACGATATTGCAAAGCTAATCCGTCCAACGCTGATCGCGCTGCCAGTCATAAAGTGATGGAAAAGCAGGCCGTATATTCAGCCCTTCAACATAAGGGTCTGGGCCATAGTCAAGTGCCAATTCTCGATTGCCGTAAATATGTAGCAAACGGGTTTCGACACCGTCCTGTGGTCCGGTCAGGGTGATCGGACCATCGGGTCCGCCTTCGACATTGACGTGAATGTTGTGAAACGTCGAGTAGCGCCCGTGAGAGGGCTTCCAATAGCCGGCCCCGCCGCCGTCAAAAAAAATGATTTCGGATTGCTCGGCCTCGGGTCGAAGGGTTACGCGAATGTTGTCAAACAGGTTCTGGTGGTTCGCGCCGCTATGCTGATCCAGCAAAGCCCGCCCCACGACATCGCTGTCGCGGTAAACGCTGCGCACAGCATAGGTGTTAAATGACAGCGGGTGCTCGGCGTCGTTTTCGACACGGATCCGTTCTGCCAGCACATTATTTACGCTGCCCATATGGACGGTGTAATGCGCGCGGTGGTCGCCGCGGGTCGTGATGTCTTGAATTGTGACATTGCCAATGTCGTCAGTGATGATCCCACTATCCGCATTGGTCACGCTCACATTTCGCACGGTGCTATCATAGAGCCCCATAAGATAGATCGCGTTAAAACCATCCTCGACATGATGAGGCATGCGAATGCCATTTGGAAATTCGATATCGAAATTCAGGATGTGGACATTTTCCAGACGAAGGTCCCACGGCACGAGCGAGGGCTCGTAATCGGGATCAGCGTCCAGCATCAAAGGCGTCGACAAGGTCAGCTGGTTGCCGGATTTTTCCAAAACACGTGCGGTTTGTGTAACCAGAGCCCGCGCGGAGAAATTCTAGTGATGACTCCCGAGCTTTTTGAATCGCGCACGGTCGCCATACATGGCGTCGAGTAGAGGTCCATTTTCACCCAGTCGATTGTAGAACTCGATCCGGTAGATATCGCCGACTTAGACAGCTCTGGCGTCCGCAACTGTGATTTGTGTGCTGTCGCGCGTACCGTCTGTGATGGCGCTGACGGGGGCGGGGAAGTCGTCATATCTTTCCAGATAGGCTTTGCCGCGATGGCCATCAGGTTGGGCCCAGATATAGCCGCCACTCCAAGCGTAGAGCGAAAAAGGCATATCAACATTATTGTCCGCCTCCCGCTGCCGCTTGTCGAATTCCAGCAAATATTCGTCCAATTCTTTAAATGCAGGAGGGGTCTTTAGAGTTGACAGCGGGAAGGGGAAATAGAGCGTCGTTCTACCTGCTGCATCGCCAGTAAAGAACAGATCGCTGCGGTTGAGATAAAGGATATCCGAGAGAATAAACCGCCCCGCCGGAAAGCGAACGGTGACCATGCCGACCTTTGCACGCGCTGCGACCAGCGCCGCTTCTACGGCCTTTGTGTCGTCCAGACCGTCATCCGCAATGGCGCCGTAATCGGTGACATCAAAGATTGTCCCGGTGGGTACGGGCAGGTTGCGATCTCCATTACGATATCCGGCATAGGAAAAGTCCGGCACATAGACAGCATCATCCGTCAGGGCCGCAGGGATGGCTGTCGCTTTAGCGGCAAGTTTTGCCGTTTGTGTCTCAAGCGTTTCTGCAGCGGTACAAGCGCTGAGCGTCAGCATCGCAAGGGACACGCAGCCCCAAGATAACTGCTGGCGCAGGTCATTCACTTCGCTGGGACCTTGATATAAAAGCCGCGATAATCTTGGGTCTGAATATTCACATCACTTTCCGTCTCGCCCGGATAGAGAATGATCGAGGCCGTCCCATTAGCGAATTCACGGACTTGGCTGCCGGTGGGCGTGCCCTGATGTTTCAGGAAAGTCCCGCCGCCATCAATGGTGAAATATCCGCGATCATTCATATCCACGACGCGCAGGCCGTTTCTATCCTGCGCTTCTGCAAAGACGGTTACGGAGCCATCGTCATTCGGCTTAGTCGTCAAGACAATATCGACCATCTTGCCATGTTTGCGCGGTTCATAGGTTAGGTCATAGGCATGGCTTGCGACAGTCGCGCCGTCTTTGTCATAGCCCGCAACGGACAGTGTGTTTTCACCGTCGCGCAGCGTGACATCCCATGTCAAACCGGACGCTGGGTATGTGCTGATGTCGCGATCCTTGCGTCCCAACGCTTGGCCGTTCAACGAAAGCTCTGCGCTGTCGGTGTTGCAAAAGACGCTAATCGTCTTTTCCGCATCGCCCGTGCGGTAATTCCAATTCGGACTCTCGATCCAGCAGGTCGGGTCCTTTTTCCAATAGCTGGCAAAGACGTGATAGACGTCCTTTTTCACGCCGTCGCGTTGGACGAGGCCTTTCATGTTGACGAAGGGCAGAGGGTTTTCGGGACGGATGGGTGTGCCGAAATCCTTGAACGCCCATTGCGCGCTGCCGGCGAAATTTGGATCAGTCTCAGAGATACGCAAATACCAATCAAACAGATCGATCATGTAGGACATATCCCAAACTTTGGATTTGGCGACAGACGTCACGCCCGTCTGGTTGACGGCTTCTTCGACGGAGCCGAGTTTCTCAGGGTCAGCCGTGCCATAAGGGCCGAAAGGTTTGTCTAGAAAGCGGCCGACATGGGAACTGCCGCCATATTCCATATGCAGAAGGTAAGGATGCTCAGCGCGGGCCGCCTTGATTGCTTCCTCATATTGGACATAGCCGCCGCCATACCAACCCGCCCAGATGGAGGGGGAGTAGACATCGATAATGTCGGCGCCTTCCGGGAATTTACGGATCGTGGTTAGGCGCCCGGGGTCCATCTCCTTGGCGATATTGTGAAGCAGTTGAAGTTCTTCCGCGACGCGGGTTTTGTCGCCGCCACCTTCGGCGTCGGGCAACCAATACATCTCATTGCCTAGCGACCACAGGAAGATAGACGCGCGATTATAATTCTGTGCAATCATGGAGCGCGTCATTTCTTGCGTGTTCTCGCGCCATTGTTCGCCCCCGACTCCGCCACGATTCCACGGCACTTCATCATAAAGGATAATGCCCAAACGGTCGGCTGCGTCATAGATGACAGGGTCATGGGAATAATGACCGAGGCGGACGAAATTCGCGCCCATTTCTTTGATGGCTTCCATATCCGCGATGCGTTGTTCATCAGACATGGCCGAACCGACTCCCGCGAAACCTTCATGCAAATGCGTGCCGCGCAGAAGTAGCCTCTCGCCGTTTAGGAAGAACGGGCCGTTTTCTTTAAATTCAAACCAACGCAGGCCGAAGGTTTCTTCGCGCGTGTCGATGACTGTGCCGTCATTACCCAGCGCTTTAGTTATGAGGCTGTAGAGATTGGGCGTATCTGGTGACCAAAGCTGCGGTTGATCGATCGCGAGCTCAAACTCACCAGAAGGTTTTGCAGGGACTACATCACCGTTAGGGCCGTAAAGGATGAACTCGAAAGTCTCGGCTTCTCCGCCATCCATGATCGGGTTTAGCGAGATAATCGCGCGCTCGGCATTGACGTCCGTATTGATGCGAACTTGCTCGACGAAAACTTCTGGTCGCGTCTCGATAAAGACATCCCGTGTCAGCCCGCCATATTGAAAGAAGTCGGCCTTCTGGCTTGGGACGATGTCGAAATCGACGCCGTTATCGACGCGGACCAAAATGTCATTCGCGCCGGCTTTAACCTGATCGGTAATCTCAATGTCAAAGCCCGTATAGCCACCAATATGATCGCCGGCCTTATCGCCATTGACGAAAACATCCGCGCGCATCTGAGCTGCCTCGAAGTGCAGGAAATGGCGCTGGTTGTCTTTGGGTGTGAGGTCGAGTTGCTTGCGATACCATGATCCGTCGCGACGATATCCTGTCACAATATCTGTTGTATCATCCGCGTTCCACGTATGGGGCAGATCGACAGGTTCCCATGCTGACATCCCGAAGGCTGCGCCAACGTCATTCGTCGCATTTTCCAGATATTGCCAGCCTTTTGAAATTTTCTGTCGATCCGATGTGACGGCGACTATTGTCTCTGCATAAGCGGACAGTTCCGCTGTTTCGCTCGACGGTGATGCTGCGCCCTGGCAAGCGCCGAGCGTGAGGCCCAAACCTGTGAGCGATGTTGTCAGAAGAAATTTCAAATGCGTCATAAATTAATTCCTCTCGGGATAATTAATTAAGTCGGATCACCAGTTGAACATAGAGCCGTCTTCGAGCCGGTTCACAGGCAGATAGGCGCGTTGATACGGATATTTCGCTGCCAGCTCTTCGTCGATGTCTACCCCATGGCCCGGGACTTCGCCGGGATAGAGCAGCCCGTCCTTGAACTTATAGGCGTGGGGGAAGACCTCATCTGTCTTTTCCGTGTGGCGCATATATTCTTGCGCGCCAAAATTATAAATCGCCGTGTCCAGATGCAGCGCTGCGCCCATGCAAACGGGAGAGAGATCGGTCGCGCCATGAGAGCCAGAGCGGACATGATGCATGGCGGCGAATTCGAAAATCTTTTTCAAATGCGAGATGCCACCCGCATGGACGACCGTGCTGCGAATGTAATCAATCAGCCCTTCTTCAATAAGCGTTTTGCAGTCCCAGATGGAATTAAACACTTCGCCGACGGCCAGTGGCGTTGTCGTGTGCTGCCGGATCATCCGGAAGGCTTCTTGATTTTCTGCTGGCACGGCGTCTTCCAACCAGAACAGATTAAACTCTTCCAAGCTCTTGCCGACCTTGGCCGCTTCTTGTGGGGTCAGGCGATGATGCGCGTCATGTAGCAGGTGAAAGTCCATGCCATATTTGCTGCGGACCTGATCGAAGAGTTTGGGGATGTGATTGATATATTTCGACGTCGACCAGATGTTCTCCGTCGGCAGGTTTCCGTCCGCAGGCTCGTAATACATTTTGTCTTTGGACACGCCGTAGGTGGACGACAAACCCGGAATACCGGTTTGGGCGCGGACGGCTTTATAGCCCATATCGAGATATTTCCCGACCTCGTCCAATGTCTCGGCAATGTCGCCACCATTGGCGTGGCCATAGACCATAATCCCGTCGCGCGATTTCCCGCCCAGCAGCTGGTAAAGCGGCATATTTGCAGCCTTGGCTTTGATGTCCCACAGGGCCGTATCAATCGCTGCAATCGCGGTCATCGTGACCGCGCCGCGCCGCCAGTAACAGCCGCGATAGAGATACTGCCAAATATCCTCGATCCGTCCGGCGTCTTTCCCGATCAGACTCGGCGCGATGTGGTCGTCGAGATAGGAGACAACAGCTAATTCACGCCCGTTCAGGGTCGCGTCGCCGATCCCGTAAATGCCCTCATCCGTTTCGATTTTGACTGTTACGAAATTCCGATCGGGGCATGTGACAATGGTTCTGATGTTTGTAATTTTCATATCGAAACTTCTATCTCAGTCTAAATTTTGGAAATGGCGTTCAGGACACCATGAGTGGAAATGGTGTCCGCAAAGTTGGTGATAAGGTCGTGTGGGAGGTTCGCCGGGAAAATGGCTTTTAAGGTCAGCATCTCATGCGCATAGGCTGTAGCTGAAAGATCGAGATCGGGTAGGCTCGACGCATTGGCCGATAGCCATCCGTCTGTTGGGGGCTGATCTGTTCTGCGGCGTTGGCGCGTCCATTCGACCCACGCTGCAACAACGAAACAGGCGCGCCGCGCACTTTCGCCATGATGTAAAATGACAGGTAGGATTCGCGCCGGGATTTTTTGCGAGCCATCATGGCTGATTTGTTCCAGCTTATGCACGATATGCGGATTGTCGAAACGCGCCAATGTCGCCTCCCAATAGCCCGTTAGTGACAGGCCCTCTGGCGCGTTGATCGATGGAATGGTTTCCTGGCGAATTAACTGATCAGCGAATTTGCGCAGCACCGGATCGGCAACCGCTTCACCAACGGACGCATGGCCTGCCAAAAGCCCAAGATAGGTGAGTGTCGAATGGGCGCCGTTGAGGATACCTAATTTGGTATTCTCATATCCATGGACATCTGGCGTGATGATCGCACCCGCGCTGGCCCAGTCGGGACGATCTGCGGGGAGGGTGTCTTCGATGACCCATTGCGCAAAAGCTTCACGCTGGACGGCGGCTTCATCCCGAAGTCCGACAGCATTCTCGACGGCTTCAAGGACACCGTCATCCGTGGCGGGCGTGATGCTATCGACCATGGTGTTGGGAAAGCGCATCGCCTCGCGGATATATTTGGACAGACCGTCCTGTCCCATTAGCGTGGCCAGATCGGCGCAGGCAACGCGCAGGCGGTCGCCATTGCTGGGCAGGTTATCGCAGGACATCACGGTGAGAGGGTTCAAGCCCCGTTGGCGGCGTCGCGCCGTGGCTTGGACGATATAACCTATGGCAGAGGTCGGCCTGTCGGGATTGGCTATGTCTGCTGCGATCATCGGATTGTCCGGATCGAGCTTTCCGGACCCATCCAAAGCGTAGCCTTTTTCCGTGATCGTCAATGTGATGAAGCTTGTGGTCACGACGCAAAGCGTCGCCAAGATTTCAACAGCGTCCTCGCCCGCAAACAGAACCTGTTTAATTGCGCCAATGATGCGAAAGGATGGAACCTGATCGCGGATGGCGAGCGTGTAGAGCCCGTCCTGTGGGCCAAGCGATGTTTTAGCACGCGCACTGTTGAGAGAGACCGCGCAAATCCCCCAATCACCCCCAGAGCGGGCAATGGCATCATCTGTAAAGACGGCTTGATGCGCACGGGTGAACGCGCCGGGTCCGAAATGTACGATCCCAATTCCGAGCGCCTCACGGTCATAGGCTGGACCTGAAACCTTGGCTTGGTCGAGCGTATGGGCAGAAAGCCGGGTCACGCGACGCGCGCTTTGGCGGATGCGTCGTTTAAAAGACCCTCTAACTTATAGGCTTGGCTTGCCAGCCCCGTCGTGAGGGCTTTGGCGATGATAGAGGCGTCCTCGCGCGTGATGCGATGTTCCGCGACAAGCCCGGCGAGGAAGACAGCATCCATCCGCCGCGCCACATCGTGCCGCGCAGGAATGGAGAGAAAGGCGCGCGTATCGTCATTGAACCCCGCCGTATTATAAAACCCCGCCGTCTCTGTGACTTGATCGCGAAAGCGCATCATGCCGTTCGGACTATCATGGAACCACCACGGCGGCCCGAGTGTGAGCGCGGGATAATGCCCGGCTAAGGTAGCCAGCTCTCGCGAATAAACGCTCTCGTCCAACGTAAAGAGGATGATATTGAGGTCTGCGTGATTGCCATATTTTGCCAAAAGCGGCTGAAGGTTTTGCGTATATTCTGCCACCAGCGGAATATCTGCACCCTTGTCCGCTCCAAAGCTCGCATAAAGCTCTGGATTATGATTGCGACAAGACCCAGGATGGATTTGCATCGTCATCCCATCCTCTAGGCTCATGCCCGCCATTTCCGTGAGCATTTGCGCGCGGAAAAGGTCCGTGTCTTCTGCGCTGGCTGTACCGTCGAGGCAGGCCGTTAGAAGCGCTTGGCAAGCCTGAGGCGAGAGGTCCGCCGTGCGGGCGCTGGGGTGGCCATGGTCTGTCGCCGTGGCGCGTCCAACCTCTCGGAAATAGCGACGGCGAATGCGCAATGCTTCTAAATAGCCAGCCCAATCAGATGTATCCTGTTGCGTGAGCGCGCCGAGCTTGGCGATGTTTTCAGCAAATTCAGGCTTATCCGCATCTATGACATCATCAGGGCGAAAGGTTGTGATGACGCGCGTCTCATACCCCGTCCCAACAAGGGCGCGGTGATGGGTCAGATCATCGAGCGCGCCTTCCGTTGTCGCGATCAAGGCAATGTTGAACCGATCTAACAACGCGCGAGGCTTGAATGCGTCTGTCTTCAGGGCGGCGTCGACGATGTCATAGGCGGCATCTGCATTGTCGGGGGACAGGGGGTAGGGTGCGTTAAAAACCTCGCCTAAAACATGGTCCCACCAAATTCGTGACGGCGTACCAGCGAAGAGGTGAAAATGTGCCGCAAAGGTTTGCCAGACTTTGCGTGGGTCTCGCTCATAATCGCGCCCATCCCGAGGCCGAACGCCCAAAGACTCCATCGACACGCCTTGGCTGTAGAGCATACGCAAAACGTAATGGTCTGGTATAATCAGCAATTCTGTCGGATTTGGAAAAGGCGCGTTTTCGGCAAACCAGCTGGGGTCTGTATGTCCATGCGGGCTGATGATCGGCATCTCTGCGATCTCAGCGTATAGATCACGTGCCAGGTCGCGCACCGTGGGGTTTGCGGGAAATAAGCGGTCAGGATGAAGCGGTGAGGCGGATGACATATCTGCGGAGTTACTCTCTTTATGCGGCCGAAAGTCAATTCCCGGCGTCCCCCAATGTTATGGCGCAGCGCTCTGAATTGGACAAGCCAATACTCATGTAAGTTTCAAAATTGGTCATATTTGTTTCGCCGGAAAAGTTTATAAGCTATGCGCACTTATGGGAACACAAAGACTCTATAAAAGCGTGGCTGACGACCTTTTGCGGTTTATTGCATCCGAAGGTTTTCAGCCGGGTGATCGACTGCCAGCAGAACGTGATCTTGCTGCGCGATACAACGTCAGTCGCCCAACGATCCGGGAGGCCGTAATCGCGCTTGAAATTGCGGGCCGCGTGTCTGTGCGCAAGGGCTCCGGTGTCTATGTCACTTTACCCACTCAGAAACAGGCCGGCGGCTCGCTTGATATGGATGTTGGACCGTTTGAGTTGACGGAAGCGCGCCTGTTAATTGAAGGCGAAGCTGCGGCCTTGGCCGCGACCCAAATCAATCCAGATGAGCTGGCGGAATTGGAAGCGATCATCCGTCGTATGATTGCGGAAAATGAAGCATCGGTGTCTGCGTCAAATACGTCGGGTGAACATGCCGACAAAGATTTTCATATGCTGATTGCGCGGGCGACGCGAAATTCTGCGATTGCCGCTATTATTGAAGACCTCTGGAATCTGCGCGACAAATCTAAGCTGACACACACAATGTACGAGACCGTGCGCCAGACCGGCGTCCTGCCATCCATTGATGAGCATTGGGCGATCTATAATGCTTTGGCGGCAGGCGATTCTTCGGCGGCGAGGTCGGCCATGCGGACGCATTTATCGCGTGTGATCGACACGATGTTTCAGGCAACAGAGATTGAGGCGGTTGCCCTGGCGAAACAGAAAGTTTCTGCGGACCGGGCGCGCTATTCGCTTTTATTGGATAAAAGCTAACGCCCCATCCAGCCACCATCGACCGTCAACACATGTCCGTTGATATAGTCCGAGGCGGGCGAGCTTAGGAACACAGCCGTTCCTGCGATGTCTTCCGGGCGACCCCAGCGCCCCGCCGGAATGCGGGCCAAGATCGACTCATTCCGGACAGGATCCGCGCGAAGGGCTGCCGTATTATCCGTTGCGATATAGCCGGGTGCGATGGCGTTGACCTGCACATTTGATCCTGCCCACTCATTCGACAGCGCTTTTGTTAGCTGCGCCACACCACCCTTGGAGGCGGCATAGGCCGGCACGGTAATCCCGCCCTGAAAAGACAGAAGACTGGCGATATTCACGATCTTGCCCCCGCCGGAATCCAGCATGTGTCCGCCAACCGCACGACAGAAGCGGAAAACGCCGGACAGGTTCGTCTCGATGACATGGTCCCAATCTTCATCGCCGTAATCGCGCGCAGGGGCACGGCGGATCGTGCCGGCATTATTGATCAGGATATCAATCCGTCCTGACCGTGCGATGGCGCTCTGCACGCATCCCGCGATGGAGGTCGGGTCGGATTGATCGCATCCCAACGCGTAAGCTTTTGCCCCGATCGCCGCGACGGTGTCTGCTGCGTTGGCTTCTCGGCTTGCGACACAGGCAACGGTTGCACCGCTGGCCGCGAGGCTCTCGGCAATGGCGCGGCCAATGCCACGGCTGGCGCCTGTGACGAGCGCGGTCTTTCCAGTGAAATCGATATTCATTTTGGTGTCCTAGATAAGGCCCGTCAGGCGTGGCAGTCCTTCGCTAAGGACGGGGATATAGGTGACAAGCAAGAGCGCCACGATCAGCGCACTATAGAGCAAAAGCATGGGCCGGACGAGCTGTCGGATTGTCGTTTCGCCTACGGCACAGCCCACGAAAAGCACCGATCCCACCGGCGGGGTGCAAAGCCCGATGGAGAGGTTCAATACGAGCATGATTCCGAAATGTAGCGGCGTCATACCCAGCTCCATCGCGACGGGCAGGAATATCGGCGTGAAGATGAGGATGGCGGGCGTGATGTCCAAAAATGCGCCCACGATCAGCAGGATCAAGTTGATTAGCAGCAGGACGACAAAGGGATTGTCCGAAATGCTGAGCATGCCGTCACTGATCGCCTGCGGAATATTCCCATAAGCCAGAACCCAGGCCATGCCAGTTGAGACACCAATCAACAGCAAGACCATCGCGGTTGTCTCAATCGATTTTAGCAAAATAGATGGTAGGTCCGCGATCTTTATCTCGCGGTAAATCAGCGAGAGCACCAGCGCGTAAATAACGGCGATGGCGGACGCTTCTGTTGCTGTGAAAATGCCCGCGATAATCCCGCCAACCACGATCAAGACCATGGCGATAGACGGGGCAGCATCTGCCAGCTTTCGCATAGCTGCGCCAAAAGGAATACGTGCGGAACGGGGGTAGCCTTTCCGGTGCGAGTAGATCGACGCGACCAGCATCAGCAGCGCGCCCGCCATTAGGCCGGGTACATAGCCCGCCATAAATAGCGCTGCGATAGATACGGACCCAGCAGCGACAGCGTAGACGATCAACACATTGGACGGCGGGATTAGAAGCCCCAAGATCGAACCCGCAATCGTGACCGATGTCGAAAATTCCCGCTCATAGCCTTCGTCTTCCATCGTTGGGATCATAAACGTCCCGATGGCAGATGTTGCCGCGACGGCAGAGCCAGAGATTGATCCGAAGAGCATGCAGGAAATCGTATTCACGAGCGCCAGTCCGCCTGGTAAAGTTCCGACCAGCGACTTGGCCGCTTCGATCAGCCGTCGCGCGATTCCGCCGCGCCCCATAATATAGCCAGAAATCACAAAAAATGGGATCGCCAGCAGGGTGAAACTATCCAGCCCTGCGGCTAACCTCTGCGCCAAAGTCGTCATGGCTACGTCGGCAGGCAAGGTCAGGATCAGCGTCGAAAGTGTCGCTAGTGCAATCGACACCGCAATCGGCACACCCAACATGACGAGGATGAAAAAGACGCCCAGTAAAACAAGAACGGTGATCAGCATTAGAGGTCTCCGTCTTCATTGAGGTGCAACGTCTTGCGATAATCCGCATGTTTCGGGTCTTGGCGTAGATTTTCGGGATCATCATTGATCTCGCTGGGCAAGCGCAGGCGCCCATGGCGCAGCAGATCAAAGATATAATAGACGCCATAGAGAACCCACAGCACACCACTGATCGGGATGATCGAATAAACATAAGACATCCGAACGCCGAGTGCGGCTGAGGTTTGATCTAATTCATGGACAAGCGCGACGAGTTTGCCGCCGCCAATAATCAGGATCAGCACGGCGAAGGCTAGACAGGCCATCAGAGAGATCATCTCCACCGCCACACGTTTCCCGCCCGTCAGCTCACCGACCAGAATATCAATGCCGACATGCATCCGATTGCGGAAGGTATAGACCGCGCCCAACAGCCCGAGCCAGATTAGCTGAAACCGTGCGATTTCCTCAGTCAGAGAGGATGGCGCGCGCAGAGCGTAACGCGACAGGACCTGCCAGGTGACCGTCAGCACCATCAAGACGGCCAGTGCGACGAGCGCCCAGCGCAAGCTGGCGTCGATGGCGCGAATGATGGATTTCACGAAACCGCTCCCAATGCATCTACACGGCGAATAATTGGACCAAGCTCTGTCGTCTCGAATGCCGTCTTGATTGAGGCGACGGCGGCTCTGAAGGGGGCTTTATCGGGGCGAATGATTTCCACGCCAGAAGCTGCGACGGCTTCTAGGGCTTTGGCTTCTGATTCCGCCCAAAGCTTGCGTTGTTCGATGACCGATGCCGACATGGCCGTTTGGACCCAACCCCGCTGCTGATCTGATAAGGCGTTATAGACAGGGCGGCTCATAATCATGAGATCTGGCACAGAGGTGTGTTCGTCCAATGTGTAATATTTCGCCGTCTCGTAATGGCGTGACAGGTAATAAGACGGCGGATTATTCTCAGCGCCATCAACCACACCCTGTTGCAAGGCGGTATAGAGCTCACCGAAACTGATCGGGGTGGCGGAACCGCCCATGGCTTCCACCATTTCGATCGAAGTGCGCGAAGGTAATACGCGGACCTTTAGACCTTTCAGATCTGCGGGCGTGCGTACGGGCGCTTTCGTCATGTAAAAACTGCGCGAACCAGCGTCGTAATAGCCTAGCCCTTGCAGGCGCTGGCCTTGCAGACTGTCGAGAAGTTCCGTCCCAACGTTGCTGTTGAGGACCCGCCATAAATGGTCCGAGTCATTGAATAGATAGGGGATGGAAAACAGCTTCATGGACGGGCTGAACCCTTCCATCGAAATTGTGCTGACCTTGGTCATGGCGACGGCGCCAATTTGTAACAATTCGACAAGCTGGCGCTCGCTGCCCAGCTGACCATTGGGATAAATATCTAACCCGAGCTGTCCAGATGACAGTTCGCGTAGTTTCTCGCCCATGAAAACCATCGCCTTATGGACAGGGTGATCTGCGTTCAGCGTATGGCCCAGTTTCAGCGAAACTGGCCCGTCACCGCCAATACGTTGGCATCCGGGCAGGGCAGCGAGAGCGCCTAGTCCTGCGAGTGTTGACCTCCGGCTTAAGCTCATGGGAGTTTGCCGGCTTCGGCCAGTTTGAGCATTTCCGCGCCTGCGATCAGCACGGCCCCTGCGCCATAAAATTGCGTTTCATCTGGGGAGACTTTGTCCGGCGCATAGCCAACTTGTTGGACATATCCGATCATGCCGGATGGGCGCACAGCGTCTTCCACAGCGTCCCAGCCTTTTAGTGTGACGGGCATATATGTGTCCGCGTCCAAGCGTCCTGTGCGGATACCCCAAGCGAGTCCTGCGACGAAAAACGCTGTGCCGGAGCTTTCTGGGACGGGATAGAGTTCGCCAGCTTTCAGAGAGACGGGCCAAAAGCCATTGTCATTCTGTGTGTCGATCAAGGCCGCGGCCATGTCGGTAAAAAGCGCCTCATAGCGTGGGCGTGACGGGTGGTCGGTGGGCAGGTCGTCCAAAACATCCGCCAGTCCGGAAAACACCCAACCATTCCCGCGCGACCAATAGGTCTTCTCGCCATTCTCTTCTCGAGTCTCAAAGAAACGTGAATCTCTGAGGAAGAGCTGATCCGTTTCGTCAAAGAGATATTCTGTCGTGGCCCAGTATTCCTTGTCCGAAAATTCCAAGTATTTCGGGTCGCCCGTCACAGCGCTGAGTTTTGTCAGCACGGGCGGCGACATGAACAGCGCATCGGCCCAGCACCAGCGTTTCAGGCAGGCTTTGTAATAGCCCTCCTCCGTGCCCTTTGGTTCGAAAAGAAGAGAGACAGTGGAGGGATTGGCGATAATGCGATCATAGACCTCCCGCGCGGGCGCCAGCATTTTCGGGTCTTCATAGCGGTCATAGAGCGTCAGATAATACTGCCCAACGACATGATCGTCCGCGTGATAATCGCGCGGCCCAAAAGCGTAATTGACGGACTCGGCTTTGGCCTTCAGAAAGTCGAAATATGCCGCATTATCCGTGGCCTCTGCCCAATCGGCGAGACCTTTATAGAAGGCGCCTTTGATCCAGCCGGTTTCCTCATCGCGTGTGCGTTGCTGGAACGTCGGTACCCAGGGGTCAAAGCTGTCGAAATATTCGATTTGCCAATCTGCGACGCCATCCGTTATCGCGCGAATTTCTGCGCTTGAATAGGCTCCCTTGTTTGGCTGTGAGGCAGTCGCGTTTTTAGTATCAGACGACGGTGCTGAACATCCCGCGAGAGATAGGCCGAGCGCTGCGAAGACAGCGACACTCAAAATCTGACATGGTTTAGGCATGATGCTGTTTCCCTGACTGGCCTTGGCGGCTTCTGCTCGCGCATTTGCGTCGAATTGGTCAAATACGTCGCAGACTATACCAGATTGGTCAAACAGATTTGTTGTCGTTGCGCGTTTTTTGACCTAATGTCAGCGAATGAAACACACATATCACATTCTCAAAACCTGTCTTTCGACAGGGGTTCTCTTGGTTGGGCTATCCGCCTGTACAGGCGCATCTGACGCGTCATCGAAGTCGTCAGCCCAAGATCGGGCGGCCGTTGATATTGGGGATTTACGAGACGGTGGGCGTTCCGTGCAACGTTTGCAGACCCCTGAAGGCTTTCAGCAGGGTGATAAGCTCGTCGCCTATGAAGGGCCGGGTTGGGAAAGCGACCGTGTCGGCTACCGCCTCTATCTGGATGGCCGGAATGCCATTGATATTTTCGGCAAACGCGCGCCAGAGCTTGTTTTGTCATCTGTCGGACGAGGCGATGATTATCACGCGATGGCCGACTGGGGGATGGACATCCTGAAAGTCGGAAATTCCCTCGGCGCGGGTGGGTTTGGCGTGTTGCGCGAGGGTGCGGCCACGCAGATCGGAGACGCGGAGAGCTATATCGCTGAAGTCGTGGAAGACACGAATGACATGGCGCACCTGCGCGTGACCCATATGAAATCTGAGGCTTGCGGCGGAGATGTTGTGGCGGATTACGTCATCAAGGGCGGCTCACGACTGACGGATGTGCGAATTAGCGGTGATTGCGACCTGCCTTATGTGGCGGGGATTGTGATTCATCCTGAAACGGAGTCGTTTCAGGCGCCGGGCGGTGACTGGTCGGTCATTGGCCAAGTCGGACAGCAAACACTATCTGACGATAATCTCGGCATGGCCATTTTCTACCGGACAGCGGATGTTGAACGGGTCGGCAAGGACTCCGATGATTACTATATTGTCTTCAAATCTGGGGTAGAACCGAATTATATTTTAGGGGCAGCATGGCAGCAAGAAGCCGTGGATGACAGTTCCAAAGACGCCTTCGCTTTATGGGCTGCAAAAACTATTCGCGCGCTTAACGAGAAAGAAAATTGAGATGACCGACACAAATTTCGACAGCCCGTCTCACGACGTCGACACCCCTGCAGAGGTTGACGCCTCAACGATGGAGATCCGTTACTCCGCGGACATCGTTCGCTACAAGACAATGACGAATAGCGAGCTACGAGACACCTTCGTCGTCGACAATCTGTTCCAGCCGGACGTCGTGCATCTGACCTATTCCGATATTGATCGCGGCGTCATTGGCTCGGCTGTGCCCGTGTCGAAGTCTTTGACCGTGCCGGTCTTCAAAGACCTTGCCTCTGAGTATTTCGCGCAGCGCCGCGAAGTCGGCATCATAAATATCGGTGGGGCCGGGTCGATCGAGGTGGACGGCGAGACCTATGCCATGGACCGCTTGGACAGCCTTTATATTGGGCGCGAGAGTCGCGATATTGTCTTCCATTCCAAGGATGCTGAGACGCCCGCGAAATTCTATTTCGTCTCTTACCCTGCGCATAAACGCTACCCGACGACCCATGTGCCCAAGTCAAAGGCGAATATGGTCAAGCTGGGGGATACCAAGACCTCCAACAAACGAGTGATTTTTCAACCGATCCACCCAGATATTCTGACGACCTGCCAAATCGTGATGGGCTTCACGATTTTGGAAGAGGGTAATGTCTGGAACACCTTCCCGCCGCACACGCACAAACGTCGCTCTGAGTTCTATATGTATTTCGACCTCGAGCCAGAGGCGCGAGTCTTTCACTTCATGGGCGAGCAAGACAATATGCGCCCGATGATCCTGAAAGATGGCGAAGTCGCGCTCTCGCCGATCTGGTCGATGCATTGCGGTGCTGGGACGTCTGCTTACACATTCATCTGGTCGATGGGGGGCGAGAACCAAGTCTTTGACGATATGGATCACATTCACCCCGGTGATGTGGCTTAGCCTCTAGAGACTTCTTCGCTTGCGTTGATTTCGTCGCCTGATCCACTAGGTGATGAGCATGAAAGATCATCTGGTCATTATCGGCGCGTCCCATACGGCGGCGCAATTAATTGTCTCCGCGCGACAGAACGGCTGGGCGGGGGATATTACCTTGATCGGGGATGAGGCGCATCTGCCCTATCATCGTCCGCCTTTGTCCAAGGATTTCCTCTCGGGCAAGAAGGCCATTGACGATATTCTGATCCGCCCCGCGGATAGCTATGCTGCTGCGGAGGTTACGCTACGGCTGGGTGTCCGCGCTGATGCGATTGACCGCGCAACCAAAACGATTTCGCTCTCGGATGGCAGTCAAATCTCTTATAGCAAGCTTGTGCTAGCCACCGGAGCCCGCGTGCGAAAATTACCTGTTCCAGGTGCGGATTTGGAGCAGGTCTATTACCTGCGCGATAGTGGGGACGTTGATGATCTTCGCCGCCGAAGCCAGTCGAGCAAACGCGCTGTCATTATCGGCGGTGGATATATCGGTTTGGAAACAGCGGCGTCTCTGCGAAAGTTGGGGCTAGCGGTGACAGTCATCGAGGCGATGCCCCGCATCCTTCAGCGTGTGACAACGCCGATCATGTCAGATTTCTTCCGGCGCTTGCATCGTGAAGAAGGTGTCGACCTTGTCGAAGGTGAAATGGTCAATGCTATCTCTGCGGTCGAGGATGGTGTGCGCGTTTTAACAAAATCAGGCCTGGAATTTTCTGCCGATTTCGTCGTCATTGGCATTGGTGTCATTCCAAATGTAGAGCTGGCCGAAGACGCCGCCCTAAAAGTCGAGAACGGGATCGTCGTAGATTCGTATTGTCTGACGAACGATCCCGACATCTATGCAGCGGGCGACGTCGCCGCGCGTCACCACGAACTTTATGATCAGCCCATGCGAATCGAGTCTGTGCCCAATACAACGGAACAGGCCAAGATGGTCGCGGCGCACCTAACAGGGCGCGCTGCTATTCTCTCGACCGTTCCTTGGTTTTGGTCCGATCAGTATGACGTGAAACTTCAAATTGCCGGCCTCTCGAAGGACATTGATGATCAGGTCACCCGTGGCGACATTAACAGCCGAGCCTTCGCGGTGTTCAGTTTTAAAAATAACAAACTTGTGTGCGTGGACGCCGTAAACGATCCGAGGTCATTTATGTTTGGTAAGCTCGCCATGACGAAGAACAGGGTCTTGGATCATAAGATATTGGCCGATCCAGCGTCTCCGCATAAATCCGCGTTTCTTTAACCTTCGGGAAAATCCACGATCAGAAACTCGAGCGTTTGTAGAAACTTCTGCGTTTCGGCCTTATCTAAAATCCCCTCGCCATCCGCGCCACTAGCTTGCATCTCGCCCCAGATGGCATCGTAAAGCGTACGGCCGTTTTCCGTCATATAAAGATGTGCTTTCCGCCCATCTTCTGGGGATGCCTCACGTCGCAGAAAGCCATGTTGAACAAGACTGGCAACAGCGCGGCTGACGATTCCTTTATCCATAGGCGTGAGCGCAACAACTTGGCTAGACGTGCGGCCTTCCGAGTCCGCCACAGCCGCAAGAACGCGCCATTGGCTCAGGTTCAATCCGCCGATTTCAGAGGCGACACTGGCCGATTTTCGCGCCACGCGGTCAGCCAAAACTGTCAGCTTATAAGTCCAGCTGGCATCAAGTTTTAATGAAGAGGTCGGCTTTTGCATACTTCGTTCTTGGCACAAATTGGTTGCAATCGCAACAGATTGTGATTACAACTATTCAAAATTTAGACAAGGAGCCTTACGTGCCAGATCTTTTCGACAACCCGGCCGGCCTTGATGGTTTTGAATTTGTAGAATTTTCAGCGCCAGAAAAGGGCATCTTAGAACCTGTTTTCGAGACGATGGGTTTTACAAAGGTCGCACGCCACCGCTCAAAAGATGTCGAGCTTTGGCGCCAGGGCGGCATCAACCTGATTACGAACTATGAGCCGCGTAGTCCGGCTTGGTTCTTTGCGCGCGAGCATGGACCCTCCGCCTGCGGTATGGGCTTTCGCGTACATGACGCACAGGCGGCTTATGATCACTTGTTAGAACAAGGCGCGGAACCCGTAGATGTGAAGACGGGCGCGATGGAGTTACGCATTCCTGGCATTCGGGGGATTGGTAATTCGATCATTTATCTGGTGGATCGCTACGTTGATGCAGATGACAGTACGCTCTCTATCTATGATATTGATTTCGACTTTCTGCCCGGTGTTGAAAAGTTTCCAGAAGGGTGCGGATTTCAACGCATCGACCACCTGACGCACAATGTTTACACGGGTCGCATGTCCTACTGGGCATCATTTTACGAGAAACTATTTAATTTCCAAGAAATTCGCTTCTTCGACATTAAGGGCGAATATACAGGTTTGACCTCGAAAGCCCTGACGGCGCCAGATGGAAAAATCCGCATCCCGCTGAACGAAGAGGGTGAGGGCGGTAAGGGCCAAATCGAAGAGTTCCTGCGCGAATATAATGGCGAAGGAATCCAACATATCGCCCTGATCTGTGATGACATCATCGCAGCTTGGGACAAGCTGAAGGATAAAGGCGTGCCCTTTATGACAGCGCCGCCAGAGACCTACTACAAAATGTTAGAAGGGCGTCTGCCCGGGCATGGCCGGGATGTAGACGCGCTACAAACACGAGGAATCTTGTTGGATGGCACGACCGAAGGCGGCACGCCGAGACTACTCTTACAAATTTTCGCAGAGCCGCGCGTTGGGCCCGTTTTCTTTGAATTTATTCAGCGCGTCGGCGACTATGCAGATGGTTTCGGCGAGGGTAATTTCAAAGCGCTATTCGAGAGTATCGAACGCGATCAAGTCGAACGCGGCGTATTGAAAGTTGAGGAGGACGCATAGATGGCTACCCCAAAACTCGCAGGTATTCATCACGTTGCCTATCGCTGCAAAGACGCCAAACAAACGGTTGAATTTTATCGTGATGCGCTCGGGATGAAATTTTCAAAGGCCTTTGCCGAAGATCATGTCCCCTCGACGGGCGCCTATGATCCTTACATGCATGTCTTCCTCGAAGCCGGAAATGGCAATGTCCTCGCGTTTTTCGAACTGCCAGAACAGCCTGAGATGGACCGAGATCGGAACACGCCTGAATGGGTGCAACATCTCGCTATGAAAGTTGGTAGTCTGGATGAATTGCTCTCTGCGAAGGCGCATCTTGAAGCTATGGGACTCGATGTCTTAGGGCCAACGCACCACGGAATTTTCAAATCTATTTATTTCTTTGACCCCAATGGTCACCGCGTCGAACTGGCCGCAGATATCGGCACGTCCGAGCAATATGCAGAGCTGCAGCGCGTTGCAGACCCAATGTTAGAAGAGTGGTCCGAGACGAAAAAGGCGCCCCGCCACGCCGCTTGGTTGCATGCGTTGGCGAATGCTGAAAACGCAAAGGCGACGTCTTGAAACTTCACGGCTATTGGCGGTCGTCGACGAGCTACCGCGTTCGGATCGCACTGAACGTAAAAGGCGTCGACTATCGCTATGTTCCGGTCAATCTCTTGACGGGAGAGCACCGAGACGCGGCATATCGTGTCAAAAATCCGCATGGCACGGTTCCAATGCTCGACACAGGCGAGGTGCGCTTGACGCAGTCTCTTGCCATTCTAGATTGGCTTGAAGCCAGTTATGCGCGGCCCTCTTTCCTGCCGAAGCAGAACGTCTCGCTTTGCCGCGATCTCTATTATGCGGTCGCGACGGAATTACATGCGCCGCTGAACCCGTCGATTTTGAAAAATCTGTTTGGCGATGACCAAGCCGCAAAAGAGGCTTTTTATCAATTCATCCTCCACCGCAGCTTTACGCCGATCGAGGCGCGGCTGGTGGATCATGATTTTGAAGGACACGCCCTACCTTTCGGGCAACCAACATTGTTTGAGATCGTTCTGATCCCTCAGCTATATAATGCACGGAGGTGGAATGTAGCGCTTGATGATTTTCCAATCTTGAGAAAAATCGATGCGCACTGCCAGACTCTTGAGGCGTTCAGCAAAGCGCGACCCGAAAACCAAATTGACGCGACAGAAGGATAGATCATGAAACTTGCCAGCCTGAAAAATGGAACCCGCGACGGGCATCTGATCGTCGTTTCAAAAGACCTGTCCCGCTATGCAGACGCGTCTGATATTGCGCCAACGCTACAAGTCGCTTTGGATGATTGGGATAAGACTGCACCAGAATTAAATAAACTGTCCGAACAGCTCGAAAGCAATACGGCTATGGGTCAGCCTTTTGATACAGCCAAGGTTGAGAGCCCGCTGCCGCGTGCTTATCAATGGCTGGATGGGTCTGCCTATATCAACCACGTGGAATTAGTTCGCAAAGCGCGCGGCGCAGAAGTGCCCCAGAGTTTCTACGAAGACCCGCTGATGTATCAGGGAGTCTCGGGACCCAACCTCGCGCCGACAGATCCGATCCCTTTCACGGATATAAGTTGGGGCTATGACATGGAAGGCGAGATCGCCGTGATTGTCGATGATGTCCCCTTAGGCGTGAGCGAGATCGATGCGCTGGATCACATCAAACTCGTCCTGCTTTGTAATGACGTTAGCTTGCGGGGCCTGATTCCAGCGGAACTTGGCAAGGGCTTTGGGTTTGTACAATCCAAACCCCCCTGTGCGTTCTCGCCCGTCGCTGTGACACCAGAGGCTCTGGGCGACATGTGGAAAGATGGGCTGATCCATCGCCCGCTGCACGTTGATTATAACGGCGCGCCATTTGGCCGAGCGGAAGCGGCAGAAGACGCAACCTTCAGCCTCGCGCGCCTCGTCGCCCATGCGGCTAAGACGCGCCCCCTGACTGCGGGCACAATTATCGGCTCTGGCACAGTGTCCAATATGGGCGCGGATGGTGGTCCTGGAAAACCCGTCAGCGAAGGCGGACGTGGTTATAGTTGTATCGCCGAGATCCGTATGATTGAAAAAATCGCGACAGGTGAATTTATTACACCCTTCATGTCATCGGGTGATACGGTTCGGCTAGAAATGTTCGACGCAGAAGGCCAATCCATTTTCGGTGCAATCGATCAAACCGTCGGAGCAAGCTGATGGCGTCTAAACTATATCAAACGGCGGAAGATGCGCTCGCGGGTCTGACATTTGACGGGATGACCGTCATGTCCGGCGGGTTTGGTCTTTGCGGCATTCCAGAGCTATCGATCGCTGCACTCGTCAAATCTGGCGCGACGGATTTGACCGTAATTTCCAATAATGCAGGCGTGGACGGCTTTGGTCTCGGCCTCTTGCTAGAAACGCGGCAGATCAAAAAGATGATCAGTTCCTACGTAGGTGAGAACAAAGAATTTGAGCGCCAATTTCTCTCTGGCGAGTTGGAATTAGAATTTAATCCGCAAGGTACGTTGGCCGAACGTTGCCGCGCGGGCGGTGCAGGCATTCCGGGGTTTTATACAAAAACAGGCGTCGGAACTGTCATTGCCGAAGGCAAAGAGCATCGCGCGTTTGATGACGAAACCTATATCCTTGAAACAGGTCTTCGCGCCGATCTTTCGATCGTAAAAGCGTGGCGCGGTGATGCGCAAGGGAACCTTGTCTATCGGCATACAGCGCGAAACTTTAACCCAGAGATGGCGATGGCTGGTAAAGTCACGGTGGCTGAGGTTGAAGAAATCGTTCCTGTTGGATCGCTCGACCCGAATGATATCCATACGCCGGGCATTTTCGTGCAACGCATTATACAAGGTCACCACGAAAAACGGATCGAAAAAGAGACCGTTCGGGAGGTTTCGTCATGAGCTGGGACCGCAATCAAATGGCGCAACGCGCCGCGCAAGAACTGCAAGATGGCTTCTACGTCAATCTCGGCATTGGGATTCCGACACTTGTATCGAACTACATTCCGGACGGGGTCGATGTCACCTTGCAGTCGGAAAATGGCATGCTGGGCATGGGTCCATTTCCAATGCCGGGCGAGGCGGATGCCGATCTAATTAACGCCGGAAAGCAGACCATCACAACACTCCCACGCAGCTCTTTCTTTTCCAGCGCGACTAGCTTTGCCATGATCCGGGGCGGCCATATTGATCTGGCCATTCTCGGCGCGATGGAAGTCGCAGAAAATGGTGATCTCGCCAATTGGATGATTCCGGGTAAACTCGTCAAAGGGATGGGCGGTGCGATGGACCTCGTCGCAGGTGTCAAACGCATCATCGTCGTAACGGATCACACGAATAAGCGCGGCGAGAGTAAAATACTCAAACGCTGTACGCTCCCGCTGACGGGGACAGCCGTTGTTGACCGGATCATTACCGATCTTGGCGTGTTTGATGTTGTCCCAGCGGGCCTAAAAACCGTCGAGATCGCAACGGGCGTGACAGCGGAAGAAATTGCCGCCAAGACGAAGGCAACACTCGTCAAAGCCTAAAGGATTTTCATGGCATATGCTTCTACCAATCCCGCAACGGGTGAGTGCGTCGCGGAATTCGATAACCTTTCTAAAGCTGAGATCGAAACGGCGCTGAAAAAGTCCGTCATTGCGCATGAGATGTTGAAAACTTGGTCGGTGGATGATCGCGCCGCGGCGATGCATCGTCTGGCGGATATACTCGAAAAAGATGCTAGCCGCCTCGGCGAAGTTATCACGTTGGAGATGGGCAAAACTCTGAAATCCGCCGTGGCGGAAGTCAAAAAATGCGCCATGGGCTGCCGATATTACGCGGACCATGCAGCAGAAATGCTAGCCGATGTGCTAGTCGAAGCCACAGAGGCTACGACCTATAAAACCTATCTTCCGCTCGGCCCGATTATGGTGGTCATGCCGTGGAATTACCCGCTTTGGCAGGTCTACCGTTTTGTCGCGCCAGCATTGATGGCGGGGAACACTGGGCTGCTGAAACACGCTTCGAACGTTCCGCAATGCGCGCAATCGATTGAGGCCTGTGTCCGTCGTGCGGGCTTCCCAGAGGGTGCAATGCAAAACCTCTTTGTGACGACCGATGAAGTCGGCGAGATCTTGCGCGATGATCGTGTGCGCGGCGCGACGCTGACGGGTTCAGAAGGCGCAGGAGCGGCCGTTGCATCGATCTGTGGCAATGTTATCAAGCCGACGGTCTTAGAATTAGGCGGGTCGGACGCCTTCATCGTTATGCCTAGTGCCGACCTTGACCGAGCCGTCGACGTTGCTGTGACAGCGCGTACACAAAATAATGGTCAGTCCTGCATCGCGGGAAAGCGCTTTATTGTTCACAGCGAGATTTACGCGGAATTCCGGACAAAATTTAAAGCGGCGATGGAGGCTTTGGTCGTTGGTGACCCGATGGATCCCGATACGGATATTGGCCCGCTCGTGACATCGGGTGCGCGGGAAGAAATTGCTTCGCAGGTGCAGACGGCATTAGCCGACGGCGCAACCCGCGTGACGGGTGCAGAGCAGATCGACGGGTCCGGTTATTTTTTCCAACCTGGTATCCTAGAGAGTGTGCCAAAAAGCTCTGATATCTACCATGCAGAAATTTTCGGACCTGTCGCGATGTTGTTCGAAGTCCCCTCAATAGAGGCCGCGATAGAGCTAGCCAATGATAGTCCTTTCGGATTGGGTTCCGCAATTTTCACAACGGATAAGGCCGAGCAAAAAATGGCGATTGAACAGATCGAAGCGGGGGCGACGTTTGTCAACTCTATGACCGCCTCACATCCGGCGCTGCCTTTTGGTGGCATCAAACGATCGGGCTATGGGCGAGAATTGTCGGCAGAAGGCCTGCACGCTTTTTGTAATATCAAGACGGTATCAATTGCGCCTTAGGTCTCGGTAGAAACCGAGAAGCCTCGGCGTTCCATCGATCCCCAAGTCGGCGACATTCCGCGGAAATGCTGGATCAACCCGCGGATACGCCAGATTGAACATATTTGTCGAAAGCCAAAGTTCTCCAAGATCGCCGTCACAAGCACCGAGATAATATCCCGAAGCCGGGAAAAACGTTCAATTTCATCTTGTTCAAGCAAGAGCGAGAAAACAGAAATAAGCACGCCGTAGCTGAAGATAATCGATGTGATCGCAAGGAAGTACCAAAAATTAAACCAGCCCAGCAGGACAAAAAGCACCATCAAGAGATAGCCGATAATTTCTGCGATAGGACTCACGAGATCAATGAGAAGGAAGGTTGGTAGTGTCACCATACCCAGTCGACCATAGCGTGGATTGAAGAGCATTTTACGATGACGGCTGAGACATTCGAGTGCACCTCGCTGCCAGCGCGTACGCTGGTTGGAGAGGAATTTCAGGCTTTCCGGCGCTTCGGTCCAGCATACAGGTTCGGGAACATATCGCACGCCATAGGGAATGTTTTGCTCCAACATATGCCGGTGCATTTTCAGGACGAGTTCCATATCCTCCCCGACGGTTGTTGTGTCATATCCGCCAACGGCGACGGCAATATCGCGACGGAAAATCCCGAAAGCTCCGGAGATAATCGCAAGGCTGCCTTTCCGACTAGCGGCTAAACGTGCCATTAAAAAGGCGCGGATATATTCCACGACTTGCAGGCGCGCGAGAAAGTTCCTGGGTAGTCGGTATTCCTGCACTTGGCCGTTTTTAACTTTACAGCCGTTCACAATCCCGACTGTCCCGCCCACAGCGATGATATTCTCAGAACTTTCCACAAAGGGCCGGACAGCTTTTAATAAGGCCGTTGGTTCCAGCAGAGAGTCTGCGTCAATCACGCAGAACAAAGGGGTGCGCACACAGGTTAGACCGACATTGATAGCATCCGCTTTTTTACCGTTCTCTTTGTCGATGAACAGCAAGGACGGGTAGATATTAGATCGGTAGATATGCCGAATGGGTTTGTGTGAAATGGTTTCAGTGTCGCGAACCAGAAAGGTTTCAACCATGTTGAATTCTCGCACCATCGTCTCGGCCGTATTGTCAGAAGAGCCGTCATTCACGACAATGATGCGCAAATCAGGATAGTGCAGCGCGAGCAGTGCCATCACATTTTCGCGGATTGTATTGCCCTCATTATAGGCAGGTACAATGATGGAAATGGGAAGCGCCGCGCGAGATCGGAGAATGTCCCAGCCCGCATGATCATCCTCTCTCTGGCTGTGTTTATTTAATTCCATCCAAGCTTGCGGAATGCACCAAGCATAGATCAGGTTCTGGATGAAGCCGATTGAAACGACAAAAAGTGTGCTCCAGAAAATTACATCCCGAAAATTTGGATGTGTGGAAAGATTAGTCAGCCACTCAAACATAACCGGCTCGCATTTCTAATGCGACGTCTGCGGCTGTCGGATTTGTTCGGCTCAAGCTGTCGACGAATTTTTCACCAGATTGGCCAGACACCCAGATCGCGCGCAAAGCCCAGTACCGCACCCACATCACGGGGTCGGATGATAGTGAGAAAAGCTGTTCTGTCACATCTGTCCGACGTCGTTCACAAGCCATCTTCGCAGCGCGAATTTTGACGGATATTGCGGTATCTTTGAGGCCGAGTAGCAAGGGTTCAGCCTGACTATTATGATCGCTAACGCCAGACAGAGAGAGCGCTGACGCACGAACGTTCTCATCTGGGTCAGTCATCAATACACCAAGGTCGAGCGTGGTGCGTGGCGGCATGATTAAAACCAGCGCTTCAAGGGCTGCGGTGCGAACTTTACTTTGATCGGTTTGACGCACGAGGGTTTCAAGTGGATCTACCGCATCCTGACCAAAATCAGCGAGAATTCCTGCGAGTAAGCGATAGTCCTCTGGATAAGCAGAGGCACAGGCCTCGATAATCGTACCAAGATAAAAGAGCCCTTTTCGTTCGACCAGTCCACGTGCCGCTGTCAGGCGAACATAGCGGTCTTGTGACGTGAGGTTGTCAAAGATGACTTGCAGCGAGTTTTGGGTTTCCAAATAGGCGAGCACGCGTAGCGCACGCATACGTGTCCCACGAATACCCGTCTGCGAGCTCTCGATAATCCGCGCTTCAAGCCCCATCTCGGAGATGAAGTCGCGCAGTCGCTCTAATCTATGCCCGCGAACGGTCCGAAAATAGTGCAGCAGAACATCTGCGATGTCCTCGTTGTGACAGGCAGGGCGCTCAAGTCTTGGCGCGTCATTTTCTGCGTTCAAGAGTGCCGTAATATAAGTTTCGAATACTGCGCGCTGTGTGTCGCGCCGCGCCATGAGGCGATTACGCAGCCATCTGCGCAGGGTGATGGCGAAGCACAAGAGGAGAGCTGCCCCCAACATGAAGAGGGACAGGATCCAGATTGCGCCCAGCAAGTCGATACTAGCGTTTGTGGGTAAATCCGACATTCACACTATTTCGATTGAAACTTCCGTCGCGCGAGTCTCGTGCCAGATTTAGATGTAAATCGAGATCTGGCTGTATGCGATAGCTCACCCCGCCAAAGACGCTTTGCGTCGAAATTGCGACGCCGTTGATCGTTTCTGGCGCATTGGCATAGCCGATATTCGCGCTGAGCTGATCTGTCACTGGCATGCGGCCTTGGACGAGCCAGCCGATCTCATTAGATGCTTCATCTTGGAACGTCCCGATAAGGCGCCCTGTCAATTCCATCTCATTTTCCAGATAGGCGGTGACTCCGGGCTGGAGATTGTGGATCGCGCCCGCATCATAGTCATCATAGCGGTAAGTGACATTGGGATAGAGCGTGACGCCGTTCGGCAGCTCTATCGCACGACCGACCCGCCCGCCTGCGCTGAAATCTGGGCGGAACAGTGCGTCTGGGGTAAAACCAGCCTCCACGCCCCAGTCCCAGCCACCGCGGACAGAATCTGACACACCAGCTTTCAGCTCATAATTTGTCGTATCAAAGCGATCATAGCGTTGGACCGAACCATGATAGGCGAGGGTGTCGCGGACATATTCGGCGCGCAGAAATTGATCATTCCAGTTCGAGAAACCGTCTTGATTTAGGTCTGAAATTCCAACGCCGCCATCAATGCGCCAAGTATAGCGGCCACTGGAAACACCAGCAGCGCGGGCTTGGCTAACGTTATAAAGCCCGTCGCGCGCATCCATATATTCGGGAAAGCGATCAAGAACAGTTTGATAATTCGCTTCTGCAGTATCTAAATCGCCTTGGTAATAGGCCACATTCCCACGCATCAGCTGCAAATCTGGATTGTCAGGGTAAGCGGACATCAATGCATCCAGCTCGCGCTCGGCCCGAACATATTGCCCATCCCATGCCAAAAGCCGCGCTTTGAGAAAGCGGTGATCATAGCCTGACTGCAGGGCGATATCCTCTTGCGAGAGGACCTGCAGAGCCTGTGAAAATTGTTTCTGATTGGCGAGCTCCAGCGCTGTCGCGTGAAGTTGATTGGCGGCCGCGATTTGCGGTGCCGCACAGACCAGAAGAAGCGCCGCCAAGGAGGGCTTCAGTGTGTTTTTAATCATGCTACCTTTTGCCTAACGTCCAGATGTTTGCGCACGCGCATCAGAACTTCCTCGGGGTCGAAGGGCTTGGGAATGAAATCGGCCGCGCCGCGTTCAAACCAATTCTTCGCCTCGCCTCGGTTCACCATGGCCGTTAATATCAACACAGGAATGGCTTTTAGGTTAATTTTGTTTTGAATTTCATACAGGACCGTTCCGCCTTCCAAACGCGGCATGAAACGATCGAGCAAGATGATGTCAGGGGCGTTGTCAGACAAATAGGCTAACGCCTCTATCCCGTCCGTCGCCGTATCGACATGCATACCGCCCGCGCGAAGCGTGTGGGTGAGCATTTTGCGCACGATCGGGTCATCATCCACGACCAGAACCCTTTTTTGAACGTCTTTCAGGAAGCCCCGTGCAAAATCTGCGATCTCTAGGATTTCGTGTGAGTCATCGGCGAAGCCATCAATGCCAAGGCTTAGCCCCTCGGCGATGAGAGCTGGGGAATTTGGTGGGAAGGCGATGAAAGTGCCAATGCCGTCTAAGCCGGCTGAAGGGTTTCCATGTCCCGCTTTTAGTCGTCGAAGCAGTTCCAGCGCCGTCATGTCGCCGAGGTCTTGCTCTAAAATGAGAAGGTCGGGCGGGCTGGATTGCAATGCCAGTTCGACATCTTCGCCTGCGTTAAGGCTGATGATATCGAACTCATCCGCTAAGAGACTGCTCATCAAATCGCAGATCCAGATATCGCGATAGGCCAGTAGAATGCGCTTACGACGCGGGGTGTCAGACACCACGGGAGAGTTAAGCTGTGTGGGTAGTGTGGCTTGGGTTGAGGGCTTAGTAGTCGGGCGTGTGGGCGACTGCATCTCGCGGCAAACAAGTTGAATATCGTCGATGAGATGGATGATCGCACGCAAGGCATTGGCTGGATCAGAAAGAGGGTTTGCAGCGCGGAGCAGGGCTTCGACCTCGCCGGCCTTCAGCCCGAGGTCAGGATAGCTATACATCGCGGCATTGCCTTTGATGCGATGGGCCATATCTACGGCATCGGCCAGATCACAGTGCGAATCTTCGCACCGTTTCAAGCGCAGGATTGCGCCTTCAAAAATCTCGACCGCATCCAGAAGATAGCCTAAATAGTATTGGCTAATCGTCTGATGCTCGGTTTGTTCGGCAACCCAGCCCACGAAATAATCGTCCCAACATTGTGATCGACCCCACAAATCGATCGATCTAAACCCCGGAGAGAACATGCCATGTTAGGATGAAGGGCGGTTTAGAGTTCACAGTAAACAAGTCGCTAAAGTTAGGGGTTAGGTGTAATTCTGTTTTCCTTGAAATGAGCCAGTCTCACTCTGTTGGATCGCCTCCGCATTTGTCCGCATAGGCGCGTGACATTTATTGGTCTGGCCGATATGCCTGTCCAACTTTACCAATTTCAGCCCGATCACAAGACATAGACCTCTCAGGGGACACATCATGTACATTAAAACTTTCCAAGCCACGCATCCCGACATGATGGAAAACGTTAGTAATGATCAGCTGAAAGACCGCTATCAGGTGCAGGGGCTTTTCGCGGAAAATGACATTAACATGGCCTATTCGCATAATGAGCGATTGGTCATTGGTGGTGCCTTTCCAACGTCTTCGCCCGTTAAATTGCCAGATCACCAAGAGCCCGCTTCGGCTGCGGGCCAGCCCTATCTTATTCGCCGAGAGCTCGGTGTTTTTAACGTAGGGACCACGAACGGTTCTGTGACCGTTGATGGGACGAAATACCAGCTGTCCCCGAAAGAAGCGCTTTATGTGCCAATGGGGTCAAAGGATGTGCAATTTGAAGCCGAAGGAGATGCGGCAGAATTTTACCTGATTAGTGCGGCGGCGCACAAAGCCCTACCGATCAAAAAGATCACAGTTGATATGGCCAAGCCATTGGAACGCGGGTCAAAGGCTGAATCCAATGAACGCATTATCTATCAATATATCATCCCAGGCATTTGCGAGAGCTGCTCCTTGCTGGTCGGTATGACAGAGATGAAAGAGGGTAGCGTCTGGAATACAATGCCGCCACATCTTCACGATCGTCGGTCAGAGATTTATTTCTATTACGGATTTGATGAAAATGCGCGGGTGTTCCATTTTATGGGTGAGCCGCATAAGACGCGCCATCTTGTGCTGGAAAATCGCGATGCCGTCATTTCGCCGCCTTGGTCGATCCATATGGGATCAGGCACGACGAATTATAATTTCATCTGGGGCATGGCTGGCGAAAACCTAGACTATACGGACCTGAGCGCGCTAGATATCTGTCAGCTGGCCTGAGTCTCTACGCATTAGCACAGTGACGCCTTAGAACTTTGTTGGCCGGACAACCTGAACAGCGGAGATGTTGAGCACGCCAATATGGCTCGACAAAAGCTCGGCGAGCGTTTCGACAGCGGCTTCAATAATATCAGTGCCGCCAATCGCGACCAGTACAACCATGTCAGAGGCGCCGCTGATATCTGTGCCGCGGCTCCAGCGTTTACGGGCCCCGCGGCCAGAGATGGCAGGTAGGACCGTCCAGCCGATCACACCTGATTCTTCTAGCAGACTCTCTGCGCGACGCAGGGCAGGGCGCTCAATAATCAGTTCTAATCTGGTTTTACTATGCATGATCAACCTCCGATCATTTGGGCCAGCCAAATATATAGCGGGATGCCGAGCGCAATGTTGAATGGAAATGTCACGCCCAAAGAGAGTGTGAGATAGACGCTGGGTTCCGCTTTTGGCAGCGCCAGACGCATGGCGGCGGGCACGGCGATATAAGACGCGCTGGCCGCGAGGACCATCATGAGTGTCGTATCGCCCGCATTTAACCCGATGAGCTTACATGCGCCTGCCGTGAGGAGCGCTGAGACTAGGGGCATATAGACGCCGAAGGCAACGGCTCCCATGCCTAAGCTGCGCCAACCGCGTCGCAAACCGCGCCCCGCATTCAATCCCATGTCCAGCATGAAGAGGCACAGGACGCCTTGGAAGGGCGCGCTAAAGAATGGCTCTAATCGTGCAAAGCCTTCGCTGCCCGCAATCGCGCCAATAAATAGCCCGCCAATTAACACGACGATGGAGGCGTTCAGCAAGATTTCACGAGCGAGTTCGCCACGTTCTGAACCGGCAACCGCCTCACGTTTGTCTTGCCCGCGTAAGGCCAGCCAAAGTGCGGTGATAATCGCGGGGGTTTCCATCACGGCGGCAACCGCAACAATGTAGCCCGAGCTTTCAAGTCCAGAGAGTCGCAAGGCGTCGATGGCGGCGACAAAAGTCACAATAGAGATAGAACCGTAATGCCCTGCCGTCGCGGCGGCATCGATACGCGACAGCTTGGAAGCGAAACGCAACATCGCGAAGGCCAATAATGGCAAGCCAAATGATAGGATTGTCGCGAGGCCAAAAACGAGCAGCGCTTCTGTGCCGAGCGCAGCTTTGCTCATTTCCACGCCACCTTTTAGGCCGATGGCCATCATGAGGTAGATGGCGAGTCCCTTCGCAAAGCTCTGCGGGACTTCCATAGGTGATCTGGCAAGCGCAGCGGCGAGCCCAAGTGCAAAGAAGAGAACGACAGGTGAGAGGAGGGCGCTCATCCAGTCGCTGGACCCGTCTGTAAGCCGTCGACAGCTTCAGGCTCACCAATCAAAGCCACAATATCGCCAGCTTCAAGTGTCAACTCATTTGAAGCGATCAGCGTCTTATCCCCGCGTTCGATCAACGCGATCAGAAGACCGGGTGGAAGATCGAGATCACCGATCCGCGACCCGGTCTGGCTGGCCAAGGCAGGTATCTCTGACAGTGGAATGTGTAAGAAATGATCGTCCCGTACCAGAACATCTGTCAATTGGCTTTCCGTCTCGGCGGACAACCAGCGTCGCTCAAATCCATCGCTTTGGACAACCTCAGCCATATGTCCGGCAAGACGCATGTCGAGCCCTGCAGGCTGTCGCGGGCAAAGCAGAACCATCAGCGTGTGTACCGTATCAGCGTCCGCAAGATCTATCTTGATACGGGAACGCGGGCCAAAGCGGAAAATGAACAACTCCGGCTCTTCTAGGCGTTTGTCGTTAAAGGTCGCCAAGCGAACCGCGTCAGACAGGCTGCGGAATCTCGGGGTGTCTTTGCTCATTATGTCGCGCGCAATGGCTTCATCTAAATCATAGCGTTCCTGAGCCGTTTCAGCGACCGCGCCGTAGAGCTCTTCCCAATCATATTGACCAAAACGGAAATCTGTGACGACAGAGCGGGCAATGACGTTTTCATAGGTCAGGTTACGCGCCTGCGTTCGGTCGTTAATGATCGACAATAATTCATGCTCCAGACCATCATATGTATTTTGGCCAAGTTCAGAGAAGGCATGGAAAATCGCCCCGCGCCGCTCAACACGACGGGCCGCATAGAAATTATACCACATCACACAGATGATGCAGAGCATGCCGGTAAAGCCGATGGCGAGGATGCCCATTTCGAGGATGAGCCAGAATCCAATCAACATACCCAAGATTGGGATCCATGGGTAAAGTGGCACCTTAAAGCCTGGGCGGTAGGTGGGAATACGGCTCTCGCGCATGACCACTACAGCCGCGCAGACAAGCATAAAGAGCAAGAGTTGAAAGGCTGACGCCAGTTTCGCAACATTTTCGACGGGGAAGACTGCGATAACAGCAATCATCGCGGCGACTGTCAAAAGGATAGCGGGGGTGGGCGTTTTATATTTCCCAAGCTTAGCCAGTCCGTCCGGCATCAGCTTGTCTTTAGCCATAGCAAACGGGTAGCGCGAGGCGCTCATAATGCCAGCATTGCCGGTTGAGGCGAAGGCCGCAATCGCGGCAACGACGATCAGGATCACGCCCAAATCCATCGGCCAGTCGCCCATGAACACGCGTCCGGCATCGGCGATAGGCGTATAACTCGGGGCAATGTCAGCGGCCTCATTACCGGCGAGCGCGTCCGCAGACAGGATTTTCACCAAGACAAAAGTGCCAAGCGCATAGAGCACGGTTGCTGTCATCAGAGACAGCGTCATCCCAAGTGGAATGTTGCGGTCAGGATTTTGAACCTCTTCCGCGACAGAGGCGACCTTCGTTAGGCCAGCGTAAGAGACGAAAACCAAGCCGACCGTGCTAATAAGGCCGATAATACCGGACTTAAAAAATGGCCCATAATCCGTGTTGAACTCTAATAAGGGTACTGGTCCAGAACTCGCGGCCAGCAGGCCTAAAAGGGTGAAACCCACGAGGATAACAACCAGTGTCGTCACCAAGATACGTTGTAGTTTTGTCGTCTCTTTCGCGCCGAAAATATTGATCGCGCCAAAACCTAAGGTGAGGATGATAGCCGTTATCGTGATCGGCAGATCAAGATAAATCCCCAAATAAGCACCCATCCCGACAAGGGCGAAAGCGCTTTTGAAAACAACCGCGATCCAGGACCCTAACCCGCCAATGGTTCCCATCATTGGGCCCATAGCTCGGTCTAGGAAGTAGTAAGTTCCGCCAGCTTTTGGCATCGCCGTCGATAATTCCGCCATGCAATACATGGCAGGCAGGATCAGAAAACCTGCCAATAGATAGGCTAAAAAGACGCTGTTACCGGTCGCGGCTGCGGCCAGGCCGGGCAGAAGAAATAGGCCAGAAGAGAACATGGCGCCCGTGCTCATCGCATAAACATCGAAGAGCGTCAGATTGCGCGCCATTTTCTGTTTGTCTGTATCTTGAGCAGGCGCATCCGTTGCGCTCTCAGGCGTAAATGTGTCGGCCATGTAAAGTCCCCCGCTCGCGCGATGCTAGGCCGTCGCCTCTTCAGTCACCTGCGAGTCGACAGTTGGTTTCGAACAGAACTTAAGCAGTGCGAAATATCCAAGCAAGCCCGATGCGATAGACCCCATAAGGACACCCAAGCGCACAGCGTTCAACTGCTCTGGATCATCGAACGCCAGTGTTCCGATAAACAGGCTCATTGTGAAGCCAACACCTGTCAGGCAGGCCACGCCGTAGACTTGTCCCCAATTGGCGCCTTCCGGCAATTTCGCCCAACCAAGCTTCACAGCGCCGTAAGCTAAGGCGAAAACCCCGATTTGCTTGCCCACAAATAGGCCCAACGCGATGCCCAGCGGAAGAGGTGCAATCAGATCAGAGGCCTCAATCCCAGCAAGGGATACGCCTGCGTTTGCGAAGGCAAAGAGCGGGAGGATCAGGAAAGCGACCCAAATGTGCAATCCGTGCTCTGCGCGCGGTGCAGGGCCCTTCTTGGGGCGACCTTCTTCATCAAGCCTGCGATCTGTGAGAGGGAGAGCAAAGGCTGTGATAACGCCTGCAAGTGTCGCATGAACGCCGGACTTTAATACACACACCCAAATGAATACGCCGATCAACGCATAAGGGAGGATGCGCGTCACATGCATACGATTTAGCCCGAACAGCAGGGCTGTTCCTGCAATCGCCCAGACCAGTGCAGGAACGGACAGGTCCTGTGTGTAAAACAGGGCAATGATCATGATTGCAGCGAGGTCATCAATAATGGCAATTGCCAAAAGAAAGATCTTCAATGACACCGGAACGCGTGATCCCAGCAACGCCAAGATACCGAGTGCGAAAGCGATATCTGTTGCGGCCGGAATGGCCCAACCCTGTAATGCACCAGGGTTGTTCGAATTAATTCCGATATAGATGAGGGCTGGGATAGCGATACCGCCGATAGCCGCAAAGATCGGTAAGGCGGCTTTTGACAGTGTTGAGAGTTCTCCCTCAACAACCTCGCGTTTGACTTCGAGGCCGATGAGGAAAAAGAAGATCGCCATCAGCCCATCATTAATCCAAAGCAATGCAGGTTTTGCGATTTTAAATTCGCCAAGCTGAACCGTCACAGGCGCGCTCAGGAAGCCATCATAAAGGGAGGCGAACATCGAATTGTTCGCGAGCAGAGCCAAAACGGCGATGAACATCAACACCATGCCTGCAGAGGCCTCTAGGTGAATGAAGCGATTTATCCGGGACACGATGGGTGTGTGTATACCGGACAAAGAACTTTGGCCCGTCGTGCGGGCAGAGGCGGCTTTAGAAGTCATGGGCTCACTCGTCGTAAAAGTTGAAATTGCGCCTTGCGGCCCAGATGTTTGTTAGGCTGCGGCCATACCTAGAACAAGTGCCAGAACGCCGATCAAAGAGAACTCAGCTGAGTTTCGAACAAAGAGTTTGCTTAGGCGTTTCATGAGGTGCTCCTGCGGTGTAGTTGGAGAAATGTGGGATATTGGACTAGAAAAATGTCGTGCGAGGTGCCGTATTCCCAGCGGACTGAGGGGAAATCGTTCCTGTGATCAACCCACGACGGCGACGGCGACGAATGCGACGCAGATTTGCGCTACCAGCTGTCGTTGCTGACTTGGTCTGTTGCGATTGAACTTTTGACATCGAAAACTCCATGCGTTTGGTTGATTGATGCTTTTAATACGCTGAGGCTTGCTATAGGTTGCAAATATGTTTTCTATATTATTCATAGTTATTTCCTATACTGCGTCATGAAGCCCACACTCCGTCAACTTCAATACCTTGTCGCGCTCAAGGAGACGCAGAGCTTCTCTGCCGCCGCGCGAAAGTGTCATGTGTCTCAGCCAAGTCTCTCAACGCAGATCGCTGATATGGAAGCCGTTTTGGATGTGACCTTAATTGAGCGCGGACGGGGACGCGCGCAGCTGACGCCCATTGGACAGGATGTTGCCGCACAGGCCCAACGCGTTCTAGCGGCGATGCGAGAACTTCGGATGAGTGCCCGCGATGCGGGTTCCACATTCCGTGGCAATATTTCACTCGGGACACTGCCCTCCGTCGGCCCTTACCTACTTCCCAGTGTGTTGCGGAAACTACATGCGCAGTTTCCAGAGCTACGGATTGCCGTCCGCGAAGAGTCGACGAATGCCTTGCGCGACGGTCTCGCGTCGGGGCGCTTGGATGTTATTATTTCGACGCCGGAAAGCCATCCAGACACACGCTCTACGCCGCTCTTCACGGAACATCTTCATATTGGCGTTGCCACAGATGATGCGCTGGCTTCTGGGTCGGGACCGGTCACGCTTGAGGATTTAAAAGGACGTCAGGTTTTAACGTTAGGCCAATCGCACCGTCTTGGCATCTTGATCCGCGACATGGCGGAGCAGGCTGGCGCCGTCGTCGATGATCAATATACGGGCACAAGTCTCGATGCGATTCGACAAATGGCCGAGATGGGTGAGCGCGTGGCCATATTGCCAAGCCTCTATGTTGTGTCCGAGGCGCAAGATGATCCGGGTTTATATATTCGACGAATATCCAATCCGATTGCACAAAGAGATATTGCTCTGCTTTGGCGCCCAACCTCGCCTCTGGCAGAAAAATTTCGAACGATCGCCGAAATTATGAATGATGAAGCGAAAGCTATCCTCAGTCGAATTGCTGAAGCTTAGAGAAACTCTGAACACTGCTTACAAAGACGAAGTCACTAAAGCGCGCGAGATGAAAAAGACGAACCAGGCCTGCCTTTTCAAGTGTAATAACGAGAAGAATTTTAACCCGGATTATCCAGTGAAATCGTCACAACCCGCCAGTTCTGGTTCGGACGTCCCCGACGTTCTCCAGCGCGACGTGCGTCGTGCCAACCCTTGCCATTAATCATCATAGGGAGCCTCTTATTCGTCACCTGCCGTATCAGCTCTGCGACTTCTTCTGCGCGCCTTTTGGACAGCCGGACGTTAAAACGGTCGCCGCCAGTATAGTCCGCATGCCCTGTGACATAGAGCGCGCGCTTTCCTTGTGCGATTGAGGCCTTGATCCCATTGGGGAGTCCGTTCCACCAGAATTCGACCTCTTTGCGTGCATATCGTTGTGGATTAGAAGACCGAAAGCCGAAAAATATATTTCGACCATGGCGTGGATGAGGCCGCGTAGCCCCACTCGGCATATTGGAATTACGGCCACTATTATTAGTACCAGCGTTACCAGCGTTACCAGCGTTACCAGCGTTACCAGCGTTACCAGCGTT
>CAYPWW010000006.1:41160-45438 GCA_964414555.1 uncultured Algimonas sp.
TACCAGCGTTACCAGCGTTACCAGCGTTACCAGCGTTACCAGCGTTACCAGCGTTTTTGCTTCTGATCTTTTTGTAAAGACCTTCGCAAATTTTGGAGACGCCACTAGAGCTGGTAATCGAAGTGATCCGAACTTCCGCATTTTTGGTGATGGGTTTAATCATCACCTTGCCGTCTGCACGGATAAACAGCTCGGCTGTAACGCGATGGGATTCATCAGGGGTCCCCAAAAACCCCCAAGAATAATCATAAGCTTTGTCTGAAAGCTTATCTGGATTCCATTCTGCAACGATGGTCATGCGAACTTCGGGTGGTAGTTTATGAGCACTCTCAACATCAGCACTAATATCGACAGTTAACGTATAAGGCATGTTCTCATCGCGCGCCTGAGAATTTAGGCTGGTAATACGGGCAGCCAAAATATTGATACAATCATGCCGTACAGTAACTTCGAACTGGGCTTCATATTGCGCGTCGAAATAACTAGATACAGCACTGCGTCGTTTGCCAATAATCGAGAATTTATGAAACGCTGTCGCTTCGTGATTTGTCCGAAAGTGCTCGCTAATCAGACTCACTGTTTGGCTCGTGAATTTTGGCTGGCGATTTAATTTTTCAGCATCTTTGATCGCAATTTGCTTCAGCTTCAAATCAGCCGCGCTGTTGAGGCCTTTCAGAACGTCATTCGGCGTTGGGATCCCGCCCGCCATTGAGATTAACTGAATGAGTTTAGCATTTTCTGCATTCCCCGACGGGCGATATAACTCGACAGCATCGGGAGCGTCTAGACTCTCAACCAACCCGCCCAGATCGAGTTTCGGATCGAAGCCGACGATATCGACGCGCGGATCGCTATCAGCGAACAGACCCCGGGCAATGAGGACATCGCCGGGATGTGCGTGGTGCAAAGCTTCTGTGCCGTTGCCGATCTTAGAAAAACGGTTGGCAAGCGGACCTCGACCAATCGCACCAACCGTGATGGCTTCCGCCAGACGGGGGCCAAAACGATCCGCGTAATCGTCTAGATGACGCGCGGTTTCACTGGCACGCGGGTCAATTCGAAAATCAACCGTTTCACGAATGACAGGAAGACAGGCGCAGGCCGTCTCTGATGGGGGTGCATAAGTCATGATGTCTCTCCTCGATTAAACTGTTGTTTTGGCTAATTGCCGCGGATCCATGACGCCCGCGCCCATTTGTGCGCGCGCGAAAGCTGATGTTGTTTTCGGCAGCGGGGTCAGCAGGTCGAACACGCCCGCGCGGATCGCATGGATATCGCGCGGGCTGTCCTGTGCCGAAAGCCAAGCCGCCGCGAGACCTGCCACATAGGGGCTGGCCTGCGACGCGCCCGACATGACGGTTGCGCCCCGTCCCGGTGTCTTGCGCCAGCGCGGCGTTGAGCGGGCGGCACGAATACGAAAGCCCGGCGCGCTGAGATCAGGTTTTTGTCGACCATCTCGGGTTGGTCCAGCCGACGCAAAACTCGCCGGGCCTGTCCCAAATAGATCTTCGTGTGCGGCCCCGACGCTGATCGGCAGGAAGCCGTTGCAGATACTGCCAATAGTGGAGCTTTCTGAAACATCCTGTTTGGCAAAACGTGATTGCCGCTTACCGCTGCCGTCTCGCTCAATCCAAGCATGATAGCGTCCGTCCTCAACAGCTTTGCCGTGGAGCGTAATTTTCCATGTACCAGCCGGCGCGCTCGGGCGCAGAAAGGCCTCGAAATGATGGTCCGGCGTATTCGGGTCATAGGCGCGGTGATAGAGCCGCCCGACTTCCGCGCCGTCGCCGCCGTAAAGCGCTCGCGACTGGCCGCGTGCAACAGAAAAACTATCTCTTGCGCCCGGTGGCGTTATGGAGATTTGAAGGTCATCGCGGTCCGAGTACCAAATTTCTAATTCGTTGGGTGTCGTGTCGCCAGGGTCAACTTCCCAATGAAGATCATGCGACTGGCCCGAAAGGACGCGGCCTTGCGCATGTGCGCGAGACAGGCGGTAATTACCCGCCGATTGTACGATCAGTCGATCGGGATGGCTTTCCAGAAAGCGGTCAAAAGCCTGTTCGACGAGGGTCAGGCCCGTGTGGGGGCCGCCGTGGCGCCCAACGCTCAGGTTAATGACAAGAGGGCGGTCGCCCGCGACATCATGCAGGAAGTCAATCGCTTCCAATAAGCGAACAGAGTCACCCAAATTGGCGAGGCCCGACAGCGGCGCAGAGGCTAGATGTACGACGGCTAGCTTTGCCTCGGGCGCAAGACCGCCTTCTACTTTACCAATCGTTCCCCGTCGGCTGCCTGCCGCGATGTCCGCGACATGCGTGCCATGCGCGCCTAGTCCGATGTCAGAGCTTCCGGGATGATAGCCGAGTGTTTTATAAGGTGTCTGCGTCGCAAGGGCGCGATTGATCTGCTCGGCGCGGTGGACTTTCCCATAACCGAAGCGCGGTGACCGGTGGGAAGCTTCGCCCCGCTGATCCCAGAGTGCGTCGATCCGTGTATTTCCCGCAGCGTCGCGGAAGGCGGGATGTCCAAAGTCAAACCCCCAGTCGACAATACCGACGACGACTCCTTTCCCGCGCTCTCCGATTAATGGGCGCGGTACCGCAGATTGCGTGGGCTGTCGTTCTGCCGCGATAGCGGGAGAAAGAGGGCGCTCGAATTGTAATATTCGAGGGGCTTTGACCGAAGCTGTTCCCGGGTCAGCCCAAACGGCTTCGAGATCACGTCGACGTACGCGCACGGTTTTAATGTCCTCAAACTCGGACATAACGCGCAAGGGCGAGGGTAGGGTTCGTGCCCGCGGGTCTTGGCGAATGATCGCCTCGACCCAAGCGTCTGGATCACCCTGCGCAATCAACTCTTTGAGCGCCGGATCCATTAGTCGTTAGAAACGGAGGGAAACAGAACGTCGAAATGTTCAGGCATTTCGGCTTTGATCTCGGCCTCGAACTTCGCGTGCAGCGCATCAAGTTTGGTGGAAAATTTTTCCTTTACCTCTGTGGGGAGCTTTTGAAGCGCCGCGATATGCTCATCCGCGCTCGTCGCGTCCAAAGAGGCAGGCGACATGACACGCGTCATGATGTTCAGAGCCTGAGTCCGCGCGGCGTCCTTAAAGGCAAAATCCGTGTCGAAATCTTTGCGGTTTAACGGCTCGACGGCCTTGGCAGCGAGGGTTTCGACGCGCGTTTCTAGAATATTCACCCGGTTTGTCCGCGTCTCTAGTCGGCCTTCTGTATTTCTGTGGAGGCGTTTTTCTTCCGAGAGTTTTTCGCGCAAATCCGCACGGGCAGCCTCTGTTTTGGCCAGTTCGCGGCGCAAACTGGCAAGCTCTGTTGGGTTGGTGGGTGGAGTGGGGTGAGTGCTTTCTATGGGCTCCGTGCCTATATCTGGCGCTATCTCCTCTTGAGCAGTGTCTTCCGGCGATGTTTCCTTCGCGTCTTGCAGGGCGATTTCGAGGGCTGTGATTTTGGCGTTTGCCGCGGTTAGGGCTGTGGCTTGGTTTGATTTTTCTGCGCGCAAGTCGCCGATATCTTTGGCGATTTTTTGTATGAGCATCAGGGAGACCCCCTGATTTTGTGCCCCGAGCAGCGTCAGCTCAAGAGCCTCGTGCATAGGCAAGTGTTGTTGCGCCATCATCAGAGGGAATATTTGATTGCGATTGAACATGCTTGCGCTCCTGTGAATTGATTATTTATTGGGTAAGTAAGTCCCTCCGGCAGAGGTCTGCCGAAGGAAATGTTAGGGCCTTGGGGGGCGTCTGGGTTAACCCAATTCCGTCACCACATCCGCAAAAGCAGGGGTGCCGCTTACCTGAGCGGTGAAACCCGAGACGAATTTTGTATTGAGACCTGCCCCCGTTCGAAGTTCGGGTGCTTTCGCCATCTGTTCGGCCAAAGCCTCGCGGATAGAGTTGGCGGCGGCCTCACGGACTGTGATCTTCTCGGCAGGTGTGAGCCTAACATAAGTTGGCGATTCTTTCTCCAGACGGGCTTCCGTCATGAGCTTAATGCTCGTGTCGAGTTCCTCACTTAGGTCCGATTTGGCGCGGCTTTCTTTTCCGACTTCTTGGGCGTGCATGATGGCCAGAATGTTTTTGACCTCCGGGTCTTTGACAAAGGCGTTCATCATGACGCCCGTCTGTAGCTTTCGAGGGACCCCGTTGCCGAGCGACAAGTACGGCATTAATTTCATGAAATTATTCATGGTCTTTTCCTTTCGTTGTGTGACGGATCAGGTGGAGCTGCTGTTATTGTTGTTCATCAGCATCATCATCATCATCAT
>CAYPWW010000006.1:45538-64336 GCA_964414555.1 uncultured Algimonas sp.
GCGACCTGTGAGGCGAGCTTGTCGTAATTCGCTTTGGCCTGCTTCTGACGCAGGGCGAACTCGCGTTCCGTCTTGGCGACGGCGGCGTTGAATTTTTGCGGTGTGACGAAACCTTGCCCACCAAATTTGACGCGCATGGCTTGACCGGTGCTGCTTTGCAGAACGACCGTTTTCTTGCCGCGGGCACGGGCGATTTTGGGCCGACGCTTGGTCTTCCACTTGGCCTTACTGACCTTGACGCCGCGGCGACGCAGGCGGCGGCGGCGACGGGATTCACCATCGAAATTTTCGGCGCTCTCATAATCGTCGTCTTCATCGTCCCAGCTTTCGTCGACGGACTCATATTCGTCCTCGTCGTCATCCCAGCTTTCGTAGTCGTCGTCCTCGTCGTCCCAGGACTCGCCGGCGAAGTCGGCGCTGTCGTAGTCGTCGTAATCGTCATACTCGTGGCTTTCGCCTTGGGATTGTGCTCCCGAAAGAGCTGCAAGTTGCAGCAGGGTTTCGGGATTCATGTTGTTGAAACCGTTCATGATTGACTCCTGTGTTCCGCCGGATGGCGTTCGGTTCGTGATGTGCCCCGACTATCCGGCGCGGGGGACTTCTGGTCGCGCAGAATTCTTTGAATGACAGGCAGAACGAAGCGCTCGAAACAGCGCTCATCTGGCAAGAAAGCGCCCGGGCGGCCTTCGCCGACGCATTGCGTGCAATCAGGGTCTAGACCCCAGCACTCCGGGCAAGCGCCCAAAGCACAGGCGATCATCGCCATATGCTCGGTCTGGGCGGAGTAGGCCTGATGTAAGACTTCGTCCGAAGGTGGCGCTGTCTGTGGCGCCAGCTGGCGCGTTTGAGCACGTCGCGGTGCAGGTGTCTTTGAAAGTGCCTCACGAGACACTTTCGCGCCTGCCTGACCTTTGACGCTGAGCAGCTTGGCCAGCGCATGCAGGCGTTGCAGTTCGGCGCGGTCCGCAATCCCCGCCATCTGGCCGAAGGCATCCAGCCAGGGCGGATCCTCGGGGAGCGGCTGAGGCGATATGTGAGGCGTAGCCTGCACCTTAGTCGGCCCAGATATGTGGCACGCTACGGTTTGGTGCAGTTTCAATATAGCCGGACTCGTAATCGTCGCCATATCCTTCCGCTGCTTCCAGAGCGTCGCTGAGAGAGCCTGCGGCCTCCAGAATACCGCCGATGACATCGTAGATGGCGGCTTCGCTCATCTCCGTCCCGAACGCCTCGCCATAGCTTTCACCCCGTCCCAAAAGGGCGGAAATCTGCGGATTAGAAAGCAGCGCGCGGAGTTGCGAGAGGGCGCCATTGACCTGTTGATTGTTAAACACGGGCTGGCCGCGGCGAACACGGGTCTGCGCCGTGTTGATATTTCGCCGTATATATTTACCGGCCTTTTTGAACCCGCCAGGTTTGCTCAGGCTGGTCAAACCACGAGAGGCGAGTCCACCGAGTTTTCCGCCGATCTTTGCACCAATGGCAGCACCAGCAGGACCTCCGAAGAATGTCCCGACGGCCATGCCGCCTTTGACCGCTAGGGGTTTGACAACTTTGGCTGCGACTTTGGCAACTCGTCGGGCGGCGCGTTTGATCGCCTTCCAGAATTCGGCTTGATCATAGGAGTCCATCTCCCAGGCTTGCTCGCGGAGCATCTCTGTTAGCGTTTCAGGCGCTGTCTCTGCATATTCAGGTTGCGCAAGTTGGATGGCTTCAATTGGGCCGATTCCCATTGCAGCCAATTGCTGCCACTCAGGGTCATTGGCCCAGGTTTCATACGGTAGGCCAATGGACTCGAAATCCGCTTCTGAGAAAACAGTCTGGTGCGCATCATGACTAGGTGCGTCAAAAAACTCTTCAAACCCGTTGGCTTCATATGAAGCTTCGTTTGGTGTGGTATGATACATAATGCGGCTCCTACTGGCGGTGTGTCTGTTCTATGAGTCAGGGTTTGAAGGGCGCCTCTCACCGGGGGCTCACGGCGCTATCACTGAGTTCTCACAATCGAAAAAATTTGGTTTTTTCTTCAAATTTCGTGCAGCTCAGCCCGGATTTCTGACAGCTCCTGCAACACGATGGACAGTGCATCCGTCAGCGTGTCGATCCTTCTGGCAAAGCTGGAGCCTTCCACGCGGGTTGTGATCGTCTGCGGTTTTTCGGGTTCTAGAAGGGCGCGGGTCTGTGCGGATGGGGCAATGCCCAGCTCTTCAGATAAAACCGATGTCAGCTTTGAATATGCGGCATGGGCCTGCGCGCGGCGCCCAGAATTTAGATAGGCTGCGATTTGCGCCCGCCATGCGCGTTCTTCGTATGGATCGACGCGGATGGCCGCATGGCTCAGCTCGATCGCCCAATTCGGTTCGCGCGAAATCAAGGCGTCGGCGGCCTCTACCGAGGCGTCTACGATCGTCTGTTCGACGACCCGACGGCAATCGTCCAACCAGGTGGCCGACATTCCCGGTAATAATCCGCCTGAGAGGGTCGAGAGCTTTTGAGCAACTGTTTCCGGGTCGATCTGACCCTTGCGAAAACGTGCGATATCCTCGCGCATGCGCACGACATCGACTTCTGGGCCGGTGCGATGACGTAGGCGGATATAGTCGCTGCCCGTATCGAACCAACTCTCACAGTCGATACCCCCAGCACGTAAGGATTTTCGCAAACGCCAGAGTGCTGTGTTCAAACTCCGCCGCGCAGAGAAATCATCTCCGTCCCAGAGGTCGCAAGCGAGACGCTCGCGCGACACGGGCTTGCCTTGGTCGATCGCGATTGCGGCGAGTAATTCCCGTTCTTTCTTGCCGGGCAGCACGACAGGAGTCGCGTCGGGTGATTTGACTTCCAGTCCACCAAACAGGCGCAACTCCGCACAGACCACGTTCATTGCGAAACCTGCGGCTTGCGTGTTTCACTGGGATTTGGGTGGGTTTGTTTGTCCTGCATATGCGCCTCCATTTTGCAGGCTCGACCTTGGCGCGGGTATTGGGCATAAATCCGTGACGTCCATCACGGGCATAAGGCGGAAGTCCGACAAGGAAGATGGATGGGCGATATTGTAGAAGCGAGCTGGTTCGATGCGTTGGTTGCGCAGGCGCGCCGCGTTAACTTGCCGGCAGGTCATGTTCTCCACCACGCAGGGCAGCCGGACAGCTCTGTCGATATACTCGTCTCTGGGACAGTTGAGGTCTGGCACACATCTGCGGAGGGGCAGGAGGTCTGGCTGGGTAATTATGGGCGCGGGGATACGATGGGAACGCTCATCCTAAGTGGACATAAGCTGCCGGGCGGTTCGTCCGCAGGTAGCTATGACCGAGTAGCGGCCTCAAATATTGCCTTACTTTGTCTGAGTCCCACGGCTTTTCAGGCACTTTGCGCAGACTATCCTGATCTAGGCCTTTGGGTGGCTGCGCGCGGTGCGGATTTATTAGAAGCCAGTCGAACGGCCCTGATCGGCGCGCGTCTGCTGTCGGCAAAAGGACGTGTTGCAGCAGAACTCTTACGTTTATCTGCTTCGAACGGTGAGTCGATTGAAACACGAATTATCCGGCCAAATCCTGTGCTCGCTAACTTAGCGCGTCGGGCTGGCACGACCCGAGAAACGGCTTCGCGCACGGTGACGGCGCTTTGTAAATCAGGCGTTTTAGAGCGTCGCCCCGGTGCATTAATTCTGGCAGATGTGGCGAGATTGCGAGAGGCGCAGACTTAAGCCTGCAAGCTGTAGAGATGCTGTTCCGACACCAGATCATATCCCGCATAAATGAGCGGCATCTGTTTAGGACTTTTCAGGGCTATCAAGGCGGCGAGCGCTTCACTCATTAACACAGCTCCCGGCGAAGCCGTTTGGCGGGCTGATTCCAGCCCAGGTCCAACGCGACCTGCAAGGTCAAGCGCAATTGTGTGGTTCGGATGCAGGGTCTTCAGCCGCTCGAAAAGCGTGCTGAACGCACCAAAATCTGAAAGATCATGTGCCAGCGTTCCTTTGGGTCCGAATGAGACGAGTGCCAAAGGCTCCTCTGGGCTAAGCCGCGCCATCGGAAGGCCGCTCTTGTTTTGAGGAAGTGAGACATCTGCTGTAATGGTGTGGAAACCTGTTGCTTCCCAGTGGTCCCGCAAGGCGTGGCTGAGCGAGTGAGGGCGGGCGCTATCAAGAATAAGTAATTGTTGTGGATCGCGTGACATATATGCCGCTCTAAGAATGGCCTGACCTGCACTAACCTCGGCGGCGCGGCGTATCGGCCCTAGATCGGAATGATCCCCGGTCGCTGGAATAGTTAGAACAGATGCAGCCTGCGCCAGACACGCATCAAAGCGCGGCAACCAGCTGTCGCCGGATGGTTTAACGGAATGTGCTTTGAACTGGTCAACTGTGCCGGGGAGGGCGAGATGAAGCGAGACGCCCTCTGCGAGGCAAGCCTCTGCGATCAAGATATCAGCACCGGCTGCGAGAGCGCCGTAAGCATAGCCAATATCGTGGCGCTGGATCAGATCACGTAATCGCACAGATAAAGCTGCTTCATTAGGCGCGTTTTGATCTGACCAGAGATGCCCAGCGAAACGCGAAGGGCGTGGCGGGGCATAGGCCTTAAGCCAATCTTCAGTTAGCCCTAGCGCCTTCGTAATCAATCCAAATTGTTTGAGAGAGGTTGCGTGAGCTGCATAATTGAGTGGATCGGCGGCGACGGCGCGCTGTAGGGCAAAGTTAGCTCGATCAACATCGCCCAATAGCAAATGACATTCCGCGCGGGTCGCAGGGATATAATACGCGTCCGATACGCCTTTGCCTTCCGCATCTGTTTTATGATCGCTGAGACGTTCTAGAAGTTTCTGGGCACGAGCACGGACCTCTGATTTGGTTTGGTCTTTTGTGCCGTCCGTTAGAAGCAACATCGTCGCCGCATTGATCCCGGAATATGTCCCACCCGTTTGCGCGTATGCCGCATCGTAGAGCCTTGCGGCCCGGCGTCCCATTTCAAGACTATTCGCATCATTACCGCGCAGGAATAAATCCTTGTGAATACGGGCAAGCAAAGCTTGCGCGTCTTCTGTCGCGACGTCGCCAAGCCCGTAACGCGCATAGTCTTGCTGCGCGAGATCCGTCGCCCCAAGCCTTGCTAAGCATAAGACGGCCTGCTGTTGCGCTTCTCGGTCATTCGCATCACGTGCCAATTTTTGGCACGCGATACGATAATGGGCCAGCAGGTCCGTTTCCGGATGCGGGGCTGTGAAGGCAGAGCTCATGCGGCTATCTCTCGACTTATTCCCAGCCGATCCCTTCGGTCTGAACTTCAGGATCAATGAACAACGGTGTGCTGGGAAAATGATCTTGCTGTCCCGCAGAGATGACATATTTATCATAGCGATAACGACATGTGCCGCCGCTCTCGCTTTGCATGCTTTTATGACGGATGAAGTGAAAGGTCAGGACATCCAGGGCATCTGGGGAAGGGTTCTTCGGGTAAACCGGATATTGAACGAATGGCGTGAAGAGTTGTCCCAGCGCGCTCTCTGAATTGGGCGCATAAGTGACAAGTGCCGCAGTGTCTCGCGAGAAGGTCAGATGTTCGTCGAGCAGCACATAGAAAAAGATGTGACCAATCGAGTCTTTGTAGGTGCTATCGCTTAAGTCCGTAAAAAACGGAGTTTTTTCAGGTGGCGTTTGGTTGAGTGTCAGGTTTCGACGTTTGAATGCGGAACTGCCGGGACCATTGCCAGTAACAAAAAGCGCATCGACATCTGGTCGCGAGATTTGGGACAGGTTTTGCTGAAGGGTCAGGTATTCCCCTGTGCTCGTGGTTCCCAAGATGGATTCGATGTTTTTGTAAGCGGGGTCTGTCTTAAGTAGGTCTCGTGACTCGACGCGGCCGTTACGGTCAAAATTGACAAAGGTAATCGTCGTGTTTTCTTCGGTCAGATCGACTTGAGATAGGTTCGGTGTCTCATAAGGTTCCGTTGCGAAACAAGATGGGTCCAGCCCGACCGTCTTGTCGGGATTTGGCAATCCATCACCGCTGGCCGAATTGCCATAGCTCGCATTATATGGCGTCACGAGCGTGCCGTCCTCGCCTTCGATCATAATATCCCGCATGGGAACACTGACTTTCTGCCCGTTCACGACGGCATCTTTCATCATAAGGAAAACACCCGGTTTTTCCTTTGTGGTTTTTGTGTCGCAATATTCGTTACAAAATTTCTCTACATCGTCGCCAATGTCGATACCGGTGTCGCAACCCGCTAGGGCCAGCGCGGCCAAGCTTGTGGCGAGCATCGCTGTGTAATTATTAGTTTTTCGCATTGTCAGTCTCCTGTGACAGTGAGGGGTCGAGATTTAGGTGGTCGAGGGCCACATGAAATAGAGTTTTCGGTGGCGGGTGCTTGATCGCTGCATCAGGGCAGCTCTCTTCGGACAGAACCTTTGCCAGCGCCGCACGTTCGCTGACACGCATTCGCGCGATGTCATCTGTGCAAAACTGCGTCAGTTCGAACGTCTCTTCTAGCAAGAGGTGCGCGAGCAGGCGTGGGGCGAGGGCGTCGTTCTGGCTTGTTCTCGATTTTAGATAGTCGCGCGCCATTGCCTGATGGTTTGCCTCGGAATCCATCGCCCCAAGATAAAGCGGAAAGCTAGCTTGCGCTCGCTCAAACACGGCACGCCGCGACGCGGGTAGGGGGCTTTGCGCGGCTAGAAGAGGGTCATTTGCCAAACGTTCTGCGACAGAGCGGGCCTGATCTGTATCCCCTTCAAGATAGGCCAGCTGAAAAGCGGAGAGCTCTAGCTGAAGTCGATTATATTGCAGTGTGATATTCTCAGGCTCCATTGCTAGAAGAGTCTCTGATAACTCGAAAGCTGATGTCAGAGCTGCTCGCGCTTCCACTAATTTGTCGGCCCGTGATAATGCGAAAACGCGTGAGCGTTGCGTGATGAGCTTTTGCAGACCGATACGGAAATCTTGCGTCTGCGCACTGGCTTCCAGCACATCAAGTGCCGTCTTAGCCGCGGTTACGGCGCTCTCAAAGCTGCCGGCTTCTCCATAGGCTCGGGCAAGTTCAATGTGGCTCTTCGCAGCGGAAATTCGCCGCCCCACATCTGCAGAATCTTGCGCGAGCAATGCTGTTTTTGCGGTCACGATATCTTCTTGATAGGTGACATTGCCATCTCGGTCGCCGGTTGCGAGTGCGACTGCGCCGAGGTTGGTCAGGACATAGATACGTTCTTGAGAAACGCGCTTTGTCATACCTTCACGGGCGGCGAGGCGTTCGACGATCTCACCGTAAGTTTCGAAATAGCGTTTTGCGGAACTGTGTTCGCCTCGATTAAAATGACTAGAGCCGACCCAGAAAGCGCTCTGCGCGTGATCAAAAATACGGTCCGGGTCATCTGGATGGCGCGCCAGCAAGGCTTTCGAAGCGTCGAAGGCCTTCCTGAAATAGCTGGTCGCAGTCTCGCTATTGCCTTGCAGCGCCTGTACCTCACCCAGCATATGGAAAACGCGCGACCGTCGCCCAAGTGCATCTGCATCATGGCGCGATAGTGGATAGGCCGCGTAATAGCTTTCCGCGCGTTGCCCGACCGTGTTCAAGGGTTCCAAACGCCCCACCGCTTCTAACTCGTCTTTAAGATCGGTGATCATGAATTCGATCTGCCCTTCCGCATCCTGTGTGCGCTGATCTGCTAAGGCCCGAGCGGAAAGCGCGGACAGCGTCAACGCTCCCAGTGTTAGAATAAGGGCCGAACCGCCGACCGTGATGGCGGTCACGCGACGTCGCGCTTTTTTTAGGTCGCGCTGGATAAGATCATTCAGCCCAACATTCAGTAAGCCGGCAGCCAATTGTGTTACGCCCAGTCGGTCGTTTCGCCCTGACAGATCAGCGGCTAACGGCTCTGATCCACCTTCAAGTAGGATGTCAGGGAAGCTGTTCTGTGGTGTGCCGGAGAGCCCCGCGCAAAAGATAGGCGCTTCAGGATGCATTTTTCGAAAAGTGGCGATCTCCTCGCTGACCCAGTGCGATGCCTTGGCGGCGGGTGAGGTGAGCACGATTAGCGCCTCGCTCGCGCTCAGGGCTGAATGTATCGTCTCGGAGAGATCTGGGGCGGCGCTGAGTTCTGAGCGGTCGAGAAAGATCGGACCCAGCGTTCGGTTCATCCCAGAACGCAGATGTTTTGGAATTGTGTAGTTTTCGAGTTGTCGTTGCAGTCGTCGGGCGGCCTTTGAGTCTGCGTGTGAATAAGACAAGAACGCCCGGTATTTTCGCTGCAACCCCACTCAGACAGCCCCCCTTGCCGTAGGACTTTACCCTAGGCGCAAAGCTGCAAGGCAATCAAGGTAGAGCTTTTCTGAGCTGTCTAACGTCAACGCTTGTGTCGGCTTTGCCAGATTAACTTTTACTCCTTTCGTCAGTGATGACCTGCGCGCGGTAGCCCGGCATCCGTGCGAAGGAAAATGGCGCGGCGCCTTGTTGGTTGGATCGCATTAGGATAGAGGGCCGCAAACTAATAACATCTTATCCATGAGCGACCCCATGTCAGACCTGCTTTCCAATTCACCTGTCATCCCAGTGGTGGCGATCGACGACCCAAATCACGCCGTTCCCCTTTGCAAAGCGCTAATGGCAGGGGGGATAAACGCCATCGAAGTGACACTTCGCACGTCGCGCGCTATTGAAGCCATCAAGAACATCAAGGCAGAGTGCCCGGACATGATTTTGGGCGTGGGCACGGTGCTGACGCCCGATGACGTCAAGCGGTCTGAGGACACTGGCGCGCATTTCCTCGTATCACCGGGTCTATCTCCCAAACTTCAAAAGGCGCTCGAAGCGACAGACCTGTTGGTCCTGCCTGGGACGGCGTCCCCGTCCGAAGCCCTGTCCGCCTATGAGGCGGGGTTCCACAAGGTAAAGCTGTTTCCAGCTGGTGCCGTCGGCGGTGCGGCTCTGATTAAGTCGGTCTATGCGCCGATGCCGCTGGTTAGCTTCATGCCCACGGGCGGCGTGCGCCTAACGAACATGAACGACTATCTGTCCTTGCCCAACGTCTATGCCGTCGGCGGGACGTGGATTGCGCCGTCCGCGCTGATCAATGCTGGTGATTGGAATCAGATCGAAACAAACGCGCGCGAAGCCATGGCCAAAGCCAAAGAGGCCTAGCGAACGCTCATTGTTTTCTTCAGCCTCCGTGCTGGACTAAAAGGTCGAACAAATCTGACACCGACTTATTCTGGGCGTCGATACTGGTGTCGTCGGATCCAGATAGCACCGCATCGCTCATGGCTTGGACTTCAGTCCAGGCCGTATCTTTTCGTGTGCAGCTCGCGGGATTTTTTCAAATTGCAATGACAGCGCATGCCCGTAAGCGAACGCTTTTGAACGGAACATCCTGCGGCCCGTAACTCGGACCCTACACCCTATTCCTGATAAGCGACGCGGTAGCCGATATGATTAGTTGCTAAGTCGAGCTCTTGCCGATGGCGCGCCGCCGGCCGGTAACGCTGGCAATAATTCTCAGCGCATAAGAATGATCCGTCTTTGATTAGGCCTTGGTTGCTCGCAGGGTCGGCATCCGAGACCCATTCCCACACATTACCGCTCATGTCGTGGAGGCCGTAGTCGTCTGCAGGGTGGCATCCAATAGGCGCGGCCTCATAAAAGCCGTCCTCGGCCATATTCGCGATTGGAAATATGCCCTGCCATGTATTGGCTCTCGCTTCGTCCATCTAATCGGGCGGCTTATCTCCCCACGCATAATCTGCGCCGTCTCGTCCAGCGCGCACCGCGAATTCCCACTGCGCTTCCGTTGGCAGCTCCCCCAGCCCAGCGTGCGAAGGCCTACGCGTCCGCGTAGGAGACATGGGTAACAGGCAAATCCAGCGCGTCCTCAATAGTGCTTCCCACGCCGAGCGGAGTCTTCCAACTTGCGTCCGGCACGAAGCTCCATCGCCCTACGCCGCCGTCCCTGATTGATACAGTGAACACCGTCGCCGCTGGAACTAACGCGTCTTTCATAAGGGTCTGGTGGAGCGCGGGATCAGGCGTCTGCTCGGCCTGGGTGACGTAGCCCGTTTGAGCGATAAACTCCGCAAACCTTTTCCGGGTAACTTCAAATTGGTCAATCCATAAGGGCTTGATCGTGACCTTATGTACGGGACCTTCTTCTCGGTAGAATCGCTCGGACCCCATCATGAACGTGCCTCCACGCAAGGTGATCTGAGGCGCGTCACGTACCGTCTGGCAGACGTCTGTCTCAGCCTTGAGGTTACTCTCGGCAGAGCAGCCAGCCAGCGCGAGGAGACTTATATAAAAGGCGTTTGATGATGGCTTAATCTGCCAATTCTCATCGGTTTCTCAAGGGTAGAAGCTAGAGTGAGTCTAAAACGCACATAATTCTAAGCGGCAAAGATAATTTGAACTGTTAAAGGGTGGGTTTGGCGCCCAGAGGAGGCCTATCTCGTGATTTTAACTCAAAGATGAATTAAATCACTCGACTCGGGCGGCGTGAAGCTAAGGTATTAATTTTACTTGGAAAATGGTGCCCCTACACGGCACGATGCAGAATGAGAGAATATATATAAAACAACAATTTACAGCTGTCAATTTTCAATTTGTGGCACGTGTGAATTTGAAATTGTGGCACAACAACTTCTTTCTGCTTCGGGGGATTTATCAAATGCAACGCTGGCAAAAAAGTAACGTTTGCGTCTACAGCCCATGGTTCAATGACAGTAAAAGCTACGTCAAAGCAATGCCTGCTTTGGGGGCTTAGTGGACATTACAGACGGCTGATAATGGTTACGATTTCAAAATGTGAAGCGAAGGTGCCTTACGCCTATAAATGCAAACCGCGGCGGCTTAAGTGAAGCCGCCGCTATGTGCTGGATCTATTAATGCACGTTAAGCCGCGTTTTCGAATTGGTTCATGGTGTTGTGTTCACCGCCAGCTTTCAGGGCGCGTTCGCCACCAGTCATCTCTTTGAAATCATCGCCGAGATTTGAGCCAACTTCGTGCTGATGTTTCACAGCAGAAACATTGGTGCGGATCTCTTCGCGCTGAATGTTCTTAACGTAAGCAAGCATCTTTTGTTCTCCAAAGTAGCCTTCAGACAAATCGTTCATAACTTTGGCCGTCCCGTGGAAGGTAGGTAGAGTTATCAAATTGTGGAAGACACCGGCTTCGCGGGCGATATCTGTTTGGAAAGCCTGAAGGCGGGCATCAGCTTCGAGGCCCAAGGCGTCTTCGTCATATGCGGCGGACATGAGCTGTGTACTATCAGGATAATCACCTGCTTTAATTCTACCGCTCTCAATCCAATCCTCACGCACCTGCTTACGCAAGTTCAACGTCCAGTTAAAGCTTGGGCTATTGTTATAGGTCAGCTTTGCATGCGGTGCTTTCTCGCGAACGCGGGCCACCATCGATGCGATTTGCGCAACATTTGGCGTAGCGGTTTCAATCCAAAGTAAATCTGCTCCGCCGTCATTGAGGCTTGAAATGCAATCCTCAACGACGCGGTCTTCGCCCGTATCTGGCTTGAACTTATACAAGCCATTAGGCAAGCGAATAGGCTTGCGCAGCTCGCCGTCAATATGGAGTGCAACGTCTCCTTCCATGAGGGGGTTCAAATCTGAGACCACTTCAGTCTCCAGCCATTTGTTATATTCATAGGCCGCATCCCCGATCTCTGTTGAGACGGGGATTTTTTGCGTGAGACCAGCACCAAGGCTATCTGTGCGCGCGACGATCACGCCGTCATCCACACCTAGCTCTTCAAAGGCCATGCGGCAGGCGCGGAGTTTTTCAACGAAATCTTCGCGCGGTACGGTGACTTTGCCATCTTGATGGCCGCATTGCTTAGCGTCTGAGACTTGGTTTTCGATCTGTAGGCAGCACGCACCTGCCTTGATCATTTCCTTGGCAAGCAGGTAAGTCGCATGAACATTACCAAAGCCGGCGTCGATGTCTGCAATGATAGGGCGCACATAGGTTTCGTGGCCGTCAATCCGCGCAATTATTTCGGCCTTTTCGGCCTCTGTTTTTGCAGATTTTAGCTCCGCGAAGAGGTCATTTAGTTCGACTTCATCTGCCTGACGTAAGCTCGTGTAAATCTCTTGGATCAAATCCACGACGGAGGTTTTTTCGTGCATTGACTGATCCGGCAGGTGTCCAAACCGGTTGCGTAGTCCCGCCACCATCCAGCCAGAGAGGTAGACATAAGAGCCGTCCAGTGTGCCCTTTTGACGCTTGATTGCGCGCATCATCTGCATGGCGTGAAATCCAGACCAACAGCCCAAAGATTGAGTAAACTTGCGCGTATCAATATCGTAGCGCGCCATATCTTTACGCATTTCTGTCGCCATAGCTTTGGCAACATCTAAATGCGTTTCGAAAGTGTTTTGCGTTTTAAGTTGCGCGAGGTCTTCCAGATTAATTCCGGCAGGTGCGCCGTCAGGGTAGCGCTGTTGCAGGGTTGCGAGGGTTTGTGAGTATGTCATTATTTTGTCTCCAGAATGTCGTAGGCAGGTATGGTCAAGAAATCAGGTAGGATTTGTGCGGTCGCCGTTTCAGTGAAGAGCTGTGCGGCCTCATCAAATCGGCCTTGCACAAAGGCGTCCGGACTTAGCTCTGCGGCGAGTATTTTCAGCTCTTCAGAAAGCAGTCGATCATAAAGCCTGCGCGTCAGGGTCTCGGTAAAGCCGCCGTCCATTTGCACGGACGCGCCATGGGCAAGCCATTGCCAGATTTGCGAGCGCGAGATTTCCGCCGTTGCGGCGTCTTCCATCAAACCCGCAATGGGCACCGCTCCGCGTCCGCAGAGCCACGCTGCGATATAGCGTATGCCGACCTCTATATTTGTGCGCACGCCGGCTTCGGTTACGGTCCCGCTATGGGGGGAGAGCATGGCCTCATCCGTGATGCGCGGCGATTGGCGCTTTTTATGGATTTGATGCTTGGACGGCATTTCTGCGTCAAAGACATCCATCGCGACGGAGACCAGATCAGGATGCGCAACCCAGGTGCCGTCATGGCCAAGGCGGGCTTCGCGCTGCTTATCTGCGCGTACTTTGTCAAAGGCGGCTGTGTTGGCGGCCTCGTCATTTTTGACGGGAATTTGCGCGGCCATACCACCCATCGCATGGGCACGGCGTTTGTGGCATACTTCGACAAGGCGCGCGGCATAAGCGGAGAGAAAACCGCGGTCCATGCCAACCTGCGCGCGGTCGGGCAGCAAATACGCCTTATGATTACGCAGCGTCTTGATGTAGCTAAAGATATAATCCCAGCGTCCGCAATTCAGGCCCGTAATGTGGTTGCGCAGTACGTAGAGGATTTCTTCCATTTGGAACGCGGCAGGGAGTGTCTCAATCAAGACGGTCGATTTTATCGTGCCATTGGGAATATCGAGCACGGCTTGCGTGAAGTTAAAGACATCATTCCAGAGGCGTGCCTCTTGATAGCTCTCTATTTTCGGCAGGTAGTAAAAAGGCCCGCGCGCATCGTCGGCGAGGATTTTACCATTGTGGAAGATGTGCAGGCCAAAGTCGACAAGGCTCGCGCTCATTGGACTGCCGTCGACAAGGATGTGCTTTTCCTCGAGATGCCAGCCGCGTGGACGGACCAGCATGGTCGCCGTTTCCGTGTTCAGGGCGTAGGCCTTTTTCTTCGTCTGCAGGGATAGCGTGCCGCGGGCATAATCACGCATATTGATCTGACCGTCCATCATGTTGGCGAAGGTCGGGGAGGAGGCGTCCTCAAAGTCACACATAAACATTTTGGCGCCAGAGTTGAGCGCGTTGATCATCATCTTACGGTCAACTGGGCCTGTGATTTCGACGCGGCGATCTTGCAGCGTAGGTGGACAAGGCGCGACTTCCCAGACGGAGTTACGCACATGCGCAGTTTCTGGCGGTTGTATAGGTAACTCGCCATCATCATAGCGGGCCTGCTGTAATTCGCGTGTCTGAAGCAAAATCCGGCGCTGCGGACCGAAGCGGCGTTCAAGATCCGCTAGGAAAAGCAGCGCTTCGGGCGTGAGCAGCGCATCATAGCGAGCGGCGTCAGGCGCTGACACTTTGGCCAGCACGCGATGGCGAGGGATGGGGGTGTCTGCGTTCATAACTGGCGCGTTCATAGCGATCTCCTTGGATGGTAGTTCATGAACATACGATATTTACAAACGCAGTTGACAGTCTATAAGTAATTGTAAATTAAAGGTATTTATGAAACACTTGTAAAAATAATGGACTGATTTTTGTAAAGTTTGTAAATAATTGAGGGCGACGACATGGCGTCGAATGATAAAAAACTACTGATTGGGCCGCGCCTGTCGCGCTTCCGCAAGACTTTGGGCTTGACCCAAGCGCGGATGGCAGAAGACTTAGGAATTTCAGCCTCTTATCTGAATTTAATGGAACGTAATCAGCGCGCTCTTTCGGCCAAAGTCTTGCTGCGAATGGCGGAAATTTACGATTTTGATATTGCAGACTTCACGGGTGCGGGGGACGCGCACCTTGTGGCAGAAATTTATGAAACCCTGCGTGATCCCCTTTTCAAATCTCAAAGCATTTCCAAAAACGAGGCCGAAGATCTTGTGAATGTCAGCCCGAATGCAGCGCGGGCCCTACTACGGCTTTACAGCAAACATCGCGATATGGCGCGCCGTAACACGGAAATGACCTCTGATCGTGATAAAATTGAACTGCTTGAGCAATCTGCACAGGCGGTAGAATCGGTACGCCGCTTCATTCATGCGCAAAAAAACTATTTCCCCGAACTCGACGCCGCTGCCGAGGAACTAGCGGCCGATATCGGTTTCAACAAACCGCAGATTGGCGCCGTACTAACGGATCGTTTACGGGATAAGCACGGGATTTCTGTGCGAATTGTACCCGTTGATGTTATGCCGGAAATGCTGCGATATTTTAATCGTCATTCTAAGCAGATCAATTTATCAGAACTTCTGGCGCAATCGGGTCGGCGCTTTCAGCTCGCCTTCCAGGTCGGGATGCTTGAGCATCGCGGGCTGATTGACACAATCGTAGCCTCTGCGAATTTACCGGGGCGTGAAGCGCAGGGGCTGTGCCGTACAACCCTTGCAAACTATTTTGCCGCCGCCACTCTAATGCCGTATCACCGCTTCCTCCAAGAAGCCGAAGCGAGCAAATATGATGTTGATCTCTTGTGTCATCGGTTTGGGGCAAGTTTCGAACAAACAGCACACCGATTGACGACATTACAAAAGTCAGATGCGCGCGGCATTCCATTCTTCTTTGTGCGTATCGATGTCGCGGGAAATGTGTCTAAACGGTTTAGTGCAGGGCGGTTTCATTTCTCTAAATTTGGCGGGGCATGTCCGCTCTGGAATATCCATGAATGCTTTGCCGCACCCGGTAAGACGATCACGCAGATGATACAGTTGCCCGACGCGACAACATATTTCTCTATTGCTAAAATGGTTAGTCGAAGTGACGGCACGTATAATGCACCGGCGCAAAAACTCGCCATCGGCCTTGGGTGTGATATTGCGTATGCTCCGCGCCTTATTTATGCGCAGCAATATAATCTCCAGACGCCGCATCCCACACCCATTGGCGTGAATTGCTATCTCTGTGAACGTCAAAACTGCCGTCAGCGCGCGCATGCTCCGCTGAATAAAACACTGAGCTTTGACGAACGCGCAAGAGGCGTATCGCTCTATACATTTGAAGATGATTGAAAGCTTCGCGTTTAACGGCTTTGTCACGTTAACTGAACTAGCCGCTATTTCCCTCTAATTGGTTTTTAAGCGCAAGCTGATGCCGTCACGAAATTCCACTCGGTTTGCGCTTGTTGCCTGAATTTCCGAAGTGTGTTTCTTGAGATTAGGTGTCGTCGATGATTGAAGAGATTGTAGATTTGACCGTGGGCTGAGAGAAGTTTCTGTGCGTTTCTTTCAGATCTAAACCTTTGTGATTTACGTTCTCTTCTACGTATTGGAACGTGTGAACATTCGGCGCGATTGTTCTTTCGTCCCCCAACATCTTGCAGGTGTTTCAGCCCTAAAAGTTTGAGGGCTGCTCCATGAGAGCCAAGCCTATCAGTCACAATTTTCGTAGGCTTGATTCCTTGGTTTCTTAGAAGTTTCCGAAGTAAACGTGTTGCAGCTTTCGTATTCCGTCGTCTTTGTACAACAACGTCCAGAACCGTCCCTTCGTCATCAACCGCTCGCCAAAGATAAACCATCTTACCATTTATTTTTGTATAGACTTCATCCAAATGCCAAACAGGTGAGGGAGGCTCGCATCTGGACTTTATCCGTTTGGCATATGTTGAGCCAAACTTATCGACCCATTTCCGAATGGTTTCGTAAGACACATCTATGCCCCGTTCGAACATGAGCTCTTCGACATCCCGGAAACTTAGATTGAATCTGAAATACATCCAGACGGCACGACGTATAATATCCGGATGGAAGCGATGACGAGTATAGATTGATGTTTTCATCATGGCGTCTTAGCGTAATGTTTGAAAACTGGCATTAACGTGACAAAGCCCTTTCCACTATGATTTTAAAGGATTTTGCTTTCAAATGTCATAATTAGAGAATTAGAGTCTTTGGGAACGAATTCATAACCGTTTAAATCGAAACTCTGAAGGTCTTGAGGGTTTTGGATTCGGTTTTTGATAATCCACCGGGCCATTAACCCTCTAGCTTTTTTCGCATATACGCCAACGACACGTGGGCCTGTTTTTGTGGCGTTTAAAAACTTAACCTCAATCAGAGGAATATCATTACCTAGAAACTTGATTGCTTTAGCATATTCATTTGATGCTAAGTTTACGACAAACGGAAGATGATGGCTATCTAGATCCTGCCTGATGAGTTCACCTAACTGACTTCCCCAAAACTGGTATAGGTTCTTCCCAGCTGATGTATCAAGTTTCCTACCCATTTCTAAGCGGTAAGGTTGAATCATATCTAACGGACGTAGTACGCCGTACAGTCCAGAGATAATTCTTAAGTTGTCTTGTGAAAATTCAATCTCTTCTTTCGTAAAATCATCTGAAAACAAGTTTCGGTAAACATCTCCATAAAAAGTGAATAGGGCAGAAGTATTAGATTGGTTCTTAAGGTCAAAATCTTGAAAACGCTCAACCGTTAGCTTCGCAATTGCCGGGCTGACCTTCATCATCTGTTCAACATCAGACACAGATTTTTCTCGCATTTTGTGGACTAGCGTCTGAGTCTGGCTAAGTAACCGGGGCTGCGTAAGCTGCATAAGGGTTTGAGGAGGTCTAATTTTAATGTCCTTAGACGGAGAAATAAGAGTTAACATCGTATTGCCTTGTTATTTAAGTAGGTGTTGAATTTGAGTTTGAATGGCGGGGACAACGTCTCTTTCAAACCATGGGTTGTTTTTAAGCCAGCGATTATTTCTAGGGCTGGGGTGGGGCAGAACTAAACTCTTCGGAAATGTCGATTTCCATTCTTGAGCTCTTGCCGTTAGTGTCATTTTGCGGCCATCATTAACGTGCCAATCAATGGCATATTGTCCAATGACCAGTGTCATTTCTATATTGGTAAAACTTGCCATTAATTGCTCATGCCAAGTCTCGGCACATTCAGGCCTAGGCGGTAGATCGCCGCTTTTTCCTGTTCCAGGAAAACAAAATCCCATTGGCAAAATGGCTACTTTATCGGGATCGTAAAACGTTTCGTTTGATACACCCATCCAAGCTCTTAGCCGTTTGCCAGAGGGGTCATCAAAGGGGATACCTTTTTGGTGCGTAATGCGCCCTGGTGCTTGGCCAGCTACTAATATTTTTGCTTTCGAACTACCTTGCAATATGGGCTTGGGTCCAAGAGGCAGATCCTTGCACAGAGTGCAAGATCTAACGGATTTAAGGAGAGTTGTTAGGTCAGCATGATCTTTATCAGCGGGTCTCACAACAACTCTCCTTATCTCTAGTACGCTCTTTAAAGAACGCTTTGTGCGCCAATCACGAGCACGGCTAACCAAGACACAAGATAAACAGGTGTTCTTAAGTAAGGGATGCCCATAATATAGACGACGGCATGAAGAACGCGCGCTACGAAGAAAATCATAGCCCACTGCCCAACTGTTGCAGCAATGCTTGCATCAGCTTTGCTGAAGTAAGCTGCGGCTAAAACAACAGCGATAAAGGCTGGCATCGTTTCGACCATATTCAGGTGAGCACGTTGTGCACGCTGCGCCCATAGGGCGGGTTCAGGCTGTTTGGCCGGAAAGCCTTCCGGATAATTATTGAGGAAGGTAGGTAGTCCCCAGTTAAACAGACGTTCCAAAATATAGGGCGTCCATAGAAGGATTGTGAGTAAGCCGCTAAGGGCTAGAAAATGATATGCAGTTTCCATGATAATCTCCCGTAGGTAACTGTATTATTGCTGGTAATAAGTCTCGGAAACGACTTTGCCGTTGTCCCAAGACCGAACTAAAACTTCATTCCATTCAATCGCGCTACCGTCGCCAGCCGTCATGTTGAATGTCCATTCGCTTGTTGCGTAATTATCGCCGGTTGCAGACCCGTGCAAAGTCGCGCCGTCAAAGCTTTTAAGAGTTCCAAAGAAACCTGTAAGATGTGCAATTTGATCTGCTTTGGATTGACGAGATGAGCCATCGCTTTCTGTGAATGTGCAGCTGTCGGCATAGTATTCATTGATCGCGTCGATCATTTTTCCCTGGCCGGTCAATTCATTGACTTTGGCTTCAAGTGTAGTGAGTTGGGTAGACATAATGTCCTCCTATGGTTTTTATAATGTGAGAAAATGTGGCCGGACAGGATACCCGTCCGGCCGGGGG
>CAYPWW010000006.1:64436-66858 GCA_964414555.1 uncultured Algimonas sp.
GCTGTTGAGTTTGAAGCGATTGTCATAAGTGCAATTGCTGAGATAGTAAGTAGTTTAGTCATTGTATTTTCCTTTTCAAAGTTGATGAAGAGGAGATGCAACGCTGGGCTAAGATTATCAACGAAACCAGGCCATCTTGGCACTACAGGTATAACAGTTGGTACGATGGGTATTAATGTAGGCTTTTTTGACGATATTGGTTCGGTGTTAAACCATATAAATCTGTAAACGCCGCATTGTAATCGCTCTCAGAATCAAAGCCAGAAAGAGTAGTTATATCTGCGAGGCTCATATCGGAGCGATCGAGAAACCCAAGTGACCTTTGTAGTCTCCATCTGAACAAATAGCTGGTTGCGCCAGATTTGACCGTTTCTTCAAATCGTTTTGAAAAACGGGTCAGAGGCATATCTACTTCCAGGGCCAGATCACCATCTGACCAATCACGATCCAAGTCGCCATGTATCATTGAAATGGCCAATGCAATTTTTTGATCTTCTATAGCTTGTTTGATTTGATCTTCTGAGGGATCCTTCTTGCCAATTGATGCCGTGATCTCAACTAACAAAATTTCAAACAGACGCGACAAGATTGCGACGGTTCGTTTGCTCTCATTAGAAACGTGAAGCACAATCAAATTTAGAACATCATCTATAATTGGATTTGATGCCTTTAATGCGGGAGATAAAACAAACGGATCTGGTAAGTTTTTTAATGATTCAAAGAGGTGTTCATCTTTGTATATTATCGAACCAAAAATAAGGTTTGCATTTGAATTTCCAGCAACGGCCTTTTTATCGGAAGGCGTGGATAGCACGAGGTCTCCGACATTGAGTACAAATTCTCTTTTAGAGGCGACCTGTAACGTGACTTGTCCTTTCCATGTTATTGAAAATTGTAAGTCTGCCGGATTTTTGGAATTATTTTCAATATATTGCCGATATGACGCAACATTGCCAAACTCTATCGACTCAATTTCAAAAGGGTCCTGATATCTGTATAAGTTGATCATGATGCGTGAATTGAAAATACATTGGTTTCGAAATCAGATGATTACGCACGTTGCCGATATTCGCTTGGTGTGCAGCCGAACTGCCCTGAAAACGCACGAGAAAATGCTGCACTAGATTTATAACCTGTTTCTAGGGCAATTTGTTGAACATTTAGTGTCGAACTCTCAAGCAATTGAAGAGACTTCTGAAGACGCCATTCAAAGAGGTAGGCCATTGGACCCATTTGAATGAGCTCCTTGAATCGATGCGCAAACCGTGTGCGGGACATGCCAATTTCCGATGCAAGGCTTTCGACTGTCCAGCCTTTATTGGGGTTAGAATGTATAAGAGATATTGCACGGCTAATTTTCTGATCTGAAAATGCACTCATAATTTTGTCATAACTTTCATCGCCGACCAGATTCATTCTCAAGATTTCAATAAACATTGTTTCAGAAAGACGAGTAACGGACGCAATGGAGGAACCATTTGTGGCAAAAACTTGCCGAAGTAAAATCCGCATAACATCTTCAAGTAAGGGATTTTCAGCGCGATCGGCTGGAGTAATAATAAAGTGATCTGGCAGTGCTCTCAGAAGGGGATGGTCTGCACCTTCTCGAAATGAGAAATGGCCGCAAATAAGCTTGGTTTTTTTGTGTTCATATCCATCTCCAACAACCAGCAAACCGTTGCCATCATAACCAACATCTTCAAGGACTGTTTCCAATTTAGGGGCATCTTCTCGGGGTGTGTCTGATAATATGTGAGAACTACCATGAGGAATCAGAATAATGTCACCAGGGTTTAAGAGAACATTCTTTCCTGAGGGCAGGCCCACATTCAGCTGTCCTTGAACAACAAGGTGAAATCTCGCAGCTTGCTGATATTCTGGTACGGAAACGCCCCATTTTCCAGCAAAGGACGTTCTAAAATAGAACATCCCTTTCATATTTAGCGTTCCAAGAATTTCACTTAACGGGTCCATGAGATTACTCTTTTAGTTATAAGTTACAGAGTACACTTATCATCCCTTCATAAAAACCGTAATAACTTATCATCCCAATTACTTTACATATCGTACCAACTCTTTGATTTAGAGTGCTCTTGATCTTGAGTATTGCTGTTTACCTGAATCTCAACCTTATCTCATTTTTGAGATAGACCGTCTCTATTCTGCGCAAATTTAGGACCAAATAATTACCAATCGTACCAACTGGTTTGCATGAAGCTCCAATCACGGCCGAATGCATTGAACAACCTTTTGGACAGTTACATATCGCCTTTCATCAACCCGAAAGGAAACATAAATGCCCCGTATTCACACACCCGCAACCATCGCCGATGCACCGGCCGTAGCACATAAAACCCTAGAGGCTGTCAATGCCTTCCTGCCGGCATAGCTCTGCGATACTTTCCTCGCCGCGAAGACCGTC
>CAYPWW010000007.1:0-2399 GCA_964414555.1 uncultured Algimonas sp.
GGAAGCCGTGCTGTCCAAGCCGGAAATCCTCGAGCTTTATATCAACCGCATCCCGCTGGGCCCGCGCGTGTTTGGTGTCGAGGCGGCGTCCCAACGCTATTTCGGGAAATCGTCTAAAGAGATCAGCTTAGCCGAGGCCGCGCTACTGGCCGCCCTGCCCCAAGCGCCGTCACGCTATAATCCCACGCAACATTATGACCGCGCCTTGCAACGCTCCAAGCTCGTCCTGCAACGCATGGTCGTCAATGATATGATCACCTTGGAGCAGCAACGCACCGCGCTGGAAAACCCGCCGGTTATTGCCGAGGACGCAGAACCGCTGATCTCGGAAGCCATGGTCGGGCATATTTTTGATATGGTCGCAGAGCGCGCGCCAAAGCTGATCGGCGAAGGCAATGTCGACCTCGTCGTCAAAACAACGCTGGATGTAGACCGACAGGTCATGGCCCAGAACGCCGTCGAGAAAGTCCTCGCTGCGTCAGGCGAGCGGAAGAAAGTCAGCGAAGGTGCGCTCGTCTCAATCGATAATGGCACGGGTGCGATTGTTGCCCTTGTTGGCGGACGTGATTACGCGACGTCGAAATTCAACCGCGCGGATCAAGCCAAGCGTCAGCCCGGGTCGAGCTTTAAGACTTTCTCCTACGCCGCCGCCCTGCTGGAGGGTTTCACCCCTGCCACCGTTCGGATCGACCAACCGACAGAGATCGGCGATTGGGCGCCAGAGAATTATACGCGCCGATATCGCGGACCGATGACCGTGCGCGAAGCTCTAAAGCTCTCGATCAACACGATTGCCGCGCAAATCACAGCAGAAATTGGTCCCTCGACTGTGGCCAGTCTCGCTAACCGCTTTGGTATCGATTCTGAACTGCGCCCTGAATACTCGCTCGCGCTAGGCTCCTCAGAGGTCACACTCGTCGAGATGACGCGGGCTTACAGTGTCTTTGCGAATGAAGGTCTACTGCGCTCCACGCACCTGATCACAGAAATCGAGAACACAGCGGGCGCGCCGCTTTACCGCCGCCGATCGACGGCTGGCCAACGTGTCTATCCCGTCCCTTACGCGCGTCAGATGACCTCGATGCTACGCGACGTTATCGACACAGGTACAGGTTACGGCGCGCGTCTGGGCAAACGGCAGGCCGGCGGTAAAACGGGCACGTCGCAGGATTACCGCGACGGTTGGTTCATTGGCTTTACGGCACAATATACGACGGGCGTCTGGCTCGGGAATGATGATAATAGCTCGATGCGCAAGATCACGGGCGGTCTCCTGCCCGTCGATATTTGGAAAGACTACATGCTGAAAGCGCATAAGGGCGTGCCCTTCGTGCCACTCTCGGCCCCTGATCCACAGATCGACGATGCCCGCGCACAAGCGCTGACCGCCTTCTACGCCGACCTCGGCACGGCCTTTGAGACAGAGCGGGATGCGGCAGCAGGCAGTGGCGGCGGACGTAGCGCAGGCCGCTAATCCCGCGAAATCTGCGCGGATTTCCTTTTTCTGACGAAGAATTAACCTCAATATCAACCTCCCCTTCAGGATTTCACTGCCATTCTGGCTTTGAAAACGACGGCGGGAAGGTATCTCTTGATCATGGGAACAAAAAAATGGGCGTGGAGTAGCGCCGCAGGGATCGTCTCTCTTCTAATCACAACCGGGCTGGCGTTTGCGGCCCCAGAGATTGGGCAATTCGACCAAGACGACGGAACCTATTCCGTCCAAGCTGTGAGCTCCGCAGAAGAATGTGCTGCGATCTGCAAAGCCGATGCGAAGACCTGTCGCGGGACAGTGATCTATCAACCCGATGTGACAAAACCCGAGATGGAATGCCGGCTGAACAATGGCTTCGGCGCCAATGCTGTCTTCCCGCGTATCGCCCCGAAACCCGTCGACTTTGCCAAAGCGCTGGATGATCTGAACGCTTACCGCGTCTCAAAAGGGCTGAACACACTCATCTATAATGAAAAACTGAACCTCGCCTCAGAGGTCCATGCCGCCGACCTCGCACAGGCCGGCATCATCAGCCACACCGGCACGGACGGATCCGGCCATGGCGATCGAGTACAACGCCAAGGCTATTACTTTACCATCGCTGGCGAGAACGTCGCGACGGGACAAAAAAGCTGGGAAGATGTCTTCGAAGCTTGGCAGAAATCACCCGGCCATAATGAGAACCTGCTGCGCGACGATGTGACGGAGTTTGGTCTCGCCCTCGTCTATGAGCCGACGACGACCTATGCGACCTATTGGGCGATGCTGGTAGCAAACCCAATGCCGACACAGTTTACCGCGGCAGGAGATCCCGCACCTTAGCGCGAGACTCGCCTTCGGAACTGTCGCCCTAGAGTTTGTAACCGCGCACCGTTTTCAGGCTCAGCGCAACAGAGTCGCGCAG
>CAYPWW010000007.1:2499-12140 GCA_964414555.1 uncultured Algimonas sp.
GCCGACCAGAACATATCTAACTCAAACCAGACTTTTTCTGGGTCGGTTTCTTCCAGATAGATTTCCATGCCGTTACGCGGGCCGTCGATCTCCCAGAACTCAAAGTGATGATTGTGATACCCAAAGCGGAGTCCTTCGGCCAGCATCGCCTCGCCGACCTCGTTAAAACGCGCGGCCATTTCGGAATAGCCCGACGTCGAACGATATTCCTCTGGCGTCCAGGACAGGACTGCATATTTCGCGCCGAGCGTTTTGGCGGCATCAATTGCGACCTGCATATCCCCGCCTGGCCCAATCGAACTGAACCCGACATGGGTCGACGCGACGGGTAGCCCCACCTCATCCAGCGCATCTTTCAGCTCTGTCATCGAAATACGCGTGTGGTCGCGATCATTCGTCTCAAGGAAGTCATAACCGACATCTTTGAGCATTTGCAGCGCCGCGCGCGTGTCTTTTTCCATCGCGTCGCGGATTGTGTAGGTCTGAATGCCGACGGCGGGCTGTCCTGCTTTACGCTTATAAGACACGGCCTCAGCCATAGCGTCTTTCGCAGATTTGTCGCCAGAACAGGCGGCCAGCAGCAGGGCCGATGTGCCCATCATCATATTGCGTCGTGAAAGCATTAGAGGTCTCCTCGTTGGATCAAATCTGCGGCATGGTTCGCCGCGCGCGCGGATAGCGCCATGTAAGTAATGGACGGGTTCTGGATGGCGGAACTCGTCATGGATGCGCCGTCTGTGATAAACAGGTTGGGCACGTCCCACGCCTGATTATGTTTGTTCAGCACAGACGTTTTGGGATCTCGGCCCATGCGCGCCGTCCCCATCTCATGAATGCGATTGCCAGGCGCGGTCGCTTTGACTTCGCTGCGCACAACGTCGCGGAAACCTAATTCTGTCAGCATTTCAAAACCGTCGTCAGAGCCGGCCTGTAGGAGCGCCGTCGCGTTCGGGCTGTGCTTGGCATCCATATGCGGCACCTGCATCCCCCATTCGTCGCGCTTGTTCGACAGCGTCACGCGGTTATTCGGATCGGGTAATCCTTCCGCATAAGTATCCAAGGTAAGTCGCCACGGTCCGGGCTTGCGTTGCGCGGCTTTATATTCCACCCCAATGCCGGGGTTGGACGCATTCCAACTCCCCCGCTCTGTATAGACTTGCCACGCATAGCCGCGCTTATAGGGCTGATCATAGTCGGGATAATTGCGGAAGCGCGGGATGTAGCCAACGACGGGACGGCGGCCATAATAATATTTATCATCCAACCCATCGATATAGGCAGAGACTTGCGCCCCAGCGACATGGTCCATCAAGTTGCGCCCGACCTGATCCGAGCTATTCGCCAAACCGTTCGGAAACTTCTCTGATGTGGAATTCAACAAAATCGTCGCCGTCGGAATGGCGGAGGCGTTCAGAAACACGACTTTTGATGTATAGGTCTTGGTCTCTTTCGTCACGCGATCGATCACGCGCACGCCCGTCACGCGGTTCGTTGCGTCATCATAGACAAGGCTATGCACGATCGAATCTGGCTTCAGTGTCAGATTACCTGTGCGGTCTGCGGCGGGGAGTGTTGCAGAGTTCGAGCTGAAATAAGCCCCGAAAGAACAGCCTCGGAAACAATGATTGCGCACCTGACACGGGCCACGGCCCAGCGCCATCTGCTCTTCGGTTGCGCGGGTCAGATTGGCTGTGCGCGCCAGCATCATTGTGCGCTCGGGATATTTCTCTGCCATGCGGCGTTTGAGTTCCTTCTCGCCGCAATTCATCTCAAATTGTGGAAGAAATTTTCCGTCTGGCAATTGGCCGAGGCCTTCCATGGTTCCAGCGACGCCGACGAATTCCTCGACCTTGTCATACCACGGTTCGAGATCGGCATATCGGATCGGCCAATCGACCCCGATCCCGTCTGCCTTATTCGCTTCGAAATCATGGTCGGAAAAGCGGAATGACATCCGTGCCCAGAGCAAGCTGCGCCCGCCTACGTGATGCCCGCGCAGCCACTGGTAATTCGTGTCTGGCGCCGTGGTGTAAGGATATTTGCTGTCCATCGCCCAAAGGTGCTTGGTTGATTCAAAGAAGACATAGACATCCTTCTGGACGGGCCAATGTTCATTGGCTTCTTCCGGGCGGACTCTGTCGAGATATTTCTTATCCCACGGATCGAGCATATCCGTGTAGTCCTTGGTCGGATCAATGTCTGGGCCACGTTCCAGCACAAGCGTTTTCATCCCACGCTCGCACAGCTCCTTCGCGGACCAGCCGCCGGACATGCCAGACCCGACAACAATCGCGTCAAAATCAGGCATTATAACGCTCCCTCAGCCAGTAAATCCGCTGCATGGTTCGCAGCGCGGGCGGAAAATGCCATGTAAGTGAGAGACGGGTTTTGGCAGGCCGATGACGTCATAAACGACCCATCCGTGATAAATAGGTTTGGAATATCATGGCTCTGGTTCCAGCCATTAAGGACTGACGTCTTAGCATCGTGCCCCATCCGTGCCGTGCCCATTTCATGCAGGCGCCCCGCGACGCCGTTTAGGTGATCATCCGGTTTATTCGCCGCATAAATCCCCGTGTAACCCGCGCCTTCCAGCATTTGCTTTGCATCCGCATGGGCCGCGCGCATGATTTTCTCGTCATTCTTGCCGAGGCTGAAGTCGATCGCCGCAATCGGCTGTCCCCATTTATCCGTCTTGGTTTTATGCGCCGTCACACGGTTCGCCTCGCGCGGGATGCACTCACCAAAGGCGTCCAGCATGATCGTCCAGGATCCCGGGGACCGGTTGCTGGCCTTAAAATCTGCGCCAATGCCGGGGCGGTTTCCACCCCAACTGCCGCGCCAAGAATAAACCTGAAAGCCCCAGGCGCGTTTATAGTCTTCCACATGGTTCGGGAAATTTCGGTAACGCGGGATATAGCCCCCGATCGGGCGGCGGCCGCTGAAATATTTATCGTCATAGCCCGAAACAGTCGCCCCCACCGTTGACCCACCTAGATGATCCATCAGGTTCTTCCCCAACTGCCCAGAGCTGTTCGCCAATCCGTTTGGATGCTCTGCCGTGGAAGAATTTAGTAAGATCAGCGTCGTGCCAATCGTCGAAGCATTCATGAACACCATCTTCGCGGTATGAGAGCTGGTGGCGCGCGTTTCGGCATCCAAAACCTCAACAGCTGTCACACGGTTCGACACTGGATCATGGACAAGTTTCGTCACGATGGCATTTGGGATCAGCGTCAGATTTCCCGTGCGTTTCGCCGCTGGCAATGTCGCCGAGACGGAGCTGAAATAAGCGCCATAGCTGCACCCGTAAAAACAATTATTTCGCGCCTGGCATTCGCCGCGGCCCAAGGCGCGTTGTTCTTCTGTGAGGCGTGTGAGGTTCGCCACGCGCCCCATAATCAGTTTGCGCTCTGGATGGGTTGTTTCGAGTTTGGCTTTCAGATCAGTCTCAACACAGGTGTGAGAGAATGCTGGGAGAAAGTGCTCCCCATCGGGCAGTTGCTCTACCCCATCGCGGTCGCCCGCCACACCGATGAACTTCTCAACTTTGTCATACCACGGCGCGATGTCGTCATAGCGCACGGGCCAGTCGACGCCCTCGCCGTCTTGCTTGTTCACTTCGAAATCATAGGGCGCAAAGCGATAGCTAGCCCGCGCCCACATCAATGATTTTCCGCCGACTTGATTGCCGCGACGCCAGCGAAAACTCTGCCCCGGCGCGCGCTCATAGGGTTGGTCACGGTCCGTCATCCAGAAATGACGATTGGATTCCTTCAGCGCGTAATAATTTCCCATCAGGAAGAAATCGCGCTTCATGACTTCATCGGAAACCTTGTTAAGATGCTTACGTTCCCAAGGCTCCTGCATGTCGGTGTAATCTTTCGCGGGATCGGTGGGTTTGCCACGTTCCAGCACAAGGACTTTCAATCCGCGCTCGCACAGCTCTTTCGCGACCCAGCCGCCTGAGATGCCAGAGCCGACGACGATGGCATCAAAATCGCTCACAATTCTCCGGCGGCATAGAAATCCGCGGCATGGTTCGCGGCTTTTGCGGACAAGGCCATATAGGTCAGAGATGGGTTCTGACACGCCGCCGATGTCATGGCCGCGCCGTCACTGATGAACAGGTTCGGGACATCATGGCTTTGCAAATATTGGTTCAGCACGGATGTCTTGGGGTCGCGTCCCATGCGGGCCGTCCCCATTTCGTGGATGGCATTACCCGGACGGCTAGGCGTTGCACCGTAGTCTTCTGAGGACCGGATATCGACCGCGCCAGCCGCTTCCATCATGGCTTTCGCCTCACGCGAAGCCGCCTTGACGAGGTTGATTTCGTTCTGTCGCATTTTTGCATCGAAAAGGGGTAACGGCAGGCCCCACTGATCTTTCTTGGTCGGGTGCGGCGTCACGCGGTTGCGCTCATCCGGCAGGATTTCGCCAAAGGCACCCATCGAGAAATACCAATCACCTGGCGTGTTGTTAGAGTCTTTAAAGCCCTCTCCAATACCCTGGCGATCCGCTGACCACCCGCCACGATGCACGCCGCCCTGATAGCCAAAACCGCGCAGGAAGCCTTCGTTTTCTTCGGTATGGTTCGCAAAGCGTGGGATATAGAACCCGTTCGGGCGATTGCCGTAGGTGTATTTATCAGCCAACTCTGGCGTCATTGGGATACGCCCGCTTGCCCAAGCGCCGCCAACGTGGTCCATCAGATTGCGCCCAACCATGCCCGAGCTATTGGCAAGGCCGTTCGGGTTGGCGGTAGAAGTCGAGTTCTGCAGTATCAAAGCAGACGCAATCGCAGAGGCATTTAGGAAGATAATGTTCGCCGTGATCGTCTTCGTTTCTTTTGTGTTGCGATCAATGACCCGCACACCCGTCACGCGGTTGGTTTCCGCATCATGTTCGACTTCCGCGACGATCTGATCCGTCAGCAGCGTCAGATTACCCGTGCGCTCGGCCGCTGGCAGCGTTGCCGAAACAGAGCTGAAATAAGCGCCAAAGGAGCAACCCTTGTGGCATTTATTGCGGGCTTGGCAGGTGCCGCGACCCAGCGCTTCTTGTTCAGGGGTCGCGCGTCGAAGATTTGCACAGCGGCCATGGATCATCCGCCGGGTTGGAAAGGCCGCTTCAATCCGATCCCGAACCAGTTCTTCCCCGCAGGTAAACTCGAAGGGCGGCAGAAACTTTGAGTCCGGCAGAATATCCAAACCTTCGGCTTTGCCGGAAATACCCGCGAAGACTTCGACATGGTCATACCACGGCGCGAGGTCGGCATAACGGATCGGCCAATCAACACCGTGGCCGTCGGTTTTATTCGCGAGAATATCGATCTCTGACAGGCGGTAGCTCTGCCGCGCCCACATAAGCGATCGCCCGCCCACGTGATAGCCACGCCGCCATGTATATTCCGTGCCATCGACGGTCTCGTAAGGATGCTCGCTATCCTTGACCCACCAGTGTTTCGTATCCGCCGACCAGTTATAAATACTGCTCTGAACAGCGTAATGTTCCTTCTCCTCGGACTCATGCACGCGGTTCATGTGCGGGTAGTCCCACGGGTCAATCATATCGGTGTAATCTTCGCTGGGCTTGGTGCTTTTGCCGCGCTCAACGACGCAGACTTTCAGCCCGCGTTCGCACAGCTCTTTCGCGACCCAGCCACCGGACATGCCGGAACCGACAACGATGGCATCGAAATCCGCCATTATAGCTCTCCAGCTTTCATCAACTTGGCCGCATGATCTGCCGCCCGCGCAGAGAAGGCCATATAGGTCAAAGATGGGTTCTGGCACCCGCCAGAGGTCATGAAAGACCCGTCCGTGATAAACAGGTTCTCAACGTCCCACGACTGGTTGAAGCCATTCAGGACGGATGTCTTGGGATCACGGCCCATCCGCATCGTGCCCATTTCATGGATGCCGTCACCGGGGGCAGAACCGATATCAGTCTCTGGGTCGGCACCGACAACATTCTCGCATCCCGCCTGCTCTAGCATGTCGCGGGCGTCGCGCGCGGCCTGTCGGACGAGTGCGATTTCATTCTCGCGGTGCTTGGCGTCCAAGACCGGAATGGGAAAACCCCACTGATCGGTTTTCGCGCCATGCAAACGGACGTGATTGTCAAAATTCGGCAGGATTTCTGCAAAACCGACAAGGCTGACACGCCACGGTCCCGGCGTTTGGTTCGCGGCCTTATACGCCGCGCCAACGCCTGCACCATTCATCGATTGCCGCCAGTTGTCGCGGTAAGCCCGACCTTGATAGCCAAAGCCGCGTACAAAACCTTCGCCCGCTTCTGTATGATTACGGAAGCGCGGAATGTAGATCCCGTTGGGCCGACGCCCCGCCATATATTTATCTACCATGCCCGGCATGGTGCCACTCGCGCGGCCACAGATGATATGGTCCATCAGATTGTGCCCAACCTGTCCCGAACTATTGGCCAATCCATTCGGATTCTCCGCTGTCGCAGAGTTGAGCAAAATCATTGCCGACGGAATCGTCGAGGCGTTCAAGAACACGGTTTGCGCCGTCAGCGTGACCGCCGCCTTCGTCTTGGTATTCACGCCCTCCACCGCGGTGATCCGTTTCGTAACAGGGTCCTGCACGAGTTTGTGGATTGCCGTATCGTGTAGCATGGTCAGATTGCCAGTGCGTTCTGCGGCGGGAAGCGTTGCGGAATTCGAGCTGAAATACGCCCCGTAAGAACAGCCTCGGAAACAGAGGTCTCGCGCCTGACACGGGCCACGGCCCAGCGCGATTTGCTCTTCCGTCGGCGCGGTCAAATTGGCGACACGGCCCGGAATGAGCTTGCGCCCCGGGTAGGTCGCCTCAATCCGTTTCTTCAATTCGATTTCCGCACAGGTCAGGTCGTGTGGCGGCTGGAACACGCCGTCGGGCAGAATATCCAAGCCCTCTTTCGAGCCAGAGATACCCGCGAAACGTTCGACATAATCATACCACGGTGCAATCTCGTCATAACGCACAGGCCAGTCAACACCGTGGCCATCGGTTTTATTGGCGAGGAAATCTGTTTCCGACATGCGGTAGGTTTGCCGCCCCCACATGATCGAGCGTCCCCCCGTATGGTGCCCACGACGCCAGCGATAGCGTTGCCCCTCTGGCACCTCATAAGGATGCTCTGTATCTTTGACCCAATACTCACGGGTCGCGTCGTTAAACGCATAGACTTCGGATTGGATCGCGCGTTCGCGTTTATCGTCTTGCGTTTTGCGATCCAGGTATTGCAGCTCCCACGGATCCATAAAATCTGTGTAGTCACGACCCGGCACGATTTCCCGGCCTCGCTCAATGACGCAGACCTTGAAGCCGCGCTCACACATTTCTTTAGCAACCCAGCCGCCGGACATGCCGGAGCCGATGACGATGACGTCAAAATCAGCCATTTATGTCGCCCAAGTTTTTGGTTGCTCGGAGAGCGGTCGACAGCCGATCCACTCGCCCGGTACGGCTTCATAGGCCAGCTCTTCGGTCGCGCCCAGCTCGCTCATATAATAAGCCGTGGCGACAGTGGATTTCATATCTTTATAAAAGCCACCAAACCCGTCTTCGCCGTAGGCCTTGGCGTCATATTTCCCGAGAAGGTTTGCCTGCTGCTTCGCCGACATATCGGCAAAGGCTTGCCCACCTTCTTTTTTGAAATGCGCGTCGAGGTCTTTGAGGCCATCGCTCCAATAAGACCGATAGGCGTCATCACCCCAATTTTCATAGAGGTCAGCCACAACGGCCGGAACGCCGGCTTCGACAGCACCGGCTGTGTCAGTTTTAGGAATAATCGTCTGCGCCAAAGCCCCCAGCAACGCCATTTGCGACGTGTTCAGCTTCGCTGCCGCTTTTCGCGCAGGTTTGGCTTTGCCTTCGGTTGATCCGCCGTCCTTACACGCCGCCAGAGCGCCCGTCGCCGAAATCGCGATCAGCGCCTTCAGCGCATCGCGCCGATCCATCTGTACAAACTCAGTCATGTGCGGTCTCCGAGGTAAAGGTTTTGCGCATTACGAAAAGGACGGCGAAGGCGACAATCAATCCCAGCGGAAGATAAAGGATATTGCCGAGCGTATCTTGCCCAGCGGCCAACGTGACCGCTGTGCCGTCCAATCCTGCGGCTTCCGCCTTGGCTGTCGCGCTATCGATCCAGCCGCCGATCACGGGGGTCCAGATTGTAAAGCCGAGCATCCCCATGCCACCGACAACCGACATGCCTAGCGCGCCTGTCTCTGGCTTATATTCGGCAATCACGCCGATCATCGTTGGCCAGAAATAAGTGATACCAATCGCGAACACGATGGCCGCGATATAGGTGATCGGTCCTGTTGCGATCGACAGAAGGAAGATGCCGACAGAAGTTACAATCGCGGACATCAACAACACGCCGACGGGGTTCAGACGATGCACGAGCGGCCCCGCAAAATAGCGCCCCAGTGCCATAATCACAGACACCAGCGCGAGAACGACAAGCGGCACAGCGCCTGACGCTTCGAGCAAAGAGCCAACCCACTGGTTCGTGCCCAGCTCCGTCGCGGCTGTCACCGTCATGATCAACGCCATAACGATAAAGAGCGGAGAGAGCATGGATTTCAGGTTATGCGCCGTATCTGTTTCTGCTGTTTTATCCGCTGCGATATCTGGGAACTTCGTTGTGAAAACCATCCAGCCATAAATCAAAGTCGGAATGATCATGATGGCAATTTCCAGCTGCCATGTTGGTGTGCCGGCGCCGCCAAACATCTTTTGAATGGCAAAAGCCGCGAGTGCACCAATCGCGAGGCCGCCAGGGAACCAGACGTGAAACTTGTTCAGCATCGTCGTTTTATTGTTGTCATACATCTTCGTAATCATGGGATTACACGCAGCTTCGACAGCGCCGTTGGCAAAGCCAATAAAGAAGGTTGAAATCGCTAGTCCCCAGAAACCGCCAGAGACAATCGTCAGACCCAGTCCAAGTAGATGACCAAAGAAGGCTATCATCATGATCGTCTTTGGACCGACACGATTATAAATCAGTCCGCCCAGCACCGTTGCGACAGGAAAGCCAAAGCCCGCCATCGCCGCCGTGATACCCGCCTGTTTTGCGGTTAAGCCAAACTCGCCGCCCAAGGTTCCGAGCATGCCCGCGCGAATGGAAAAGGTCATCGCCGTCACAGTCAGCGCGATACAGCTCAGCAAGAACAGCCGCCTTGCGTTGATCTCGCCCAGCCCCGCTGGAGCACTTTCAGAAGCAGTCACCATGATATTCCCCTTGTTCCCGCCCCGGATATTTCCGGTGGCGATCTTTCAATTCTAGGCCAGACCTAACATCCGGCGGTTGCTGTCTTTATCGGCGGAGCCGCCGGCGAAATCATCAAAGGCTTTGTCCGTCACACGGATGATGTGATCCTTGACGAATTGTGCGCCTTCACGCGCGCCGTCTTGATTGTGCTTAAGCGCACATTCCCATTCGACCACGGCCCAGCCGTCAAAGTCATTGGCGGCCATTTTCGCGAAGATGGCTTTGAAATCGACTTGCCCATCGCCGAGCGAACGGAAGCGTCCGGGTCGATCGACCCAGCTTTGATAGCCGCCATAAACGCCGGACCGCCCATTGGGACGGAACTCGGCGTCTTTGACATGGAACATGCG
>CAYPWW010000007.1:12150-60880 GCA_964414555.1 uncultured Algimonas sp.
ATCGAGCTGCTGCAGGATGAAATGCGACGGATCATAGAGGATGTTGCAGCGCGGGTGATTGTCCACCTCGGCGAGGAACATCTCGAAGGTGATCCCATCATGCAGGTCTTCGCCCGGGTGGATCTCGTAACAGACGTCTACGCCCTCTTCCTCATAGTGATCGAGGATGGGACGCCAGCGACGGGCGAGTTCTTTGAACCCCTCCTCCACCAATCCGGCAGGCCGCTGCGGCCACGGATACATGAACGGCCAGACGAGCGCACCGGGGAAGCTGACCGAACGATCCAACCCCAAGCGACGCGATGCGGTCGCGGCATATTTGACCTGCTCCACCGCCCACTCTTGGCGGTCAGACGGTTTGCCGTGCAGATGCGCGGGCGCGAAAGCGTCAAAGGCTTCGTCATAGGCAGGATGCACCGCGACGAGTTGGCCTTGGATATGGGTCGACAGCTCCGTGATCTCCAAACCATGTTCGGCGATCTGACCTTTCAGCTCATCGGCGTAGGTCTGGCTCTCTGCGCAGAGCTTCAAGTCCATCACGACTGGATTGTCAGAGTTCAGCTGCACACCCTTATAGCCCGCATCCGCCATAAAGGCGCAGGCATTATCGAGCGTGTCAAAGGGCGCATCGCCCATAAATTGGGCGAGAAAAATGCCGGGGCCTTTTAAGGTCTTCATGTCTCGATCTCCGTCCAGGCTGAGTTGTTGTTAGATGACGCGACCAGCGCATCGACGAAAGCCATGCCACGCACACCGCCGTCGATTCCTGTTGTCACAGGTCTGTCGGATTGGAGAGACTTTGCAAAGTCGAGATAGACATTTGCGAAGGCTTCCAAATAACCTTCCGGATGCCCTGCAGGTGTGCGGAACCAGCTTTGTGCAGATTCAGGCAGATACCCATTCGCCGCGCGGAGGATTTCCGTCGGGCGATCCGTATAGGTGCGCAACAATGTATTCGGCTCCTCCTGATGCCACTCCAGCCCACCTGTCTCGCCGTAGACCCGGATGGAGAGGCTGTTCTCATTCCCGACGCAGACTTGAGACGCCGAGAGTGTGCCTTTGATGCCGTCTTCCATACGGAACAGCGCTGATCCGTCATCATCCAAGCGACGCCCTTCGACAAAAATCGAGAGGTCCGCCGCGACATGGGTCATGCGCTTGCCGGTGATAAATTCTGCGAGGTTGTGCGCATGTGTACCGATGTCGCCCATACAGCCGGAGGCGCCTGAGCGCGCGGGGTCCGTGCGCCAATCGGCCTGCTTGTTCTCGACCTCTCCGGCCAACCAACCTTGGATATATTCGACGAAGACTTTGCGGACCTTGCCGATCCCGCCTTCCGCGACGATGCCCTTCGCCACACCGACCAGCGGGTAACCGAGGTAAGTGTGTGTGAGGCCGTATTGTAGTCCGGTTGCCTGAACGACGCTCCGCAGTTGCTTCGCTTCATCCAAGGTCAGCGTTGCGGGTTTATCGGATAGGACATGAAAGCCCGCTTCCAGCGCCGCTTTGGCGACAGGGAAGTGCATGTGGTTCGGTGTCACAATGGCGACGAACTGCATGCGCTCGCTTTCAGGCAGCGCAGCTTCTGCCGCCATCATCGCATTGAAATCGGCATAGCAACGACTCTCATTTAAACCGAGTGACGCACCTGTGCGTTTCGTATTGTCCGCATCGCGAGAGAAAGCCCCGCAGACCAATTCGATCTGCCCATCCAACCGTGCAGCCCAGCGATGAACGGCACCGATGAAGGCCCCCTCACCGCCGCCAACCATACCCATTCTGACAGGCGTATGTGGTTTCATGATGTTTTCAATTTGGTCGACACCAAAATTTTCCCCTCAAACGTGCGGCCTGCCGGGTTTTCCCGCTCTTTGACGCCTCATTTTTGTAAGACGACTCCGCATATGACAACGCTGTCTTATGTAGGCGCTGACGGGGGCATGATGTCAAGACCCGCCGCGGCGAGTCCGGCAATAAGTTTGTCATTTAGAGCGGGGTGCATGTGCCAATATAAAAAAGACTGTCCGATTTCAGCCTCAAGGTTTGGCGTCTCCGCTTTCATCGCTTTGACAAGTGCGTCCACGCTGTCTTTTCGCCCTGACAGGGCAAGCGAAGCCGCACCGAGAAGCTGGACAAATTGCGGTGCTAAAATCGTATCCTCCGGCAACCACGCAATGACTGCGTCATAATCCCCCGTAAGATAGTCTTGAATAGCTTGGGGCATATGAAACCAAACAGGCGCGTGTCCGACGAGTTTCTTCGCAGCCTCTTGCATATTAATCGCGCGACGAACTTCGCCGCGCATAGCTAACCCAACACCGTAATAGGCCAACATCCAGTAATCATTCGGATTAAGGGAGAGCGCCCGCTCTATATTTTCAGCCGCATGATCAAATTCACCGCGAAGATAATGCGTCATATAAAGCGAGAAATGCCCGAGCGCGTTTTCAGAGTCGATCTTGACGGCCATTTTTCCGGCCTTCTCGGCATCCTCCAAATGCGCTTTGGCATCACGAATGGGAAATGTCTGACTGACAAGAAACGTATTGAGCAAGGCCCGCATCGCCCAACCCGTTGAAAAACGATCCTCCTCATCGGTAATGCGTTTAAAGTCCTCCAGAAGCTCTTCCGCCCCGCTGCGGGTCGGGGAAAGCCGAAGGTTATGATAAGACAAAGCCGCTTTGACAGCATCTGGCGAGTTTTTCCGGCCAGACTGCATCCTTCGATTATACCGGTTCACCGCTCCAAATGGTGCAGCGATACTCGCGGCGGTGTAGGACGCGATTTCCTCTTGAAGGGAGAACAAACTCCCCGGCGTGAATTCGCGATCGTAAATCCGCGAGAAGATGTGCTCGCCCGTCTCTGCTCGAATGAGGTTTAGCATGACTCGAAAAATCTCACCGTCACGCCGGACATTTCCGGATAGAACAAAATCCGCCCCGGCCCTTTGACCTGTTTCACGTGTTGTGATGGCATTCAGCCTAGACGCGACGGTTGGCGTCAATGTCACGACCCGCAAGCCGCGAAATTGAACAAGCGCGTTGACGATCTCAGCCGTCAACCCTGCCGCAAAATACGCGCCCTCGCCTGGCAGGGTCAGATCATCCAGCGACAGAACGGCAATAGACGGTCTCGGATCATTCGCTGCGACGGGGACAAGCTCATCCGCTTTCTTGTCCTCTGTCAGCGGCGCTTGTTGTCGAAACTCAAATATTGGCGCGTATCGACCTTTGGGAACGAGTATTCTGACGGGGCTCGTCTTTCCAGCATCCGCATAATAGAGGTCGAGTCGTCGGCGTAGCTGACCCGCTTGAACACGCACAATCGTATCGGCTTGCGGATCAAAACTTTCGGGCCTGTCGAACACCTCTAACCCGATCGTGTACCCTTTGAGTCGATCCGCACGCCCCTGAATCGCTTCTTCCACGATATACCCGAGGAAGCGTTTCATCCGTGTCGTATCTTTGAAGAGTTTATGTTCAAACAAGCGGGAAAGCTCGGCGCGAACCGCGTCGAAATTATCCGAATGAGTAAGATCCGGAGTATCTGCTATTGTTGGCACATTTACGGCCATATCTCTCCATTGCCCACATAGAGTATGTCATGACCTAAGTCGAAAAAGCGGGACTGGCAATGGCACAAGCCGTCAAGCTCGCGTGATGACAAGGGGTTTACTGCTGGTTTGGCCTGACTTGTCATGTCTTCCTCAGCCTTCTATGCCCTTGGCATGAAAAGAAATGCTTCCTTCCTTGCCGCACTTTGTCTCTCGGCTGCCGTTGTCTCCGGCTGTGCGTCTACGCCTGATCCGGCGAAGGTCTGCACGGCAGAATGGATCACACCGCGCGCGGACCGCGCTGTCGACCGGATCGAAAAACGCGCGAAAAAATCGATCAAGGCTCTGTCGAGTGCCGGGCAAAGCTTGACGGAAGGCAAGGTCCCGGGACCGCTGCAAATGCTAGCGCTCAGCAACGCCATGAAGCGTCTTGAAACCGAACTGACCAAAGGCAAAGGGATCACCGATCTGAAAACCGTTGCACGGACCTGTAATGAGCCAGAGATCGTCTCTGATGCGATGCGGGACCTGTTCACGCGCTCTGGTGTGCCAGAGACTTATATTACGCGGATTGAGGGCAGCCCCTATTATCAGCGCATGATCGACAGCATCACGGCGCCAACGCCCGTCACGAAGTCATAAGGCTTTGACCGCTTCGATCGCTTGACCCTTTGGGGCAAAAAAACCTAGAGGCCGCGTCATGTCATCGACCGTTGCAGCCCTCTATAAATTCGTCGCCCTTCCCGACTACACCGCCTTGCGCCCACCCCTGCAAGACATGTGCGATTTGCTGGGCATTCAAGGCACGCTGCTTTTGGCGCAAGAAGGCATCAATGGCACCGTTGCGGGGCCATCGGACTCTATCGCGGAATTGATGGAATTCCTTCGCGCCGATCCGCGTCTCGCCGATCTTGACGTGAAATACTCGAGCGCAGACGCAATGCCTTTCCACCGGATGAAAGTGCGCTTGAAGAAAGAGATCGTCACGATGGGCGTGGATGGGATCGACCCGAATGAAACCGTCGGCACCTATGTGGAACCGCAAGACTGGAACGCCCTGATCAGCGATCCCGATACGATCCTGATCGACACGCGCAATGATTATGAGGTCCAGATCGGCACGTTTCAGGGCGCAGTGAATCCTGACACCAAGAGCTTTCGCGAATTCCCCGCATGGGTCGAAGCCAATCGCGATCAGCTCAACAAGCCGAAAGTCGCCATGTTCTGCACAGGCGGTATTCGCTGCGAAAAAGCCAGCGCCTATATGAAATCCAACGGATTTGATGACGTCTACCACCTCAAAGGCGGCATTCTAAAATATCTGGAAACCCAGCCTGAGGAGAGCAGCCTTTGGGATGGCGCGTGTTTCGTGTTCGATCAACGGGTCGCGGTCGAGCACGGCTTGGCCGAGTCCGAATATGATCAATGTTTCGCGTGCCGACGTCCCTTAACCGAGGATGAGAAAACGCGCCCAGAATACGTCAAAGGCGTTTCCTGCCACCGTTGTATAGATGAGTTTGACGCGCGACAGCGTAAAGGCTTTGCCGAGCGCCAGAACCAGATGCAGCTCGCGAAAGCGCGCGGCGAAACGCATATCGGACGACGCAAATGACGCCGATCCTTTGGACGTTTCGAAGATGTCCCTATGCGATGCGGGCGCGGATGGCCCTGCACTTGGCAGACATCACCTACGATCACCGCGAAGTCGCGCTGAGGAATAAGCCGAATGCGATGCTGGATGTCTCGCCAAAAGGCACCGTACCTGTGCTGGTTTTGCCGGACGGGCGCGTTCTAGAAGAAAGCCTAGAGATCATCCGCTGGGCCTTGCCAGATGCAGACATCGGCACCGCCTTTACAGACACCATAGACGGCCCGTTCAAGCATCATCTGGATCGGTATAAATATAAGTCCCGCTATGACACGACGGCTCAACGCGGCGATGTGGACCTGAACCATCGCGCGCAAGCCATTGACTGTCTTGGTGTTTTTGAAACTGCACTCACAACATCAGATCATTTAGATGCCAGTGCGTTACACCTGACTGACATCGCGACATTTCCCTTCATCCGTCAATTTGCAGCAACAGAACCCGCATGGTGGGCGACGCAAACAGAGCTGCCAAAGGTCCGCGCTTGGCTCTCAGCTTGGCTCGAGTCGCCTTCATTTGCCGCGATCATGGAAAAACACCCACTCTGGCAATCGCCAGAAACGCATTAACCCTGCCACGGTTTGGCCTTATTCTGCCGACAATGAGCGGGATGGGACGATGTCTGACATCTGGGCTGGCGCTTGTGCTTGCCATTTTTTGTGGCGCGCACGCCCTTGCCCAAAACGCCTCAACGCGCAGTCTCGTTGAAACGGTCCTGCCGACCCCGACCACCTCGCAGACAGATATCACTCTCGCGCCAGAAATTGCCATGATCGGTGTGTCTGTCAGCCTGCCAAAGATCGAGGCGATCGGCCCGCTAAAGCTGGACGTATTCACGACGCGCCCTAACCCGAACGGGATCACTGCTGGTGCCCTGCCCGTCACACAGGCGCGGACGCATCTCTCGTCTCCAACAAACCTCGTCAAACTCGTGCTGACAAAACCAGAAACAGACGCGCCGCTTTATCTGGATGCGACGTTGCGCGACGCGATGGGAAACCTCCTCGCGCAGCTTCGCCAACCTGAGCCTTATTCCGACACGGCACATGTCATGTTGAAATTGGAAGCGCTGGTGTCCGAGCCTGAACCGCTGGAAACCTTCGACTTTTTTGCCGTCGAGACCGTGTCCGGCAAAGTCAGTTTCCCACGTAAAGCCGTGCCAAAGGCAGGCTCAACACTTTATGTGCAACTCCTCGAAAACGCGCTGGCCGGCGCCAATCGCCTATCCATTGAGGGCGAAACAGTCATGGCTTTGCCCGCGGGCGAGCGGGAGGTCGCATTTGAACTAGAACGCGGGCTGTATGAGCGCGCAGACTCTCCTGCCCTTGCGTTAAAGGCCTGGGTCGAGGACCCAATGGGCCGCAAGAGCCACGTCATGTCCGTGCCGGTCGACTATAACGGGGCAGAGATCGACTATGCACTGCGCCTCGACAATATTCGCCAAGGCAGCGAGACAAAACGCGGGCGCAACCTGCCCGCTACGTTGATGGCACAAACGCTCGTCCAAGGCGAAGCCGCCTTTGATCCCGTTAATGGCATCCCCGGTGAGGCGCGGTTGAAAGTCGTGCTGCGGCAAGATCGCGGGGCCTATAATGCCAATCCCGTCTTGGCCGAGCAGACTTTACTCCTGCGCGGGATGGAGACGAATATCCCGTTCTCGCTGACGACGGACAGCACGCATTTCGACCCATATGCACCCGCACCGTTCCTGATCGTGTCACTGACGGACAGCTATGGGCGCGTCTATTATGATAGCGGCGAAGTCCGCGCCCGCGAGGGTCGCAACGCCATTCGGCTCTATCCACGCTAAATTGTTATCAACACGCAGCGTTTGCGAATCTCTTGCGCGTCTTGTGCGGTTTCCTAGCGTACGCAGGAGAGAATCGTCTCCAATTGATTTGGACCCCTATGGCTTTTGCCGATGATCGTTGCCTGCGCCCGAACCCGACCTTGTCGGGATCTTCGGCCCTGCGTCAGAATCCCGTCGACGTGTTCGACCGGATCTGCATCGCCGAAGGCTACGTGCGTGAACGTGTAGATATCAATGAGTTGCAAATCGCCCTGCCCGGTCTTTGGTGCGAGCATGATGTGTCGGTGACGTGGCAGCCCGCCACGGAACAAGTGCAGATCTTCTTACTCTTTGAAGGACGAATGCCCGGAGGACGCTCTGACGATATTTGCCGCTTGCTCAGCCTGTTGAACGAACGTCTCGTCTCGGGGCATTTTGATTATTGGGATAAGAACCGCGGCCTCGTTTATCGCAATTCCGTTAGCTTACGCGGCGGCGCAACCTTGCGTACGGAGCAAGGGTTGGACTTTCTAGCTATGGCACTGGACGCGGCAGAGCGTGGCTATCCGGCCTGCCAATATGTGATCTGGGCAGGTGAGTCGCCGGAAGACGCACTAACTCGCGCGCTCGTCGATCTCGCAGAGCAAAGCTAGGATTATGGCCATCACACACCTCATGGTGGGCGCAGGTAAAATGGGCGGCGCGCTGCTGTCTGGGTGGATTTCGCAAGGCTTAGTCAAGCCAAAGCAACTCGCCATCCTCGACCCAACACCGGGCCTCGCGGCCGTCCATGCGATTGAGTCAGGTGCCAAGCATTTGGACTCAGCCAAAGACATTCCCAAGACGGTGGAAACGGTCGTACTGTCGATCAAACCGCAAATGTTCGACACGCTGAGCCCCGCGCTATCCGCCAATTTACCTGTCAAAGCGCGCGTGATTTCCATCCTCGCGGGGACAAGCCTCCGACATATGCGTCCTGCACTGTCGGGGCGCACAGTGATCCGCGCCATGCCGAACACCCCCGCAGCGATTGGCGCTGGGATCAGCGCGATCTTCGCGGACCCCAATCTCGAAGCCGCCGATCTAGCCGAGGCAGAACGCCTGCTAAGCGCAAGTGGCAAGGTCGTCGGCGTGGACAGCGAAGCCGCGCTCAATGCCGTGACCGCGCTCTCGGGCTCTGGCCCAGCCTACGTCTTCCATCTGACCGAGGCGATGGCCGCAGCAGGACGGAACATCGGCCTACCGGACGATGTCGCGGACAGCTTGGCGCGCGAGACAATCATCGGCGCGGCAAAGCTGATGGAAGCCAGCGACGATACGCCCGAAGCGCTACGCCGCAATGTGACCTCGCCAAATGGCACGACACAGGCGGCGTTGGATGAGCTGATGGGCGAGTCGGGTTTGGGGCCATTGATGCAACGCGCGATCCGCGCCGCGTTTGCCCGCGCGAAAGAACTGTCGGGCAGCTAAAGCGGTAAGCGAAGCGTCGCGCGCAACCCGCCCAGCTCACTATCGGACAGCAGGATCGTTCCGCCATGCAGTTGCGCAATGTCCTGCGCGATGGACAGGCCCAGCCCGACACCTTCGACATTCTGGTTGCGGGCTTCGTCAAGCCGCTGGAACGCTTTGAACACTTGCGCCCGCTGTCCCGCCGGAATTCCCGGACCATCATCATCGACGTGGAACAGTAGAAAATCAGGTGTTTCCTCAAGACTCAACCGCGTGCGCTGGCCATATTTGCGCGCATTATTGATTAGATTGCCCAAGGCGCGTTTGAGCATCAGCGGGCGGATTTCAATATCGCGATCTGCATAGGGCACGGTCTCGACGTCGTCTCGCTGTTTCAGCGTCTGCTCAAGAAACTCCGAGAGCCGCATAGCTTCTGGCTTTTCCTTTCCCATGCCACGCGCAAAATCGAGATAGCCCGTTAGCATGGCATCCATCTCGTCGACATCTCGCCGCGCCGCGCGTGTGTCGGGTGTGTCGTCTTGCATGGCGAGTTGCAGCTTTAGCCGCGTCAACGGCGTGCGAAGATCATGGCTGACCCCCGCCAGCATCAGCGTGCGTTGTTCCAAATGTCGCCGGATACGTCGTCGCATTTTCAAAAAGCTCTGCCCCGCCATGCGGACTTCTGATGCGCCGCGCGGCTTGAAGCCGGAAATGTCTTGGCCCTTACCAAAGGCGGCGGCGGCATCGGCCAGCTCTCGGATCGGATCGGACTGGCGCCGAATAAACAGGATTGAGATCAGCGACAGTACGACTGTCGAGGTAATGAGCCAGAAGATGAACACATAGCCCGTCGGGGCAAAGACCCGCTCGCGCGCCGCGATGAAACGCAAAACGCCCTCATCCACACCCACACGAATATCGATGTGATTGGGATAGCGCGTCGTGTCGAACCAGAACGGCGCGTCCAGCGTCTCTGTCAGGGATCGCCGCAGCGTTTTGTCCAAATTCGAGAAAAACGCATTACGCCGCGCGGTGGGCAGATCGTCGCCGGGGCGCAGCACAACGGACAACTCCATATCCGGCCGCAAGAGCGCATCTAAGGCTTCGGTGTTTTCCACCGTTGGATCGGCGGAATAAAGTTGCACTGCCACAGCAACATCTGCCGCGACAGAATCGGACAAATTGGCCGTCACCCGCGCCCAATGCGCGTTGAAGAAGAAATAGGCGACCGCCATCTGCATGATGATGATCGGCAGAATGATGATCAAAAACGCGCGCCAGAAGATTGACTTCGGCAATATCTGACGCAGCGAAAACATGCGCGCAACCTACACCGCGTCAGAGACGAGGCGATAGCCCTCCCCGCGCACGGTCAACAGGAACATCGGTTCTGAAGGATTGTCTTCAAGCTTGCGGCGCAGGCGCGTCATCTGTACATCGACGGCGCGTTCAGACTGGGCTTTGATATTCTCGGACAAGATATAACGCGAGACGACTGCGCCCGCTTGCCGTGCCAGCAGTGACAGCAAAGTTTGCTCGCCCGTCGTTAGGCGCATTTGACGTCCGTTCTTTCGCAGGAGGCCCTGATTAATGTCGAAAATATACGGGCCGAAAGCGACTTGATCCGTCGCCGTCTCGCGTCCCGTCCGGCGGAAAATATTATCAATGCGCAGGAGCAGCTCTTCCGGCTCAAATGGCTTTGCAAGGTAATCATCTGCGCCCGTCTTGAGCCCCGCAATCCGCTGTTCCGCCTCGCCCAGCGCCGTCAGCAAGATGATCGGCACGTCGTGATGTTCGCGCAGGGACTGTGTCAGGCTCAGCCCGTCTTCGCCCGGCATCATAATATCAATGATCAGCAGATCATATTTCAGGCCCGACATTTTCTTCCGCGCGGCGTCTGCACTGGAGGCTGTGCTCGCGCGGTAACCCTGTTTGACGAGATAGCGCGATAACAGCTCGCGAATGCGATCATCATCATCGACGATCAACACATGTGTATCGGCGCGATCGAGATAAGTTGTGCTCATTTTGCCGCCTCGAAGATGTGACTTTGGACTTTCATGTCAACGTGATGGCTTGTAACCCTGCCTTACGCAAGCGACGCCGGTTCACACTTGGCGACAAGAAGGAAAGATGATGATCGAGAAAGCTTATCACGACCGCGACGGAGAAATCTGGCTGGACGGCGAATTTATCGACTGGCGCGAGACGAAAGTTCACGTGCTGACACATTCGCTGCATTATGGCTCCTGCGTCTTTGAGGGCAATCGCGCCTATGACGGCAAGATTTTCCGCCTGACGGATCACAGCCAACGCCTCATTAATTCAGCCGAACTGCTGGGCTATGAAATTCCCTACACACGTGATCAGATCGACCAAGCCTGTCTGGACACACTGGAAAAGACGGGACTGTCGGATGCCTACCTGCGGCCCTTCGCATGGCGTGGCTCAGACATGATGGGCGTCGCGTCCAAGAACAACCGTATCCATCTGGGTGTCGCCGCCTGGCATTGGGGCAGCTATTTCGAGGATAAGATGAAAGGCATCCGCCTGTGCATCAGTGACTGGATCCGCCCTGACCCGCGCTCGGCCCCCTGCAAATCCAAAGCCGCTGGCCTCTATATGATCTGCACGCTGGCCAAGGATAAAGCGCAAGCCACCGGCTGGGACGATGCGTTGATGTATGATTTTAAAGGCCGTGTCGCGGAATGTACGGGCGCGCATATCTTCTTTGTGCGTGACGGCGAAATCCACACACCGACGAATGACATCCTGCTGGAAGGCATCACCTATGACACGGTGATCAAACTGGCCGAAAAGCGGGGCATAAAAGTCCACCGGCGCGACATTCACCCGTCAGAGCTACCGCATTTTGACGAGTGCTTCGTAACGGGTACAGCCGCAGAGGTCACGCCCGTGCGCGAGATCGACGGGATGCATTACACGGTGGGTGAGACAACAAAGACGCTGGCCACGGATTATGATGCCTGCGTACGGGGGAAGATCGCGCTCTAGCGGTCGCCCTCCGCCTCGCCGGGACGGTAATCCCGCGTCGCGTCTTTCAACACATCTTCGAGCGTCATGGCGACGGGCTTATACTGCCCAGCAGCGAACATCTCGACCTGATCGGCATAATGCGGCGAGGTTTCGTCTAGCGTTGCACTGCCATAATTATGGATCGTGTCGAGGCGGAGGTTTCCGTCCGAGTCCCAATCCGCGATCATAATATGCGTGTCGCCGGCAAAGGCGTTCATCACGCCCTCTTTCGCGACACCGTCACGGTCAGCATAGATCGCGCGCAACACATCCGGCGCACCGTCTAGCGGCAAATCAACGTCACCGCGCTGGATTCGGTTCACCTCGCCCCATTCGGGGTCCAGCCGTCCGAAACGATCCATCAGGTCCTGCGCCGTTTGTGCCAGTGCCTCCATCGGATCGCCCGCATTGGGTTCGATATATTCATAGCCCTGCGCACGCGTGCCCGTGATGACCGCCAGCGCCGCACCGCGACTATCGCGCGTCGTGTTGCCGTCCCAATTACGCAAGACTTCCTGCGCCTGCTGGATCAACGTATCATCGGACGGCGTCGCGACCAGCGTAACGACGAGCTTCATCAGCTCGCTCTCTGGATCATAGCGCGTATCCGCGCGGTAGCGGATCAGTTCATCGCGCGAGATCGCCTCATCCGGCGAGAGCAGCGCCAGCGCACGGCGCGAGCGGTTGGTAATCCGGTCTTCAATCCCAAAGGTCGGTGAGAACGCCGCGCGCGTGTTGTTGCAGCGGTCATCCGTAATGGCGAATGGCGTGGCATTGGCGCTAAACACCCAACCACACTCGGGGTTCAGCACGCGCGGCAAGTCTGTGGCGGGGCGGAAGCCCTCCCAAATAAGCTCTGACGCATCTCCGGGCAGGACACCGCCCCAGTCTGGCCCCTCAATTCGGCGAGGCATTTTCGCATTATAGACCGAGCCGATATTCCCCGCTTTATCCGCGTAGACAATATTGAACGACATGACGCCAAGAGGTTCCAAGGCCGCGCGCCATTGCTCAAAATTCGTGGCCTTATTCATCGCGTACCACTGATCCAGCGCTCCGACATTGCCCGTGCCCAAAGTGCCAAGACCCGCAAAGCGGATGGCGAAATGTCCTGTCGGTGTGGACAGCACTGGCCCATGCGCGGACCAGAGAACATCTCGCTTGACGGGCAGTGAGAATGGCCCCGCGAGTTTGACGCGAAACTCTGATTGGCTGCGCTCAAAATCGACCCAATCACCATCTAAGCGGTATTGTGTGGGTTTGTCGAAATCATCGACCTCCAACGCATAAATATCGATCAAGTCCGGTCGATTGACCGTATGCGTCCAGCCCAAATTGGGCGTCACGCCCTGCGCCAAAATCGGCACACCGGGGAATGTTGCGCCGAATGTATTCATGCCCGCTTCGCTGACCAGATGCGCTTCATACCACGCATAAGGCCCCGTCATCGGCTGATGCGAATTGGCGATCAGGCGCGTATGGCCATCGTCAGACCGCGACGGCGCAATCGCAAAGGCATTGGACCCGCGCACGGCGGCCTCCAGCTTCAATGACGAGCTTTGCTGGGACCATGGCGACACATCCGGCTGATCTTCTGCGGTGAATAGCTCCTGCAAATACCCGTCGAGGCGATAGAAAAACGGCGTTGCCCAAGCAAAGCCCGCCAAGACGTCTTTCTCTGTCACGGGCAGGACGCCTGGCAAGACTTCTTCTGGATGCTCCGCCCCATAGAGGTTCATGGAAGCCGCATAGGCGCGTGCAATGGCTTTGCCTTGCGGGCTAACCTGCGCGTCGTAATTGGCCTCGACCCCTTCGCGGACCTTGAACAGATCATAGAGATAGTCCTGCGGGGCGACATCTTTGCCTTTGTACTGTGCGCTCATCCCACGCGCCGCGATGAGCGTAGCTTGGATTGTAGCGAAATCATCTTCCGCATGGGCATAGCCAAAGCCAAAGCTGGTATCTGCATCCGTTACGCCAAAAACATGCGGCACACCGTAAGAATCGCGAATGATCCGAACGTCATATTTTTGCGCCGCCGCCCGCGCTTCAGAAGCAGAAAAATTCGGCCCGGCAGGCGTTCGCAAATACACCGCCGCGCCAATAGTGAGGGCTGCGACGCCAAGAAGCGGGAAAAGGATGCGTTTTTTCATGTTCAACCTGTCTCGGCCCCGCAGAATAAAATCAACCCTCATTTGTCATGCCACGCCATGACAGTTATGCACGCATAGCGAAAAAGGAGACCGCCATGACCAATACACCGCAAATGACTGCCCAACAACTCTTGGACCAGATCCTCGGTCAAGGCCGTGATCTCGTCGCCAAAGCCAAAACAGCCGACACGGCAGAGCTGACCGCGCGCGGTAAGGATATGTTCAAACAGGCCGAAGACGCGCTGGCAGACAAGCTCGGCGTCGGTGATGACGCAGAATCGCGCAAGAAATTGCGCCTCGGGTCCGCCGCAGCGGCCGGTGGCTTGGCGCTGATCCTCGGCAATCGGTCAAATCGGAAATTCGCAGGCCTCGCAGGCTTGGGCGCACTCGGCTATATCGCATATAAAGCGCAGAAAGCCGGGGCGATGCCGCGCAATCTCGATGACGTCATGGCGCTGATCAATGACAAAGCCCCCGCCAATCGCGCCGATGTTTTGTTGCAAGCGATGGTCAGCGCGGCGCAAGCCGATGGCGAGCTGTCCAACGAAGAACTCGCCCTATTGGACGGCTTAGAGGGCGTCGAGTCAGGTGACGTCGAAACGGTCTTGGCCCAAACCGCAAACCCTGTCGCAATTGCAAAGCTCGCCAAGGATGATCAGATGGCGCTGGAAATCTACGCAGCCTCTTGTCGGGTGGCGAATGGCCTAAACCCGCGCGAACGCGATTATCTGGACCGTCTGGCGATGGAAATGCGCCTCGATCCCGAGATTGCTGCGCAAGTTGAGACGGACGTGCGGACAGGCTGATGCGCGGGGTCTTGGCCATAAGCTTTGGGCTTACGCTTCTGGCATCAGGCGCACAGGCTCAGGACGCCACGGTTATAGAAAGCTCTGCGTTTGAATCCTCAAAGGCTGGGGCTTTTCATATGGCGTCTGGGTTCGTTTGCCCCTGGGAAATCAGCGATTTCAAACTTAGTTTGGCAAAGGACTTTCTTGATGAAGGCCAGATCTGCGAATTTTCTTCGAATACAACAGGCGCAGATTTTATATGGATCAGATTGGAACGCAGTCGGCGTTCCGCGAAATCAAAACACAGTTCGAGTTTTAGTTCACTTGACGATCTCATCTCAGGAAAGACACGCCAAAAAAGACAACAAGAAGACTTCAAATACCTTGATGAGCCAGTTTATGGGTCCATTTGGTCACGTCCGTCTGTTCAAGCCTATGGCGCAATCGGCACGAACGGAGAGCGCGGATTTTGGACTACGAAATCCAATGGATGGATCATAGATTTTAGCCTGACGTGGCCAAAGACAATTGGAGCTGACTTTGGCACAAAGTCTGCCAAGACAATCTTCACCTTTTCATCTTTGCAGATGGTTAAACAGCCGTGATGCGTACCGCCCTTCTGACAGCCGCGCTTTTACTGTCGGCTTGCGCCGCGCCCAACACGCCCGTTGAGTCCAAGAACCAGCCACATCTGCCGCCGCCGGGCTTTCCGGTCAGTGAAGCGCCTGTTGGACAAAGCTGTGGCGGGATGATGCGGACGGACGCACCGGCTTGCGTAGACAATGAATATTGCCACCGCAACATCGCGGATCAATGCGGCGCGGCGGATGCGCCGGGCGTATGTCGCGTGAAACCTGACATGTGCACGATGGAATATGACCCCGTCTGTGGCTGCGATGGTGTGACTTATGGAAATGAATGCGCCGCGAACAGCAAAGGCATTAGCGCGGCCCACAAAGGAGAGTGCACATCATGAAACAGTTTTTATTCCTTGGCGCGCTCGGCCTTGCCGCCTGCTCCAATGCGACACAAACCACGGCGAATACAGCTGGAGAGTCTATGATCCTCTCCGAGGCCGCCGTCGCGACTGACGCAGCGGATTGGGGCAGCTTTCTTCCCTATTTCACCGAAGACACCCATGTCCTGAAACCTGTGCTCGTGGGTGTCGCGAAAATCGATGCAGGTCAGCAAATCCACCCGCCGCACCGTCATGCCGATGAGGAATATCTGATGGTCACAAAAGGCCGGGGCGAATGGTATCTCAACGGGAAAACCATGCCCGCCAAAGAAGGTGATATTCTCTTCGCCCGCGCGTGGGATTATCACGGCGTGAAAGCCGCCGATGACAGCCCGTTGGAGTTTGTTGTGTTCAAATATTCTGGAAAGACTGGCTCTTCACCAACGGACCCAGAACCCGAACTGCCTGAGGAATTGGTGGAATAAACCTGCAACGCATTTCGCCGCGTTCCCTCGCCTGTAAAACCTGCTAGACCTCACCCATGTTTCACCACTTCTTCTCAGAACTGCGCCGCGCCCGTGTTCCCGTGTCCATTCGGGAATATCTGACGCTGCTGGAGGGTGTGGAGAAGGATGTGCCAGATGAAAGCCTCGACGGGTTTTATTATCTCTCGCGCACGGCGCTGGTGAAGGACGAGCGGGACCTCGATAAATTCGATCAGGTGTTCTCCCACGTCTTTCGCGGCGTGGATTATCTGGGTGATATCTTCGGCCAAGACGACGCGGAAATCCCAGCGGACTGGCTGCGTAAAATGGCAGAACTGCACCTCTCCCCAGAAGAAATCGCCGAAATCGAAGGCTTAGGTGATTTCGACAAGATCATGGAAGCGTTGAAAGAGCGGCTCGAAAATCAGGACAAGCGCCACGAAGGCGGGAATAAGAATATCGGCACGGCGGGGCGCTCACCCTTTGGCGCCTATGGCCATAATCCCGAAGGCGTGCGCATTGGCCAGAAAGAAGGCCGCACGGGCAAGGCCGTAAAAGTCTGGGACAAGCGGACGTTTAAGAATCTCGACGGCGACCGCGAGATTGGGACGCGTAATATCAAGGTCGCCCTGCGCCGCCTGCGCAAATTTGCACGCGACGGCGCGGCTGAAGAACTGGACTTGGCGGGCACAATTCGCGGCACGGCCAAGCAGGGCTGGCTCGACATCAAGATGCGACCTGAGCGCCGCAACGCCGTAAAAGTCATGGCGTTCTTCGATATTGGCGGGTCGATGGATGGCCATATCAAACAGGTCGAAGAATTGTTTTCTGCTGCAAGGTCCGAGTTTAAGCGATTGGAATACTTCTATTTTCACAACTGCCTCTATGAGCAAGTCTGGAAAGATAACATCCGCCGGATGACGGAGGTCACCCCAACGTGGGACATCTTCCACAAATTTGGATCGGACCACCGCGTCGTGATCGTCGGCGATGCCGCGATGAGTCCGTATGAAATTTCCATGCGCGGCGGGTCGGTTGAACATTGGAACGACGAAGCGGGTGCGGTGTGGCTGCAACGCCTCGTCGAGATTTACCCGCATATCGTCTGGATTAATCCGACAGAGGAAAAATACTGGCGCTACAGCCAGTCCACCGAAATGATCCAGCAGATCATCGGCGCGGACCGCATGTTCCCTATGACACTCAGCGGGTTGGAATCCGCGATGAAAGAGCTCGCGCGATAGATCGCGCTTAACCTCACACCCTAACTGGAGACTTCCATGACATTTCGCCTTCTCGCAGCCAGCGCTGCCGCCCTCACCCTCGCCGCTTGTTCCGCCCCAGCGCCAAAAGCGGGTGTCGATAATCCTGAGTTTGATAGCGCCGCCTATATGGCGCAGAACGCCAAAGCCGACGGCGTCATCGTCAATGAGTCGGGCCTGCAATATACGGTAGCGCAAGCGGGACTAGAAAACGGCGCATCGCCAGAACCTGGACAACAAATCGCTGCGCATTATCACGGAACATTCCGCAACGGCGAAGTCTTTGACAGCTCTTATGAGCGTGGCCAACCGCTCATCGGGCCGTCCAACGGTTTCATCAAGGCGTGGAATGAAGCGCTAGGCGATATGAAGGTCTGCGAAGCACGGACGCTCTACGTCTCGCCCGAACTCGGGTATGGCAATGCGGATCGCGGCCCTATTCCCGGCGGGTCGGTTCTGATCTTCAACATGCAACTATTGGCCGTCAACACGACCGACGCTGCCGCGGGAACGAATGATTGTCCGGAAGATAAAATTCTCGCAGGCCCTGAAAGCTACTAAGTTTACAACGAAAGACACAAAAAAAGCCGCCCTCTCGTGGGGCGGCTTTCTTTTTGGATGATGGTCAGCTTATGACGTCGTGCGCAATTCGACGAGGCTGTCACCAATCTTACGGAACGCATCGGACAGATCGCTCGCGTTACGGGCGTCGAAGAACTTCGACGAATCTGAGGCACAGCGGTCCAACATATTGATCGTCGAGCTATCGCTCACCTCATAAGCAATCGTGTAGATCGTGACATCATCGCGTTTAGCTGCGGTACAGAGGTCTTGAGTCTTGCGATTTGTGCGGACGGCAGAGTTACCATTCGCATCGCGATGTTCGACACCTTGCTTCACGGCTTCATTCGCACCGTCCGTCATGACGATCATGATCTTCTCACGCTCGACATTTGCAGAGACGGCACCAGATGGGAACGGCATCGTTTCGTCCAGTGTACGCCAGCCCCAGAGGATACCCGATGGGATATAGGTCGCACCATTGCCGCGCGCGGCCTGCATCTGATTGATCGTCTGCTTGGCCTTGTTCATGTTTGTCGACAGCGCCGTCAGAGGGGCGCCACATCGCTTACCAAACAGACCTGGGATTTTGCGACCTGCAAATTCCGCCCGCTCGTCATAGCCCGCTTCGCGAGAGCCAACACAGCCCTGCCACGTCTTCGCGACGGGTGTGACCGTGTTACAGGTCTCAACTGGCGCGCCGTAAGTGTTGTCACACTTCGTGTAAGAACAATCATAGCTGACGCCGTCTGCGGAACAGGTGCGTGCGATGCGGCGACAGTTTGAACGTGCAATAACGGGGCGTGTGATCCGGCACTGGTTGCGCGGTGTTGTGTCACGACCATCAACCGGCACGTCCAACCAAGGCGCATTGCGGTTCTGCGTACCAACATTCACATATTGCGCGAATGGCACAACGGACACACGAACTTTGTCATTATCCAGCGCATCGATCGTGCTGACTAGCTGGGTCGCAGCTGTTTTGAGGCTGCCGATTTTGTTGTTCTCGCTCATCGAATAGGTTGTATCGAGGACCATCGCGATATCCATCGCGGTGTCAGAATAAACGGCTGTCGAGCTAACGCCGACATCTAGGCTTTTCCGTCCGAAGATGCCCGAGAAAAAGGAATCGACATTGTTCTTTGTCACGACTTCAACGCTATCGCCGTTACGGGTCATCGATTGGATAACGATACGCGCGCCTCTCTCACCCGGATAGGTCACATCATAAAGCGCCTGCGCAGTCGCGGTCAGCTCTTCGGGTGTGTCCAGAGACTTATCTTTGGCCGCCATCAACGCGACAGCATCTGTCGTATCCTGTAGGCGTTGCTTGGCAGAATAAGCGTTGGAGAGATCAACCGCGAGAGCAATTCCACCGATCAAGGCAAAGGTTGAAATTGCAAACATCATGGCGACGTTACCGCCTGTATTCTGCTTGTAGTTCGAGAATGTCTTAGCAATCCGTGTCATCTTTAATCCCACCAAACTTGCAATGGCCCGTTTTGGGTCGATTGCGTTGAATATGAGAGGGATGTTGCAGGCACTCTGCCAAGAGGGGAATTTGTCCCGCGACGGGACAGCGGAGGCAAAATTATGGTTAAGCGAAGTTTAAATCTTTCTCACAGGTGAGTGAAAGTGGTTAAGTTTCAATCACCTGCGAGATTTGCAAGACATGCGCCATCTTCGCCCCTGCGCGGGGCAAAGGTTTAGGTTTCAGGCAAAATGTGAATTTCGACTGCCGTATCGGATTGGAAGAGTGTCTCGGCCAAGGCTTTGACCTCTTCGAGTGTCAGGTTCTGATACATCTCATCCCGCGTGCGGAAACGCTCCACAATGACGGGATCGGTCTGCGCTCGGCTCAGCACATTCATCCACGTGCCATTATTCTCCAAGCTGGTCTCCAGATTTTCGAGCAGCGGCTTGCGCGCCCGTTCGAACATATCCGCGTCCATCTTGCCGGCGGCAAATTCCGACGCGACGGCGCGGATTTTCTCGGCTGTGACGTCGATGTCTTCGGGTTTGACCTCCATGACGGCACTGACATAGCCATAGCCAGGATAGAGCCGCGAATTATACTGGCCCACGCCAGGGGAATAAGTCGCCCCCTCCTCTTCGCGCATCACCTCGGTCATCCGCAGCTGCAGCATATCCCGCAATAGTGTCATCGCGCGATCCGTGCGCAGATCGGACGCATCCGGTGCAGGATAATACAGGCGCAGCGAGGCTGTCTCGGGATCACCTGCATGGTTGAGCACGATCGGGCGCTTTGTCCCATCGGGGAAGTCCAGTTTTGTGACCGATGCCGCAGGCTCATAAGGCGCAACCTTACGATCCGGCAGTGCGCCAAATGTCTTACCCACCAGTGCAATAAGTGCATCCGCATCGAAATCGCCGACAGCGGTCAGTTCAATCGCACCATTGCTGACATTCTTGGCCATCCAGTCGAGCATTAGCTCTTCGTCCACGTCCAGCATCTCTGGCTCGGTTGGATAGCCCCAACGCTTGTCCCCACTGCGCAGGATACGCGGGATGTCGCGGGCGGCGACACCGCCGGGCGTGCTGTCGATGGTTGGATACCACGACCGAACCAACTTCTCATATTGCGACTTGGCTTCTGGGCGATAGGTCGGATCCGTCGCCGCCGCTGTCATTAGCTGAAGCTGTAGCTCAAGGTCTTCTGGCACAGTCGAGCCAGACACGATCATCGCCGTGCTGCCAAAACCGCGATTAACGCCGACCGTGCGACCTGCTGTGATCGTCGCGATGTCATCGACTTTATGTTCGGCTAGGCCTGAGAATTCGAGGATATAGGGCGCCCAAAACTCGAATCCACCAGATGTCGCCACGGGTGCGGCCAGTGACCCTGCCCCCACACGCGCAGACAGGCGAACGACATTCTCTTCATAGGGCGTCTTTTTCAGGTTCAAGCGCACGCCATTGTCAAATGTCACCAGCGTCGCGTCGAGGTCTTCCAGACGTTCGGTCTTCACAACCTGCCCCGGCGTACCGAAGTCTGTATAGGCGAACTCCAGCTTGGCTTCTTCCGCGCGTGGCTCAACCGCGACAGCGCGAGACGCCTCCAGTGCGGCGAGAAGCTTGGCCTCTCCGCCCTCAATGACGTCCGGCGTTTGCAGATAGAGCTGAGGCGCGGTGTCGATACCCGCCCATTGTTCGCGGAAAGCCGCTTCAACGGCTTCCAGCGTCATATCCGGCTTAGCCGCTAAAAAACGGTCGAGACTGGATTGGGGCGTCGTGACGACTTGTTCACCGCCAAAGCTGTTCAGGATACCCCGTGCGAGATTGGGGGTGCGGCGCGTGTTAGCCGTCTGAACCGCGACTTTTAGAGAGTTTTCGTAATTGGCGACCTGCTCGTCCAGTTCCGCTTGGCTAAAGCCATATTCGAGCGCTTGACGCAGGGCTTGCTCGCCTTGGGCCAGCATGGCTTCCCAATTCTCCGGCTGACCACCCATGTTGAGGCTGGAAATCTCTGTCGCATCGAAGAAATTGCTCGTGGAGGCAGAAGCGCCTGTGAAAGCAGAGGTTTCCGTGCGCGCCATCTTACCGAGGCGACGGTTCAGCATGGCATTCCCGAAATAATCGATCAGCGCCCGTTTGCGATTGGCGACCGTATCAGGGCGCTCTTCCAAATCGCGCATGACGGCCAGCGACAAGCTCGTGCGGACATCTGGGTCCGTATAGACGCTGGCGCGTGGCACAGTGATTTCTTCTGCATCAATTTCGACAGATTCTAGCGCCGCAACGCCTTCGGTTGCTTCCCAGTCACCGAAATATTCTTCGATCTTCTGCGCGGCGAAGGACGGATCAAAATCCCCGACCAGTGTGACGAAGGTGTTCTCTGGACGGTAATAGCCATCGTAATAGGCCCGGAACTGTTCTGGGGTGACGCTGTCGATGGTTTCCGCCGTGCCAATCGGCAAGCGGTCAGGCAGCAGCGTATCGCCCGCATAGAATTCGATACGGTCGACGAGCGCCTTCAGCCCCGGCGTGTTCCGCGCGCGGCGTTCAGCTTGGATAACGCCCCGCTCTTTCTCGATCGCCTCTGGGTCGAGGCTCAATCGATCCGCTGTTTCGCGCATAATATAGAGTGTCTCGTCGAGGATTTCCTCGCTGACGTCTGGAAGCTCCATCTGATAAATCGTCTCTTCAAAGCCCGTCGAAGCGTTTGTGTCGGCGCCAAAGGACAGACCGAAACGTTCCAAACGCTTCAACATCTCACCTTCAGGGACATTCTCTGAGCCATTGAAGGCCATATGCTCCAAGAAATGCGCAATCCCGCGAGTCTCATCCGTCTCGTTCAAGGAACCCGTGTCAAAACGCATCAGCAACGAGGCTGTTTCCGTCGGTGTGGCATTGGCGCGCACAGCATAGCGCAGACCGTTGGGGAGCTTTCCGTAGATGACATCCGCATCGACGGCCAAATCTGAGGCCTCTTGTGCAAAGTCCACATCTTCAATCGATGGCAGAGACAGGGCCGGATCGAGCGTCACATCCGATTCTGGCGCGCGGCACGCGACGAGCGTCAGCAGAGCGACGAGGGATACGGTTTTGAGCAAGCGATGTTTCGAATTCAGAGGCATGGGCTGAGTCTCCTTAAGGTGGCACGGATTTTTAAGTTGGGACGCCATCCGCTCCAGCGCAAGATACAAATCCTCGCAACACCCCGTTACAGCAAGCCGAAGGCCTCTAGCCGCGTAGATTTAGCTGAATCGCAGATGAACGGCTTGGCTTAGGCTTTTGTGAAGGCTGTTCGCGCTTGCAGCTTGAAGCTATAGGCGATTCGTAACATCGCAGCACATCGACCAGCTAGAAGACAAATTTACACCCATGCCCGTGATTACCGACTCAAACATTGATGCGCAGCGGGAAATTCTCGCGTTTGATTTCGACGGCACGATCACGACTCGCGACACTTTTGCACTGTTTTTACGCTATTACGCAGGCGGCCCGAGGTGGGCGCTGAACATCTTGCGCCTACTGCCGACCTTTGCAGCTTACAAATTAAGGCGGATCGATCGCCATGCCGTCAAACACGCCGTGATCAAGCGGTTCTTTGCTGGTGAGCCCGTCGCGCAGGTTGAGGCCAAAGCTGAACGCTTTGCGCGCGACGTCATTCCCGGTTTGGTTCGCCCCGCCGCCCTCGCCCACTTGAAAGGGCTTTTGGACGGGCCGGATACGCGCAAAGAGACTTTATATATATGCAGTGCATCTATCGGCCCATATCTACGTCATTGGGCGGCCACCCTCGGGATTGCGTCGAATCATGTGCTCGCGACCGAGATGGAGACGCATACAGGCGCGTCGGGAAATTCATTCACAGGTAAATTGCTGGGGTATAACGTCTGGGGCGCGAATAAAGTTCGCCGCATTTCAGACACGTTCGCGCCACATTCTGTCAAGATATTAGAGGCTTATGGTGACACGAGAGGAGATCGGGAGATGCTACACGCCGCACAGGCGTCTTTCTTCCGACCTTTTCGCGTCTGACCATTTAGCATTTGAATTATCGTCTTTGAGGTTTAAGAGGACGTTAACGCCGTCCGTCCGCCTTGCGCGGATGGGCACGCATTGGAGGTATCCGCATGTCGCGGATAGAAATCGAGTACTTTGGGGGTTTCCAAAAAATGAAACGCACTCTTCTTTTGGCCGCATCAGCAGCCGTATTAGCCGCACCAACCATCGCGCAGGAGCTACCACCCGGTAATCCGCTGCCAGGTGAGTGTTTTGCCCGGGTGATCGTGCCCGCACAATATTCGACATCGACAGAGCAGGTTGTCCTGCGTCAAGCTGGTGAAGAAATCCGCAAGATCCCTGGAACAATGGAGACCGTCACAGAACGTGTCCTCGTTCAGGAAGAAAGCTATGAGCTTGTTGTTGTTGGCGCAGGTGGCGGTTCAATCGTCCCCGGACGCGGACGTGTAACGGTTTCCATCGGTGGAACAGATTACAACATCGACTCCTCACGTACGGTCACAAACGCCTCTGGCGCACGGGTCGGTACAGTTGATGCCTCTGGCAACATCATCGCGACAAACGGTTCGACCCTCGCTGCGAACGCTGTGAACCCCCTCACACTGATCGGCACCGGCTCTAACCGCACACGCCTCGTTGTTGGTGGAACAACTTACAGCGTCGCTTCAGACGGTCTCGTGTATAACGCATCTGGTTCTAGAATTGGTTCGCTGGACGGATCTGGCAACATCGTCGCCTCTGGCGGTCGTGTTGTTTCTCGCTCTGCTGTCAACGCTTATTCGACTGCCGGTCGCGCCTCCAGCGGCCAAGCGTCGTTCCGCACCGTCAACGAAACCGTTGTCGTTCAGGAAGCTTCGACTGAGCTGATCGCTGTCCCAGCCGTTTACGACACTGTGACAGAGACTGTCGTCGTTCAGCCTGAAACGGTTGAGTACGTCACTGTCCCTGCGACATATGAAACATACAATGAGACGATCGTTGTTCAGGAAGCCTCTACTGAACTCGTCACTGTCCCACCTGTGTTCGAAACGGTTCAGGAAACAGTCGTTGTTCAGGAAGCGTCTACAGAGCTCGTGACAATTCCAGCCACGTTCGAGACTGTCTCTGAGACAGTCGTCGTTCAGCCTGCCGGTGTTGAATACACAACGGTTCCAGCCACATTCGAGAATGTGACAGAAACTGTCGTCGTTCAGGACGCGGCTACACAGCTCGTGACAGTTCCACCTGTCTTCGGCACGGTCACAGAGACTGTCGTCGTTCAAGAAGCCACAACAGAGCTGGTCACTGTGCCGCCAGTGTTCGAAACTGTCTCTGAGACAGTCGTCGTTCAGGAAGCTTCGACAGAACTCGTGACAATCCCAGCCACGTTCGAAACTGTCGCTGAGACCGTCGTCGTTCAGCCGGCGTCTGTCGAGTATTCAACTGTCCCAGCTGTGTTTGACACAGTGTCCGAGACTGTTGTCGTTCAGGACGCATCCACAGAGCTGGTCACAATCCCAGCCACGTTTGAAACTGTCTCTGAAACAGTCGTCGTCCAAGAGGCGTCCACAGAGTTGGTCAGCGTTCCTGCCGTGTTTGAAACAGTCAATGAGACAGTTGTTGTTCAGCCTGCTTCGTCAGAGCTGGTCACACGCCCACCCGTGTTTGAAACAGTGACAGAAACTGTCGTCGTTCAGCCAGCTGGTGTCGAATACTCCGTCGTTCCGGCCGAGTATGAGACATTCTCCGAAACCATCGTCGTTCAGGACGCGTCCACAGAGCTGGTCACGATCCCCGCAACATTCGAAACTGTCTCTGAAACAGTCGTCGTTCAGCCTGCCACATCAGAGTATGTCTCTGTGCCAGCTGTCTTCGAAACTGTCAGCGAGACGGTTGTCGTTCAGGACGCCTCGACAGAGCTGGTCACAATCCCAGCCACGTTTGAGACGGTCAACGAAACTGTCGTCGTCACGCCAGCAACCGTCGAATATGTGTCGGTCCCTGCTGTCTATGAAACAGTCCAAGAGCCAATCGTTGTTCAGGCCGCTTCCAGCGAGTTGATCAGCATCCCGGCCACATTCGAAACTGTGACAGAAACTGTCGTCGTCCAGCCTGCTGGCGTCGAGTATGTGTCTGTCCCAGCAACATTCGAAACATTCTCCGAGACGATCGTTGTTCAAGACGCTTCGAGCGAACTTGTCACAATCCCGGCGACATTCGAAACTGTGACAGAAACTGTCGTCGTGCAGCCTGCCACAACAGAATATGTCTCTGTTCCAGCAACATATGAGACAGTCTCCGAGACTGTCGTCGTTCAGGATGCCTCCACAGAGCTGGTCAGCATCCCTGCTACATTCGAGACTGTCGCTGAGACCGTCGTCGTTCAGCCTGCGTCCGTTGAGTATTCAACTGTCCCAGCTGTATTCGAGACTGTGTCTGAAGCCATCGTTGTTCAGGAAGCTTCGACTGAAGTCCTGACTGTGCCAGCTGTCTTCGAAACTGTCTCCGAGACAGTCGTTGTTCAGCCTGCGTCTGTGACTTACGAAGTTGTCCCAGCCGTCTATGAGACAATCAACGAGACAGTTGTTGTTCAGGAAGCGTCCTCAGAGCTGGTCCAAGTCCCTGCGACATTCGAGACCGTCACTGAGACCGTCGTCGTTCAGCCCGCAACATCTGAGTATGTCAGCGTGCCGGCGAAATACGAAACCTTCACAGAAACGGTTGTCGTTCAGGAAGCGTCCACAGAGTTGGTCACAATCCCTGCGACATTCGAAACTGTGTCTGAGACTGTCGTCGTCCAGCCTGCTGGCGTCGAATATGTGTCTGTTCCGGCTGTGTTCGAGACTGTGTCCGAGCCAATCGTTGTTCAGGAAGCGTCCACAGAGCTGGTCAGCATTCCAGCGACATTCGAAACGGTAACAGAAACTGTCGTCGTTCAGCCGGCCTCCGTTGAGTATGTCACGGTCCCGCCTGTCTATGAGACAGTGTCCGAGCCAATCGTTGTTCAAGAAGCTTCGACAGAGCTGGTGACAATCCCAGCTGTCTTTGAGACTGTTACAGAAACTGTCGTCGTCCAGCCTGCTGGCGTCGAGTATGCATCTGTCCCAGCTGTCTATGAGACTGTCACAGAGAACGTCGTTGTTCAGGAAGCGTCCACAGAGCTGGTCAGCATCCCGGCAACATTCGAAACTGTCTCTGAAACAGTTGTCGTTCAGCCGGCCACAGTCGAGTATCAGACTGTCCCAGCTGTCTTCGAAACTGTTTCTGAAACAGTCGTCGTTCAGGAAGCGTCCACAGAGCTGGTCAGCATCCCGGCAACATTCGAGACTGTTACTGAGACCGTCGTCGTCACACCGGCATCCGTCACATATGAAACGGTTCCAGCCGTCTATGAGACAGTATCCGAGCCAATCGTTGTTCAGGAAGCGTCCACAGAGCTGGTCGCTGTCCCTGCAACATACCGCAACGTGACAGAAACTGTCGTCGTCCAAGATGCCTCAACAGAGCTGGTCACAATCCCAGCGACGTTTGAGACAGTGGCTGAGACCGTTGTTGTCCAAGAAGCCACGACAGAGCTCGTCTCCGTCCCTGCAACCTACGAGACTGTGTCCGAGACCGTCGTTGTTCAGCCTGCGACATCTGAGTATGTCAGCATCCCTGCTGAGTATGAGACGTATTCGGAAACAATCGTTGTTCAGGAAGCGTCGACAGAGCTCGTCTCCGTCCCAGCAACCTTTGAGACTGTGACAGAAACCGTTGTTGTTCAGGAAGCTTCGACAGAGCTCGTCGCGATCCCAGCAACTTTTGAGACTGTCTCTGAGACAATCGTTGTCAAAGAAGCCACGACAGAGCTCGTCTCCGTCCCAGCGACTTACAAGACTGTGTCTGAGACGGTTGTTGTTCAGCCTGCGACGTCCGAATATGTGACGATCCCAGCAACCTATGAGACGTATCAAGAGACCATCGTGGTCCAAGAAGCGTCCACAGAGCTGGTCGCTGTCCCTGCAACATACCGCAACGTGACGGAAACAGTTGTTACTCAGGAAGCCACCACAGAGCTGGTCGCTATCCCGGCAACTTATGAGACAGTCACAGAAACTGTCGTCGTGACGCCTGAAACTGTGGAATATGTCGCTGTTCCAGCGAAATTCCGCACGGAGAGCCAAAGCTACGTCCAGCAAGAAGCTGCGAATGCTCTGCAAATCATCCCAGCGACCTATGAGACGGTCACTGAGACGATCATTGTGCAAGAAGCTTCGACCCGTCTGGAAGTTGTTCCTGCGACATATAAGACTGCGACAGAAACCATCGTGGTTCAGCCTTCGCGCGTCGACATCGACGTCATCCCGGCGAAATATGAGACTCGCTCCGAGCGTGTCCTGATCGAACCGGCTCGTGAAGAGTGGAAGCCAGGCTCACAAGCGATCAACGCTGGTCAGCTGGGTGCTGGTGGCCGTGTCAACACAGCCACACGCGGACAGTTCACTGTCTTCAACGGCGTGTCGAACCAAGTCGTCGAATCCACTGAAACGATCGTGAACCAGACCGGCGAGATCCTCTGCCGCGTCCTGATCCCGGCCAAGTACAAGACGATCACGAAGCAAGTTGTTGTCACACCGGCCCGCACAGTTGAGCGGACAATCCCGGCCGTGACGAAACAGATCACGCGTCGTGTTGTCGATCGCCAAGCCACAACACGCGAAGTGCCAGTTCCGGCGCGTACGGAAACCCTGACACGCCGCGTCGTGAAGACACCGGCTCGCGTCGTTGACGCAGGTGGCCGTACGGTCTCTGGCGCTATGATCTCCGGCTTTACAGATGCAAATGGCGATGGCCGTGACGACCGTGACGGTCGCAGCGCAACATCGGCGCGTGCAGCTGACCAAGCTGGCGGCGGTGCTCGTGCGATGGGTGCCAACGCAAGCGGATCTTCCGCAAGCGCAACTGGCGTCCGGATGGGTTCGATATCGACCCGCGTCGTGGCAGAAGAAGCCAAGGTTGTTGAGCGCCGCATCCCTGCGGTGACGAAGACGGTCTCCAAGCGTGTTGTCAAAACGCCAGCGCGGACAACCGAGCGTACGATCCCAGCTGTGACCACGACGGTCACACGCCGTGTCGTTGATCGCCCGGCAACAACGCAAGAGCGGACGATCCCAGCGGTCACGAAGGTTGAAACGCGTCGTCGCGTCAAAACCCCTGCCCGTACATCCGAGCGGACCATCCCGGCCGTGACCAAGCAGGTCACACGCCGCGTCGTGGACCGTCCGGCCAGCACAACGGAACGCACGATCCCAGCTGTGACCAAAGTCGAGACGCGCCGCGTCGTGAAGACACCGGCTCGCACACAGGAACGCGCAATCCCGGCGCGTACGGCAACGCAGACTCGTCGCGTTGTTAAGACACCGGCTTCTACGGTTGAGCGGACAATCCCAGCTGTGACAAAGGTTGAAACCCGTCGTCGCATCAAGACCCCTGCCCGTACGGCAGAACGGACGATCCCAGCGGTCACGAAGACAGTTAGCCGCCGTGTTGTTAAAACACCGGCCTCCACTGTCGAGCGCACAGTCCCAGCGGTTACGAAACAGCTGACACGTCGCGTCGTGAAGACACCGGCTCAGGTGACAGAGCGGACAATCCCGGCCAAGACCTCTACGGTCACACGTCGTGTTGTTGATCGCCCTGCCTCCACAACAGAGCGCACGATCCCAGCCGTGACGAAGATGGAAACGCGTCGTGTCGTCAAGACACCGGCTCGTACCGTTGAGCGCACAATCCCAGCTGTAACCAAGCAGGTTAGCCGCCGTGTCGTGAAGACACCGGCTGCCACGACAGAGCGTCGTGTTCCAGCGGTCACAAAGCAGGAAACGCGTCGTGTCGTGAAGACACCGGCTCGTACGGTCGAACGCACGGTTCCAGCCGTCACGAAACAGGTTAGCCGCCGTGTTGTTAAGACACCGGCTTCCACGCGTGAGCGCACGATCCCAGCTGTGTCCAAGCCGCAAACGCGTCGCGTCATCAAGACGCCGGCTCGTACGGTTGAACGCGCTATCCCAGCCGTCACGAAGCAGGTCTCGCGCCGCGTCGTGAAGACACCGGCCCGCACAACAGAGCGGACAATCCCGGCTGTTACGAAGCTCGAAACACGTCGCGTCGTGAAAACGCCAGCGTCCACTGTCGAGCGGACCATCCCGGCTGTGACCAAGCAGGTTAGCCGCCGTGTCGTGAAGACACCGGCTTCGACCCGTGAGCGCACGATCCCGGCTGTCACTAAGATGGAAACACGCCGTGTCGTTAAGACACCTGCGTCAACTGTCGAACGTGCCATCCCGGCTGTGACCAAGCAGGTGAGCCGCCGCGTCGTGAAGACACCGGCCCGCACGCAAGAGCGGACAATCCCGGCCATCACGAAGCAGGAAACACGTCGTCGCATCGTTACACCAGCCGCCACAGCGGAACGCACTGTTCCAGCCGTGACAAAGCAGGTCACACGTCGCGTCGTGAAGACACCAGCCTCGGCTGTTGAGCGTGTTATCCCGGCTGTGACCAAGATGGAGCAGCGCCGCGTCGTTAAGACACCGGCCCGCACCGTTGAGCGCACAATCCCAGCTGTGACCAAGCAGGTCAGCCGTCGTGTCGTGAAGACACCGGCAACGACCCGCGAGCGGACGATCCCAGCTGTGACGAAGATGGAAACGCGTCGTGTCGTCAAGACACCGGCTCGTACCGTTGAGCGTACAGTCCCAGCTGTGACCAAGCAGGTTACGCGCCGCGTCGTGAAGACACCGGCATCTGTGGCTGAGCGGACAGTTCCAGCAATCACCAAAGTCGAGACTCGCCGCGTCGTGAAAACGCCAGCAGCGACAGCTGAACGTACAGTTCCAGCGGTCACGAAACAGGTGAGCCGCCGCGTCGTGAAGACACCCGCACGGGTGACAGAACGCACGGTGCCAGCTGTGACGAAGGTCGAGACACGTCGTCGGATCAAAACACCGGCCCGTACGGCCGAGCGTGCGATCGCAGCCGTGACCAAGCAGGTGTCGCGTCGCGTAGTGAAGACACCGGCAAGTGTGCGTGAGCGGGCGGTTCCAGCCGTCACGAAGATGGAAACACGTCGTGTCGTCAAGACACCGGCGTCGACTGTCGAGCGTACGATCCCAGCGGTCACCCGTCAGGTCTCGCGTCGTGTCGTCAAGACACCGGCGCGTGTAACAGAGCGGACAATCCCAGCTGTGACGAAGGTTGAAACCCGTCGCGTTGTGAAGACACCAGCAGCAACGGTTGAGCGCACTGTGCCAGCCGTCACCAAGCAGGTCTCTCGCCGCGTCGTGAAGACACCGGCTCGTACATCAGAGCGGACCATCCCAGCTGTGACGAAGGTCGAGACACGTCGTCGGATCAAAAACCCGGCTCGTACAGTCGAACGGGCTATCCCAGCCGTCACCAAGCAGGTGTCGCGTCGCATCGTCAAAACACCAGCTGGTGTTTCCGAGCGCACGATCCCAGCCGTGACGAAGCAGGTTGCCCGCCGCGTCGTGAAGACACCGGCTTCCACCGTCGAGCGGACCATCCCGGCCGTCACGAAGGTTGAGACTCGTCGCGTCGTCAAGACACCGGCTCGTGTAACAGAGCGCGCTATCCCAGCCGTGACCAAGCAAGAGACTCGCCGCGTCGTGAAAACGCCAGCTGCAACAGTTGAACGCACGGTTCCAGCTGTGACCAAGCAGGTCTCTCGCCGCGTCGTGAAGACACCGGCACGTGTAACAGAGCGGACGATCCCGGCCGTGACCAAGCAGGTCACACGCCGTGTCATGCGCACACCAGCTGCAACGACAGAGCGGACGATCCCGGCTGTTACGAAGCAGGTCACACGTCAGGTTGTTCGCACACCCGCAACGGTGCGTGAGCAAACGATCCCGGCTCGTACGGACACGATCACACGCCGCGTCGTCAAGACACCGGCTCGTACGGTCGAGCGTGCTATCCCAGCCGTGACTAAGCAGGTCAGCCGCCGTGTCGTGAAGACACCGGCTCAGGTGACAGAGCGTACGATCCCGGCTGTGACCAAGCAGGTCAGCCGCCGCGTCATGCGCACACCGGCTCAGACACGTGAACGCGTCATCCCGGCTGTGACGAAGACGGAAGCGCGTCGCCGCATCAAGACACCGGCTACAACGCAAGAGCGTCGTATCCCGGCCGTCACGAAGCAGGTGACACGTCGCGTCGTCACAACACCGGCGACAACACGTGAGCGGGTCATCCCGGCTGTCACCAAAACGGTCTCGCGCCGTGTGGTTGACGGAGCACCACGCGTTGAGCGTCGTGTGATCCCGGCACGTTACGACACCATCACGGTTCAGCGCGTCGCCACACCGGCTCGCACCGAGACGGTCGTTATCCCGGCTCAGTACGGTACGATCGAGCGTCGCACGCAAACCAGCCCGGAACGCGCCGAATGGCGTCAGGTCCTCTGTGAGGCGAATGCCAGCCCGACTGTTATCCGCGCCATCCAGCGCGCATTGCAGACGCAAGGCTTCTACTCCGGTGCCCTCGACGGAACGCTGGGTCGCCAGACCTACGCAGCTGTCGAGAAGTTCCAAACAGCACGTGGCCTGTCCACGGGTGGTCTGACCCTCGCAACGGTTGACGCTTTGGGTGTCGACTGGCGTTCCATGGTCTCTGGCGGAACAACCACTGGCGGTGGCTTCACCACAGGTGGAAGCTCCTTCGGTGGCGGATCAACCGGCTTCGGTACCGGAACATCTGTTACGACAGGTGGAACATCCGGCGGCGCAGCAGGTGGTTACACCATCGGCTCTGACGGCTCTGTCCGTGACGCACGTGGCGTCATGATCGGTACACTGAACGCCTCTGGCGACGTCGTGAACAGCGCCGGCCAGGTTGTCCTGCGCGGTCTGTCCGCAACGGGTGCATCCGGCAGCGTTGGCGGCGTCACAGGCGGCGGAACAGGCAGCCAGCTGCTGAACCGCTCAACCATCGGTACACAAGGTAGCGGATCGCTCCTCGGTACAGGCGGTAGCGCAGGCGGTGTCTCGACATCGGGTGCTTCGGTCCGGGCTGACGGCTCTGTCGTCAACTCTGCCGGCCAAGTCATCGGTCAGGTGAATGCCAACGGCGAAATCATCGCTAACGGCCGCGTCATCGGTCGGGTCCAGCCGCGTAACTAGGCGAATCGCCTCCCCCGGGCCTCTCGCCCGGGACACTCATTCGCCCCGCCGGACAATTTCGGCGGGGCTTTTCATTGCCTGAACCGTTTCCCTTTTGGTGACAGAGCAGGCGTTGACAGTCACGCCGACGTCTTTATAAGGCGCTGGACTATGGCCGTCGCGGGATTCGCCCAGCGCGGCTTTTATGATTTTACAACTGTAGGAATACGCCATGTTCGCAGTCATCCAGACCGGCGGTAAGCAATATAAAGTTGCCAAAGACGACGTCATCATCGTCGAAAAACTCGACGGCGAAGCCGGCGGCAAAGTCACCTTCGACGACGTGCTGATGCACGGCGCGGGTTCTGATGTGAAAGTCGGCGCCCCCCTCGTCAAAGGCGCAAAAGTTACAGGCGAAGTCCTTGAACAGCGCAAAGGTAACAAAGTCGTCGTCTTCAAAAAGAAGCGTCGTCAGACTTATCGCCGCAAAGCCGGCCATCGTCAGCTGGAAACAGTTGTCCGCATTACCGGTATCAAGGGCTAAGCCCAGTCTTTCATTTCGGCGCGGTCGACGCGCCTCGCATTTACGGAGTTCGTCATGGCACATAAAAAAGCAGGTGGTTCATCCAATAACGGTCGCGATAGTGCAGGCCGTCGTCTCGGCGTGAAAAAGTCGGGCGGCCAAGCCGTTGTGCCTGGCAACATCATCATTCGCCAGCGCGGAACAAAATACTATCCGGGCACAAACGTCGGCATGGGCAAAGACCATACGCTATTCGCCCTGACCGAAGGTCGCGTGTCTTTCACGACAAAACGCAACGCGCGCACATATGTTTCCGTCAACCTGCCGGAAGCCGCAGAATAGAGACCTGATACCACTCGGGTCACCGCCTCAGGCGACCCGTTTTTGAAACAGCAGGGAAATCGGGTCCACCCGGTTTCCCTTTTTCATGCCTGCTGCTCACCCTCTCTGAAACAGAGACGCGAGGGCCGTATGCGCGACACACTCCAAACCGAACGTTTGACGCTGCGCCCCTTTGCGCTGGGGGATGCCCACGATGTCGCGCGCCATGCCAATGACATCGCCGTTGCGCGACAACTGGCAACCCTGCCCCATCCTTATGATCTGGGTATGGCCAAAGACTGGGTCCGCATGACTGAGGACCGCACGGCCTTGCGCGCCTATGCATTGGAACACGCGGGTGAGGTCATTGGCAGTCTAGCGCTGACGCTGTCCAACGGCGTCTGGGATCTCGGCTATTGGTTGGGACAATCGCATTGGCACCAAGGTTTCATGCGAGAGGCCGCGTCAGCGGTCGTCACAGACGCTGCGCAGGACCTCACCATCCCTCACCTCTCGGCCAGTTGCTTCACAGATAACCCGCGCAGTGCAGCCTTATTGCTCGCGCTTGGTTTCGAGCAGGCGGAGCAGACAGAGCCCGTGTTCTGCGTCGCAAGGAACAAATCTGTTCCCGCACACAAATTTCGCTGGGAACGGCCTGCGGCGGAGGTGTCACAATGAGTTTGTACACTCTCAAGCCGACACTCGATCTCGAGACGTTTCGGACACTCCGCGCCACCACAGACTGGGGTGTGCCTGAGGTGCCCGTCGCGCAATCGGCTATCGACACCAGCCTCTACCTCGCCACCCTCTGGCGCGAGGGCGTTGCCATTGGCATGATCCGGATCATTGGGGACGGCGCGCTGAACGTCTATGTCCAAGACCTAATCGTGCATCCTGATCACCGCGGGTTGGGTCTCGGGCGAGACTTGATGACAGCGGCCTTACAATATCTCGCCCAGACCTGCCCGCCCAACATCTCTGTGGGCTTGATGTCCGCTGTGGGCGTCGATGGCTTTTACGAACAGCTGGGCTTTCGCGCACGGCCAAACGCAACAGAAGGCGCTGGCTTTCAGGCGAGCCTGGCAGAGCTATCGTCCAAGGGGGCTGGCAATGATTGATACACTCACCACCGAACGGCTCCGCCTGCGTCCGCCACATATAACCGATGCGGCGGCCCTCACCGCGCAATTCTCGGATTTCGAGGTGGCCAAGATGACGGCGTCTGTCGCCCATCCCTATCCGCAATTGGCGGGAGAGATGTGGTTACTTTGCTATCCCTCCGCACGACGACGCGGTCTGCGCCACAGCTTTGCGATAGAGCATGCCGACCAGATGATCGGAATTGTCTCACTGTTCAGAGGTACGCCAGATGCGGAGTGGGTTTTGGGCTATCATTTGGATCGCCGAAGCTGGGGCAAAGGCTTTGCGACGGAAAGCTGCCAAGCCGTCATGGCCTTCGCCGCGAATGTCTTGGGCGCAGAAAACCTGCGCGCGGGCATCTATTCGGATAATCCGGCCAGCCACCGCGTGATCGAAAAGCTTGGCTTTGTGAAAGAAGGCCCGGAACGCGTCTGGTGCATGGCGCGCGGCGAAACCGTCGACGGACACAGCTATCTCTGTGATTTGCGCAACTGGCCAAACGCGGCGGAAGCGCCTAAGGACGCGACATGAAATTCCTTGATCAAGCGAAAGTCTTCGTCGCCTCCGGCACGGGCGGCGCAGGCAGCGTGTCCTTCCGACGCGAGAAATATGTCAGCCACGGCGGGCCGAATGGCGGCGACGGCGGGCGCGGCGGTAACGTATGGGTCGAGGCGACCCGCGATCTGAACACGTTGATCGACTACCGCTTTAAACAGCATTTCAAAGCCAAGACCGGCGGGCACGGCATGGGTCGCGACCGCCACGGTGCGGCAGCCGACGACATCACCCTGAAAGTCCCCGTTGGCACGCAAGTCATCGACGCCGAAAATGACGAAATCCTCGTCGATCTGACCGAAGACGGCGAGCGGGTTCTGCTGGCCAAGGGCGGCAATGGCGGCTGGGGTAATACGCGGTTCAAATCTTCCACCAACCAAGCGCCGCGATCGGCAAACCCCGGTGAAAAGGGCGAAGAACGTTGGGTCTGGCTGCGGTTGAAACTCATCGCGGATGCGGGGCTTATCGGCCTCCCCAATGCGGGGAAATCGACGTTCCTGTCGACCGTCACAGCCGCCAAACCTAAGACGGCCGATTATCCCTTTACGACGCTGCACCCGCATTTGGGCGTCGTCAGCCTCGGCACGACGGACCGCTATGTTATCGCGGACCTACCCGGTCTGATCGAAGGTGCGGCGGAAGGCGCAGGATTGGGCCACCGTTTCCTCGGTCATGCGGAACGTTGCGCCGCGATCTTGCATCTCGTCGCGGGCACATCGGACGATCCCGTCGCCGATTATGTCGCGATCCGCAAAGAGCTGGAAACCTATGACGAGAGTTTCGAGGACAAGCCAGAGATCGTCGCCATTTCCAAATGCGACGCGATGGACGCAGACCAAATCGCAGAACTGCAAGACGCGCTAGAAGCCGCCAGCGGACAGCGACCTTTCCCGATTTCCTCTGTGGCCAACCAAGGGCTGAAACCCGTCCTCGCCGCAATCTATCGCCATGTCGAAACGCGTCGTGCGGATGAGTCGGACGCCCGCGCCGAAAAACAACGCAAGATCGCCATCGCGCGCGGCGAGATCGAGGACGAACAGGGCTGGTCGCCCTAATGACCCTCTCGGGGATTAAAACACTCGTCATAAAAATCGGCTCGGCCATTTTGGTGGAGGGTGGTGCGCTGCGCCAAGATTGGCTCACGGCACTGGCGGGTGACATCGCTGCGCTGGAGGATATGCGCGTCATCATCGTGTCGTCTGGTGCGATTGCGCTGGGCCGGCAGCGCTTAGGTCTGGCGCAGCAAACGCTTAGTCTCGCGCAGAAACAAGCCTGTGCTGCGGCGGGGCAATCGCACCTGACCCGCGCCTATGAAGACGCGCTGGGCGCGCGCGGGATCGTCACGGCGCAAGCGCTGCTGACGCTGAATGATACGGAAAACCGCCGTCGTTGGCTGAATGCGCGCTCGACGTTAGAGACCCTGCTCTCGCTGGGTGCTGTGCCGATTATCAATGAGAATGACACCGTCGCGACGGATGAAATTCGCTATGGCGATAATGACCGCCTCGCGGCGCGGACAGCACAAATGTTAGGCGCAGATATGCTGGTGCTCCTGTCCGATATAGACGGGCTCTACACGTCGGACCCGCGACAAGATCAGGCGGCCAAGCACTTGCCCCATGTGACGGAGCTGTCGGCGGAGATCATAGCCATGGGCGGCGGCGCAAATGCGGCCAGCGCCGTGGGCACGGGCGGTATGGCAACGAAACTTGCAGCGGCGAAAATCGCGACCTCTGCCGGGTGCGACATGATTATCTGCGACGGACGCAAATCGGGCGCGCTGTCGGCACTGCAAGCCGGGGCCAAGCACACGCTGTTTTCCGCACAGGAAAACCCCAAAAGCGCCCGCGCGCAGTGGATCTCCGGCACGCTTCAACCCACAGGTCGCATTGAGATCGACGCCGGCGCTGCCAAAGCCTTGCGCGATGGGAACAGCCTGTTACCTGCTGGAGTCATTAATCTCTCGGGCGCCTTTGCCAAAGGCGACGCGGTCGGCGTCTGGCACGACGGAATAGAGCTGGCACGCGGTTTGATCGCCTATGACCGCCCAGAAGCCGAGCTGATCAAAGGCTTGAATTCCAGTGCGATTGCGGCGGCCCTCGGTTATGACAATGGTGCGGCGCTGATCCACCGCGATAATTTGGTGATGCTGACATGAGCCTACAGTCCGATATGGAACGCCTCGGCCAAGACGCGGTTGTCGCCGCCAGCGCTTTGCGCTTGGCCAGCGAAGACCAGCGAAACACGGCCCTGCTAGAGATGGCGAAAGCGATCCGCGCCGCGGAATTTGATATCCTCTCCGCCAATGCGCAGGATATGCAAGGCGGGCGCGACAAGGACCTGTCCGCGCCCCTGCTCGACCGATTGAAATTAGACGCGTCGCGCGTGGAGTCGATTGCCGCAGGCCTAGAATCGATTGCCGCCCTGCCCGATCCGATTGGCGCGGTGGAAACGGAATGGACACAGCCGAATGGCTTGCAGTTTTCCAAGGTCCGTGTGCCGCTGGGCGTCATTGGGATGATCTATGAATCGCGCCCGAATGTAACGGCAGATGCCGGCGGGCTGTGCGTGAAATCTGGCAATGCCTGTATCTTGCGGGGCGGGTCGGAAAGCGTGAAATCTAACCACGCAATTCATGCCGCTTTACTAAGCGGGTTGCGCGCAGCAGGCTTACCGGACACCGCGATTGGCCTGGTCGGGACGACGGACCGCGCCGCCGTGGGCCATATGCTGGACGGGCTGAACGGCGCGCTGGATCTGATGATCCCGCGCGGTGGTAAAGGCCTCGTCGCGCGTGTTCAGGCAGAGGCCCGCGTTCCCGTGCTCGCCCATGAAGACGGCTTGAACCATAGCTACGTCCATACGGCAGCAGACATAAATAAAGCTGTGCAAGTTATTGATAATGCAAAACTTCGTCGGACAAGCGTCTGTGGCTCTACGGAAACGGTTCTGGTAGACGCCGCCATTGCACCCAACTTCCTGCCAGCTCTGGAAAGTGCGATTGGCGCGCGGTGTGAACTCCGCGCCGACCAACAGGCTTGTCAGCATCTAACGACGGCTAAGCCTGCGCAGTCAGAAGATTTCGACACCGAACATCTCGCGCCGATCTTGAATATTGCCGTCGTCGAAAACATCGACGCCGCCCTCGCCCATATCGCGAAACATGGCAGCGGTCACACGGATGCGATCCTGACAGAGGACACGACCGCCGCGCAGACATTCTTCAACCATGTCGACAGCGCGATCGTCCTGCAAAACGCCTCGACCCAATATGCCGATGGCGGTGAGTTTGGCTTTGGCGCAGAGATCGGGATTGCGACAGGGCGCATCCATGCGCGTGGCCCCGTCGGCGCGCAGCATCTCACCAGCTATAAATATCTCGTGCGCGGGACCGGGCAAACGCGCCCATGATTGAGCACGGGCAAGCGATTGGCCTGTTCGGCGGGTCGTTTAATCCTGCGCATGGCGGGCATTTGCACGTCGCCAAAGCGGGACTACGAGAGCTCCAGCTCGACGCGGTGCATTGGCTTGTCAGCCCGCAAAACCCGCTAAAACCCAAACAGCCTAGCTGGGACGCCCGCGCGCAAACTGTGCGCGATCTTCCTCTGCCCCGACGGATGCAGATCAGCGATGTGGAGCGCCGCCTTGGCACGCAATATACGATTGACCTGCTGCGCACCCTGACCCGCCGTGATCCTGCGACGCGCTATGTGTTTTTGATGGGCGCAGATAATTTATTGCAAATGCCGCGTTGGCGCGCGTGGGAGGAAATCCTCTCCCTCGTCCCCATCGCCGTGATCGCGCGACCCGGAACATCGCTGAAAGCGCGCTTGGGACAGGTCGCCCGCCAATATGCCGACGCCCGCATCCCAGAGGCGCAAGCCCATAGCCTGAAAGACTTTGCGACACCCGCTTGGACCTATCTAACGCTGCCGCTCGACCACCGCAGCAGTTCTGCTATTCGCGCGAAGTCATAGGTTTACAGCTGTGGCGCGGCTATCTCATCTGTGCTAGCGCAAGATAATTGATCGACAAGCCTCAGGAGACGACCCTGTCTGCCACACATGAAAAACCCGAAGCCGTTTCCATCGTGGACGGTCCGGAAGCCAAAGACCTCTCTGATTTCATTCAAGAAGTCCTGTCCGAGAACTCGGCTCAAGATGTCATTGAAATCGATATTCGCGGAAAATCTTCTATCGCTGACTATCTGCTCGTCGCCTCTGGCCGGTCGAGCCGGCACGTCAATGCGCTCTCGGATTATGTCCTGCGGGGCCTCAAAGAGCGTGGGATGAAAGACCTGACCGTAGAGGGGCAGCAAGCCTCTGACTGGGTTCTGATCGATGCGGGTGATGTGATCCTGCACGTCTTCCGCCCCGAAGTCCGCGTCTTTTATAATCTCGAGAAAATCTGGTCCGTTCCCCTGCCCGAAGGCCTACGCAATGTGCAGGAACAGGCGCCGGACGACACGCCGCTGCCGCAGTAATGAAAATCATCCTGCGGGCGGGCGGTGTTTTACGCAACGGTCCGGAACGCGAGCTCACAACGGATTACCTGACCCGCGCACAGGGCCTTGCCCGTGCGACAGGCTTTCTCTCGGTCGAAGAAGACGGCGTTGAGCTGAAAGGCCAACACGACCGCGCGGCGGAAACGCGAAAGCTCCTCTCTGGCATCGACCCGACCGCAGAACTCATTATTTTGGACGAACGCGGCAAAAGCCCAACCTCTCGCGAGATCGCCCAGCATTTCGCACGATTGCGCGATGACGGCGTCGCGGCCAGCTATCTCGTGATCGGTGGCGCGGATGGTTTTGACAAAGCGACCTTGCGCGAGATGCGCCCGGGTCGCGTGACGAAATGGTCTTTCGGCGCGCAGACGTGGCCGCATAAGCTGGTCCGCGTCATGGCGGCGGAACAAATTTACCGCGCGCTCTCGATTTTGGCGGGCGCACCCTATCACAGAGATTAAGTGCTCGGCTTTCGCAACACGGTTAACGCAAGGCTAACGGCTTTCGCGCTAGTTACGACCTAATGCGTGCCGCCCTCCTCATATGTCTCTTAGCCCTGTCCGGCCTGCCAGCCGTAGCGCAGGATGCGGGCGATGTGGACGCTTTGACCAAAGCCGAACAAGCCGCCCGCGACAAAGCCAAACAGTTGGACGCCGAGCGGCAAGCTGTGCGCGAGGATATTTCAAAGCTGAAAGCCGATCTCGGCAAAGCGGCCCGTCGCGCGCAGTCGGTTGAGGTCGAACTGGTGGACTTGGAACGACAGACGGAAAATCTGACCGCGCGTGTCGAGCGGCTGGAAGCGCAAATCACGGCGGATCGCGCACAATACATTGAACTCATCGCCGCACTCCAGCGCCTCGAAGCCACGCCACCGCCAACCATCGCCCTGACCCCACGCGATGCTCAGCGCGCCGCACAGGCAGGGCAACTCATGGCGGGCTTAAGCGAACAAATTCGGACACGCGCCGATGCGCTGACTTTGAACATCACAGCCCTGAACGTCACCCGCGAACAGTTGGCCCAGCGCCAAGGTGACCTGTCATTAACGCGCCAGACTCTTGTGAGAGAAAAAGCGGATGTGCAATCCGGCCTTGATGCCAAGACAGAGCTGGAAACCCAGATCGCGGATCAACGCAGCGCTGCCGATGCCGAAGCAAAACGCCTCGCCGCGGAAAGCGCAAACCTGTTGGAATTGATCGCAAAGCTGGAAGCCGAGGCCGCCGTTGTGATCCCTCGCCGCAAACCCGGCACGACCGCCCGCCCCAGCGCGCCCGTCGACTTGCCCAAAGGCGTCAAGAAATTCGCGGATGCCAAGGGGCAAATGCTGCGACCTGTGACGGGTTCAGTGATAAAGAAATTCGGACGCGGTGAAAAAGGCATGACCTTCGCCGGACGGACCTCTGGCCAAGTCCTTGCGCCCTATGCGGGTCGCGTCGAATTCTCCGGCCCGTTTAAAAACTACGATCAGGTCGTGATCTTGAACGTTGGCGGGGGATATTTTGTTCTGCTGACGGGCTTGTCCGAACTGTTTATCGGCACGGGCGACGATATTCGACGCGGTGAACCGTTGGGTCAATTGCCCGGTGGGGCCAAGCCAGAACTCTATATCGAGCTGCGCCGAAATGGCCGAACTCTCGATCCTGCGCCTTGGTTGGCGAAGGCTGGGGTTAAAACTGGGTAAGCCTGACACTTAATCGCAGTGTTTTGACTGGCAAAGCCGAAAGCCTCTCTTTAAGTGTTAGGAACGCATAGGAGTTACTTGCCGTGAAATTCATCTTGCCCGCTCTGGGATCTGTCGCCGCTATCGGTCTTTTCGCTTTCTCTACGACGCATCAATCTGCCGTCGCGGTCGAACGCCCCGCCTATGACGAAACCTTTGAGCAGCTGGAATTATTCGCCGATGTGCTGGCGCGCGTGCGCAGCCAATATGTCGTGGATGTCGATGATGCCGCCCTGATCGAGGACGCGATGAACGGCATGTTGCAATCGCTCGACCCGCACAGCTCCTACATCAACCCCGAAGCCTTCCGCGATATGCGCATGGACACGAAGGGCGAATATGGCGGCCTCGGCATGGAAGTGACGATGGAAGACGGCTTCGTCAAAGTCATCTCCCCCATCGATGACACCCCCGCCAAGCGCGCAGGCGTTAAGGCTGGCGACTACATCACAGAGATCGAAGGCAAGTCCATCATGGGCGCGACACTGTCCGAAGCTGTCGGTCAAATGCGCGGCAAACCCGGCGAACCGATCAACATTACGATCATCCGCGAGGGTGAAGACCCCATCGACCTGACCATCACGCGCGAAGTCATCAAGCGCCAGACGGTGAAATCCGAGATTAAAGACGGCTTTGGCTATGTTCGGATCGCGCAGTTTAATGAGAAAGCCTCAGACGGCTTGAAAGACGCGATTACGGCGCTGCAAAAAGAGAATGGTCGCTTGCCCGGTATCATCCTCGACCTGCGCGGCAATCCCGGCGGACTGCTGACGCAATCCGTGCAAGTGTCTTCTGTATTCCTCGACGGCGGGCAAGTTGTCTCGACCCGTGGACGCGCGCCGAATGACACGAATGTCTTTAACGGCGAGCGTGGGCAGATGGCGAAGAATGTGCCGCTGATCGTCCTTGTCGACGGCGCATCGGCTTCGGCCTCAGAGATCGTCGCAGGCGCCATTCAAGACCGCGGACGCGGAATTGTCATGGGCATGACGACCTTCGGCAAAGGCTCCGTCCAAGACGTGATACCCTTACGCGGGGGACGCGACGGCGCATTAAAAATTACGACACAGCGCTATTACACGCCAGAAGGTCGCTCGATCCAAGGCAGCGGCATTGCGCCAGACATTGCGGTCTCCGCCGTGCCGGATGATGGAAAAGACAAAAAGCGCTATTCCGAAGCTAGCCTGCCCAATGCCATCGAAAATGAAGACGAAGAGAGTAATGACGCCGTCGAAGTCGAGGTGAATTACCCACCGGAAGGCTTTGAAATTTCCGATGATTATCAGCTTCAACAGGCGATCGAATTTCTTAAAAGCGGAACCTATGCCGAGAAGCTTGCGGAGCTTCAGGGTTAAGTCGATGTCGCAGCGTTTCGCGAAATCTGCTATCGCCCTTGGTGCGCTCCTCGCGCTATCTGGCCCTGGTCAGGCGGATGAACCCGAAAAAACCGATGCCGATATTTATGCGCAGATGCGGATCCTGACAGAGGTCATCGCGCGCGTCCAAGAGAGCTATGTCGAGGACGTCGAGGCTGACGACCTGATCGAAAATGCCCTAAACGGTGCGCTCTCCTCGCTTGACCCGCACTCCAGCTATGTCCCGCCGGTGACCTATACCGAACAGCGAGAGGCCGTGCGCCGCGAGTATGGTGGGCTGGGCATTGAGGTCAGCATGGAAGGCGGTCTCGTCAAAGTGAACCATGCGCTAGAGGATGGTCCAGCCTATGCGGCGGGCCTGCGACCGGGCGATTTGATTTCTGCCGTTGCTGGCGAATCCATTCGCGGACAGTCTTTGGATGACGCCGTGTCCGGCATGCGAGGCCCTGTCGGCGAACCCGTTAGCGTCACCGTCATCTCACCGGGGAAAGTCTCTCGCGAGGTCGAAATCACACGCGCCCTTGTTCAGGGCCGCGCTGTCCGTCACCGCGTGGAGAGCGACCTTGGCTATATCCAAATCGATTCCTTCAACAATGAGAACCTGACCCGCGACACAAAACGCGCGCTCAAAGATCTAGAAGGACAGCTGGGCGGGACAATTTCAAAGCTCATCATTGATCTGCGGAATAATCGCGGCGGTTTGCTGACCGAAAGCATCAATATCTCCAGCCTGTTCCTCGACGGCGGCGAAGTCATGTCCGCGCGCGGGCGGACGGCTGCCGATAATGAGCGCTATAACGCAGAGCCGGGCGAGCTGTATCCCGACATGAAGATCGTCGTGCTGATGAGCCCCGGCTCGGCCTCTGCCGCGGAAATCGTCGCTGGCGCAATCCAAGACCGAGGTCGCGGCCTTGTCATAGGACGCCGCAGTTTCGGCAAAGGCTCTGTGCAATCGGTCATTCCACTGGCCCGCAATCAAGGCGCGCTCCGCCTGACGACGCAGAAATACTTCACCCCATCGGGCAATTCGATCCAAGGGCGCGGGATTATGCCCGACCTCCTCGTCAGCAATATCGAAGATACTGGCGAAGTGCGAAAGCGGTTCCGCGAAGACAGCCTCCGCAACTTCCTAATCAATCCGGATGAAACGGATTACGAGGAGAAATACGACGAAATCCTCTATCCACCCGAAGATTGGCCTGAAACAGAGGATTACCAGCTCCGCAAGGCCGTCGATGTGTTGAAAACCTCTCGCTATGAGACGTTGCTCGCGGCGCAAGAGGCGAAGTTTTAGCCCCATTTACGTCCTTCACGCGACCGCCTAGAACGGCGGACATGTCAGAGGCGAATCTCACAAACCTACCGAGACGGCGACAGCCGATCCGCCTTCCCTCGCGCCGAAAACACGCGCTCTTGGCGGGCGCTGTTTTGCTGCTTGGGCTGACAATTCCCATCGGGTCAGCGCTTTTGTTTGGCGATGCTGAAGACGCTGTTGCGCAGGGGTCTGTCGCCCTCGCCCAGCGACCCGTCGCGCCGGAAACATCAGCGCTGGACAATGATACGCTCGACCTGCCCGACTTACTAGCGGGGGAAGTCCCCATTGGGGAGAACCCGACCGAACGCCTCGTCGAGCCTGCGCCAGAAGCGTCTCCCGATCCCGCGACGCCACAACCGAAAACGATCATTGTCCCACCCGGTCCGCGCACGTCCCTGCCCGCCGCGCCCATTGCGGGACTGACGCGCGACGCGACATTCGGCCCAGTGCCCCAACGTGGATCGCGCACAATCCTCAGCGCTTACAAACGACCGTTCACAGCGCAATCTGGAAAAGCCCCTGTCTCGGTCATCATCGGCGGGATGGGTGTCAATCGCGCCCTGACCCAGCAAGCGATCGACCAATTACCGCCAGAGGTGACGCTCTCTTTTGCGGCCCATGCGGCGGGGCTACAGGACTGGATCGATAGCGCGCGTGCGGCGGGGCATGAGGTCATGATAGAACTTCCCATGGAAGACACGGTCTATGATCCGTCCAGCCCCGGGGCGCGCAATACGCTGCGTTTGAACCCATCAGATAGACAATTGGAACGCAATCTCGATTGGTTACTGTCGCGTGGGCAAGGCTATTTCGGGGTGACGAATTTCAACGGCGAGGCCTATCTGCAACGCGCCGATGCGGCCGCGCCCCTAATTGACGCGCTGGCAACAACGGGCGCGGGTTTCATCACCGACGGGGCCTTTGACGTGCCGACCGTGGATGCGCTGGCCAAGACCGTCGGCCAACCGTTCAAAGCGGGCCATGGCCTGATCGACCCCGATCCGATCCCTGCCGTGATCAAAGCCCGGCTCGATAATTTGGCGCGTGCAGCCACAGATGGCAGCCACCCCGTTGGTGTTGGCTTTGCCTATGCCGAGACGATAACGGCGACCCGAGATTGGATCGCAGAACTTGACGCGCGCGGCCTGCAACTCGCACCCGCTTCGGCCAGCCTCAAGTGAGCAACTGTGAACGCGGGGACCGCGACCCGAAGCGCTATCGCCGGAATGTCGGCATCGCGATTTTCAACCCGCAAGGACAGATCTGGCTAGGCAAACGTTTCGGCGAAGACGGCCCGCATTGCTGGCAATGTCCACAAGGCGGCATGGATGCGGGCGAGCGCCCCAAACAAGCGGCCAAGCGCGAGCTGTTCGAAGAAACGGGATTGCGCGCCAAGCAGATGACCTATCTAGGACGCATCAAACCTTGGCTCTATTATGACTTCCCACCCAAGCTGGTGAAGAAAAACAAGCGCGGGCATTTGGGCCAGCGGCAGAAATGGTTTGCTTGGCGCTATGACGGTGATGGGTCGCATATCGACCTAAAAGCCCATGGTCCGCAGGAATTTTCAGAATGGCGCTGGGCCGAGCTGTCCACGATCACTGATACGATCGTCCCGTTCAAACACGACGTCTATGCACGGCTTGTTGACGCATTTGCCGACTACGCAAAGCCGGACAAATGACCTAAGCCCGCCCCATGGCTGAACCGATCACAAATACGAAGAACGCCCTGATGTTCGTTCTGATCACAGTGATGATCAATTCCATCGGCTTTGGGATTATGATCCCGGTGCTGCCGAACCTGATCAAAGAGTTGACAGGATTGGGCAATGCCGATGCGGTTTGGCATTCGGGTTTCCTGACGCTGACTTTTGCGACGCTGCAGTTCATTTGTATGCCGATTGTCGGCGGCTTGTCGGACCGTTTTGGGCGGCGTCCCGTGATGCTGCTCTCGCTAGCAGGGTTGGCGTTTGATTACATCCTGATCGCCCTCGCCCCGACAATCCTGTGGCTTTACATTGGGCGCGCCCTATCTGGCATGTTCGGCGCCACGTTTTCCACCGCCAATGCCTATGTCGCCGATGTCAGCCCACCGGAAACACGCGCACAGAACTTCGGTCTGATCGGGGCTAGTTTCGGCGTCGGCTTCCTGCTGGGCCCCGTGATCGGCGGCATCTTGGGCGAATATGGTCCGCGCGTGCCGTTTTATGCGGCCGGCGCGATCTCGCTCATCAACGTGATTTACGGCTACTTCTTCCTGCCCGAGACCTTGGCCAAATCTAAGCGGCGGGACTTCTCGATCAAGCGGTCCAACCCGATTGGCTCTGTCCTCGCGCTGGGGCGCATTAAAGGCGTCAAAGGCCTGATCTTTGTCCTGTTCGTACTGGCGACGGCGCATACGGTTTATCCGACGACCTATGCCTTCTCGACGATGGAAGGGCTAGGATGGACCTCTGGCGATGTTGGCTTTTCCCTCGGCGCTTTCGCCGTGGCGCAGATGTTTGTGCAAGGTCTGCTGATCCGCTGGATCATCCCCAAGCTCGGCCTCTATTGGGCGGGCTTCATGGGCATCTTTAGCGCGATCATTGCCTATACGATGATGGGCAGCGCCGATGCAGGCTGGGTCATTTATGCCGCTGGACCGCTGGCGGCTTTGGCGGGGCTCTACGGTCCTGCGCTGACAAATATGATGAGCAGCCGCGTCTCTGAGAGCGAGCAAGGCGAGCTGCAAGGCGCGATTGGTGCGGCACAGGGACTCGCGCTAATGACGGGACCGCTAATGATGACAGCGTCGTTTTCGCACTTTGGCGACAGCGTCAATGCGGCGGCGCATCGGATGCAGGCCTTTCCAGAAAACCTGATCGGGATTGTGCAGACCTTTCGCGGCGAAATCCTCGCCTATGTGCCCGGCGCGCCGTTCTTACTGGCGGCGAGTTTTGCGGCCCTATCGCTGGTCACCTATATGGCGGTGACCACAAAAGCGGATCGCGACGCGCGTTACAGTCCAGAGGAACCGGTCAGCGAGACTCCGCCGACAGAGTGATAAATACGATCTCTGGCGGGGCACGAAACCGCGCAGGTAAGATAGACATGCCAATCCCCGCGGTGACGAAACCGGGATTGTCATTCACCGTAACAGCGCCGTAAGCCGTCGCCTTTCCCGAATGCGTCGGCGTCTGCCGCCCGATAAATGGCAAGACAATCTGTCCGCCATGCGTATGCCCCGCGAGTGTCAGCGCGACGCCCGACGGCACGTTATAAAAGACATCCGGCGAGTGCATGAGCCCGATCTTTGGCAAGTCTGGCGGACAGGCCACATAGCCGTCCATCGTCGGCGTCCCGAATGTGTCGTCATCCGTCCCGAAGAGGCAAGCCCGCCCAGAGAGCGTGATATGTCGGTTATCCAGCACAGGAATGTCGATGGCCTCCAAGGCTTGATCAACAAAATGCCGACCGTAGAGATAATCGTGATTGCCAATGACGGCGAAGGTGCCCATCGGCGCCTTGATCTGCCCCAGCGCTTTCAACCCTGCCGCGATATCTGCGTTCTCTTCTGTTGAACGATCCGCCTTCTTGTGGTGGCCGTTGATGAAATCGCCCGCCAGCAAGACGAGATCTGCGTTCCCTGCGTTCAAGGCCGCGACAACCTCTCGCGCCCGCGCGGCGTCTACACCACGCCCGCCCACATGCAGGTCAGACATCAGCCCGATACGGATCGGCGCACCCGACCAATATTTGGAGCTTACCGCAACGTCTCGCACGACGAGTCGCTTGGGCTCCACGAAAAACCCGTAGAGGAGGCAGGCGATTGCCAACCCAATGCCGATGAAACCTATTCGTAGAATAATGCGCATAAAGCCTCCTGTTGGCCGGAGGCATCTGACGCGAAAAAGGTCAGAGTTTGGCGAGACGATGTTCAGTCCAAGAAAAAGACCCCTCACCCAGATGGGTCGGAGCCATTTTCAATCAAAATATCAAAAGCGCTTAGCCGAAATTCGCCTCAAGGACTTGTTTCATGCCGTCGAGGTCGCGAGAGAGGGCGAGGCCCGCTTCGCCTTCGGCGGTTTGCATTTTCTCTTCTGCCGCTGTGATTTGCGCGCGAAGTTCGTCAGCGTTCAGATCATCCATGCCCATGGCACGTTCGGCCAGAACGGTCAGGCCCGACGGCGTGACATCGGCGAAACCGCCTTGGACGAAAAAGCTCTGCTCCGTGCCACCCTCAAAGATCGTGACGAGACCCGTGGAGAGCGCCGCCATGACGGGCGCATGTCCGGGCAGCACGCCGAGACGGCCTTCCGTTCCGGGCATGTCAACTTGCGCAACATCGCCAGAGAACAATTCGCGCTCTGGCGAAACGAGAGAAAATTTCAGTGTATCGGCCATGATCAGGTCTCCCGCCGTCCTACGAGAGGACAGCGTTGAAAGTTACGCCGCTGCCGCTGCCATTTTGGCCGCTTTTTCGATCACGTCGTCAATGCCGCCAACCATATAGAAGGCTTGCTCTGGGATGTGGTCATACTCACCGTCGACGAGGCCTTTAAAGGACTTGATCGTGTCGGCGAGCGGCACCTGGATGCCTGGCGAACCGGTAAAGATTTCAGCAACGTCGAAGGGCTGGGAGAGGAACTTCTCAACCTTACGCGCGCGCGCAACGGTCGTTTTGTCTTCTTCGGACAGCTCGTCCATGCCGAGAATCGCGATGATGTCTTGCAGAGCTTTATAGCGCTGCAGGATTTCCTGCACCTGACGGGCGACGCGGTAATGATCTTCACCGACAGTCCGTGGCTCAAGAATACGCGACGTGGAGTCGAGCGGGTCAACGGCCGGGTAGATACCCTTTTCCGAGATCGCACGGTTCAGAACGGTGGTGGCGTCCAAATGGGCAAATGAAGTCGCTGGCGCTGGGTCGGTCAAGTCATCGGCAGGGACGTAGATCGCCTGCACCGATGTGATCGACCC
>CAYPWW010000008.1:0-59718 GCA_964414555.1 uncultured Algimonas sp.
ATGCATGATATTTCTGAACATCGCGCGGCACAGATTTCGGGCAGTCTGCCCAATCACGCGCGCGACGTGCCGGACGTCTGGTGCGTGGCGGTGAAATCTCCCACGGGCGAAGACCGCGAATACCGCGCCGACATTAAAGGCGAGAGCGGGTTGCGTACGATTGTCATGGATGATGACAGCGAGAAAGCCGCACTAGAGCTGGACGTCGGGTTGAACTGGAAACCGGGGCAGTCGCTGGTGCGGGCCTTTGTCGACTCGCGCGCGTTTGATTTCAAAGCGGCGCCAATTCCAGAAGGTTTTCGGGTTTGGCACCGCGGCGTGACCTTTGATGTGGCCGTTAGGAACCCTCGCGCCGCGGAGCTCGCCAAGCTGATGCCGATCAAGGTTGCGCCGGATACGTCCAATCTCTTGCTCTGCCCCATGCCGGGCGTTGTTGTGTCGATCCTCGTGGAAGAGGGCGATGAGGTTCAGGATGGGCAATCCCTCGCCGTGGTCGAGGCCATGAAGATGGAAAACACCTTGCGCGCGGAAAAACGCTGTCGTGTTGTCAGTATCAAAGCTGCGCCAGGAGAAAATCTTGCCGTAGATGCGGTAATTATGGAGTTTGAAGATTGCACGTAAAGTGCGGCAAGCGCATTAATCCTTACAGGTAAAACCTTCTTCCGAGACGGTTTCAACTTTATCCGCACCGCCGCAAGTCTCTACTGCGATCTCAGAGATTTTTTCCAATTCCGTTTTTGAGCTCGAAGCGGAGCAAGCGGCGAGGAAAAGACTTGCAAGGATTAGAGGCAAATATCGTGTCATTTGTTGGGTAAGCCATATCTCGCACCGCCCGTCAAATTCCATAATTTCGGTGCGGGTCTCGGATTATGCTTAACGCGGCGTTAATCGAAGCGGTTCAGACCCACCTTATGGTCTACGCCGATTACACACAAATACAGCTACAGCAGCGCAATCACGCGCTGGGGCAGTTGCTGCGTGCGGGCGAGTCAGCGCTTTGGGTGCTGATCCTGACGTTTTATTCTGGTGCGGTGATCGGGCTTACTTTTGCTGATGCGGCTGCCTTGGACCTCGGTGATAGCCCCTTTGCCCGCTCGCTTTGGTTTTTCACCTATGGTGCGGTCATCTCGCTAGCGCTGTTCCATATACCGAGGATATTGCGATTAGTGGCGTTTAATCCGCTGATCATTATTTGCGTCCTTTGGTGCGCTTTGACCTATTTCTGGTCGATTGAGCCTGGGGTAACGATGCGGCGTGCCGTGGCCTTGGTGATTTCAACCTTTGCGGCGCTGGCTTTTGCGGCGCGCTATGACTGGAATGGCATGGTCCAACGCTTTGGCGCCGTTGCGATTATCCTTTGTCTGGTGACGATCTATGTCGCGGTGAGCAATCCTGAACGCGGAATCATGCAAGAAATCCATGTCGGGGCTTGGCGCGGGCCTTGGGTTGAAAAGAACCAACTTGGCGGAGTCATGACGAAGTGCGTGGCGATCGCGCTGTGTGCGTTTGCGATGCGTCCTGCGCGGGGCTGGCTCTGGGTGCCTCTCGGGCTTGTGGCGTTCGGCCTTGTATTGTTGTCGACATCAAAAACCTCGCTCCTGATTTCCGTCGCCTGTATTCTTATTTTTATCGCGTTACGTATTTTCCGTCGCTTTCCGTTTCTTCGCATTCCGGTCTTATTTGGCCTCTTGGCAGGCGTTGCCATGGTTATAGGGGTCTTGTTGGCGGACCCTGAGTGGGCGTTGGGCTTGATCGGGAAAGACCCTACTTTGACGGGGCGGACAGATATTTGGGCGCTTTTGAGCGAGGCGATCCGAGAGAAACCGTGGCTTGGTTATGGCTACGGCGTCTATTGGAATGATCCGTTGGGGCCCAGCTACTACGTGCGAACCGCGCTCGAATGGCCTGTTCCGACGGCGCATAATGGCTGGTTTGACAGCTGGCTGTCAGCGGGTGTTGTCGTCATTGCCCTGTTCTCGACATTGCTGGTTCTGACGATCATCCTAGCGTTTCAGCGGATTAAGCACGGCGGGGTCGAGACCTATTGGGTCATCCTCTGCCTGTTCTTCTTCACCGTATTTTCGCTGTCCGAGTCCACGATCTTGCAACAGAACAGCCTGAGCTGGTTCCTCTTCGTCGCGACCGCGTCCAAGCTTTGGGCGAATGAGCGGCCTTGGTGGCGGCCGGGGTCCAAGCCGCATGTGGCTTGGTTCGGGATTGCTAAAGGATAGCTTCCGCTGGCGGCTTACCGTGACTGCCTAGGCGTTTGCGCAGTTTCAGGAACGGCGTTTCTACCAGATAATATGAGACGCAGGACAAGAGCACGCTTGCACCCAAAATGATCCCGACTTGCAACGGCACGCTCTCGACATAGCGATAGGTCAAATCCGCAATCGGGAAATGCCACAGGTATAGCGCGTAAGACAGCGTCCCCAGCCATGTGAGCGTTTTCACCTCTAGCAGTCGCAAACCAAAGCGTAGGCTGGGCAGGTAGTATAGGTTCAGCATCAACACGAAGAGCGCTATGCCCTGCAAGGAATAACGGATCGTCATGCGGAAGGTCGCATCCCGTATCACAAAGGTCGCTGCCAGCACGACAAGTGCAGCGATAACAGGCAGCCATCCGACCAGACGGGAGAGGACGCCATGCCAACTCTCGCGGTCCAGACAGACGCTCAACAGACAGCCCCAAACGATGGAGTCGATCCGCGTATCCGTCATCATATAGGTGTATTCCTCTGCCGGGACGCCGGGCAGGACGATAGGGACGAGGGCGCGCCACAGGGGCACAACTGCCAGCACAGCTAGCAAAATGACCATCAGACGTTTGGAAAACGCCCCAGCCAGCACCAAAGTTAGCGGGAAGACGAGATAGAAATGTTCCTCAACGGCCAGCGACCAAAGTGGGCGCCAAGCCATGCCGGGTTGGGCGATGCCCATGTCCACGCCGACTTGATAGAGGTTGGATGTGTAGAAGACGCCCGAGATAAACTCGCCGAGGCTGGGTCCGCCGATGCCGAGCGCCCAAAACAGCGCCGTGCTACCAAACAGCATGAACAGAAGAGCTGGGTACAAGCGCACAAACCGGCGCAGATAGAATTGTTTGAGGTCAATCCGACCTTTGACCTTTGTTTCAGCGAGCAACAGTCGTGTGATCAGAAAGCCTGAGATAAAGAAAAAGGCCGTGACGCCGAACCCGCCCGGCACGATGTGCTCTAAGCCCAAATGCGCCAGGATGACGATCCCGACGGCCAGCGCACGTAGCCCGTCCAAGCCCGGAATATACCCATATCCCGCAGAAGCGGGCAGGGCGCCTTCCAGTTTGCTGAACGCGCTGGGCGCGACCAGTTCGTCTCCGGTGCGGAATGTCATGCGAGAATCCTCATGAAAATCGGCATACACAGAAGGCCGCAAGAAACCGCTAAGAGACAGCACCATTTATCATATTGTGCCGGAAATCACGAAACAGGGTTAACCAACTCGTTACGGAGCAGAATCAAAACTTTGACAATTCTGTTAAGATCTTGTAAAGAATATGAATGATGCAACGTCGCATATGCAATCCACCCGACCCGTTGTGTGGAATATTCATCGGGAAGATCGTTTCATAATCTTCACCATGACCTGCCGAGGGAACTTGTCTCTTGCAGAAAATGCGATATTTCGCCTCCCGCCCCAAATAATAAAGAACCCCAAAAGGACGCCATGCTTTATCTCGACAACCGCCCCCTAAATCCGACACGCCGCTCCGCCGCCAATGGCCCCGACCGGTTCTATCAATGGCGCGGCTTCTTTGACGATAACTCCGACCTCGACGATATTGTTCAGGCCGTAGAAACGGAATTTGATCCGCAGGGCGACAGCGCCCACAACGACAAATATTTCCTGCTGCCGGGTCGTTCCAACACGATCACGACGCTTTGCGATGATGAGACATTGGAAGTTCACACGATGATCTCGACCGATGGGCCGATTGAACATTGGGAACGCTCCGTGAAAACAAAGTTCCCAATGAAGCGCACAACAGCGTCGATTATCGGGACTTTCGTGCCGAAATTCCGCGGGTCTTGCTCCTCCGTTGCCAACCCGGAAACACTGACAGATGCGCTGTCTAAGAAGTCTCGTTATTTCGCGGCTGACGTCTCGCGTCGTCACTTTGAAAAAGACGGCATCAGCGCAGAAGTCGAAGCCGTGAATGTCGACGGTTCCACGAAAACGTCCATCGTGTTGCGCGGCGATTGCCCGAAAAAAATCCTCAGCCAAGTTGAAACGCTCGGCCTCAGCCCTGCACAGAACACACACTTTGGCGCATTCTTGAACGATCTCTAGGTCAAGCCATGTGTCGGGGCACAGCCCCCTTCATGATGAATTTCGCAGCGGCGAGCCCACAAAGGCTCGCCGTTTGCATTTTCCGGTAGCGTGCCACCAACGATTGACCCCCTATAGCGCCAATGCCTGCTGATATTTAACAGCCCGTTGAACCAACAGCGTCAGATGAAACTGCCTCGGCAGAAGCTCTGGCGTTTGAGCTCCCGCCGCTTCCCGTTGGTGTGCGCCCTTTCAACCCGCCGCGCTGGATGTCACACAGCCTGATCCAGACGATTATGGCGAGTCTGAAATTCCGCAAACGCGGGCCCAACAAAATGCTGGAGGTCGCGGAAAAGCGCGTCATGGATTGCGAGGATGGCGCACGCTTGCTCGGCAGCTATTCTCCCAACCCAGACAATAAAGCGCTCGTCATTCTACTCCACGGCTGGGAGGGCTCGCAGGACAGTACCTATGTCGTCACGGCGGGACGACAAGTCTATGACCGCGGCGCGTCTGTATTTCGGTTGAATTATCGCGACCATGGCGGATCGCATGATTTGAACGAGGGGTTGTTCTACTCGACCCTGTTCAACGAAGTCTTCGATGCCGTGAAACAGGCTGCCAAGCTGGCCGAGGGTGCGCCGGTCTATATCGTTGGTTTCTCATTGGGCGGGAATTTTGCTTTACGGATCGCGCGGAGTCTACGGGACCTGTCGATCCGAAATTTGAAACATATATTCGCGATCAGCCCTGTCGTGGATCCGTGGGGCGCTGCGCCGCTGGTTGATGTTAACCCGCTCTACCGTTGGTATTTCCTGCGCAAGTGGACACGCTCGCTAAAGCTCAAGCAGTTTCATTTTCCGCATCTTTATGATTTCTCTGATATTTTGTCAGAGAAGCGAGTCATGAAAATGACGGCAAAGCTCTTGCCGAAATACTCCGAATACCCGGATATGAAGTCCTATTTCGACGCCTATCGCGTGGACCCGCATGATCTCTCAAAATGTCCCGTGCCGGTTTCCATGATTACGGCAGAGGATGACGGGATCATTCCTGTCAGCGATATTATGCGCCTTCAGCTAAATGAGAATGCGCGGCGGATCATCCATAAAAATGGCGGTCACAATGGGTTTTTCCAATCCGTACGCGGTCCAACTTGGTATGATGATTATATAGCGCAGGTTATGCGTCAGGATGCAGAACAGGACGACGCCTCATGAGTTGGCTATGGATTTTTGTCGCGATTTTAGGCGCGATTATTGTCATGGGTATCTTTAGTCAGAAGGGGGAGGCGCCAGGCCTCACCGATGGCAAACTCGCTGAACCGGGTGATCGCCCCAATGCCGTATGTTCAGAGGCTGGCACCCAACCCGAACGCGCCGTCGCGCCGCTGTCTGGCAATCTGGCGGCTGTTGCCAAAGCGATCGAAGCGACGGGCGGGACGATCACATCGCGCACGGCAGAGTATCTCTCTGCGACCTATATGAGCCGCTTATTCAAATTCATGGATGACGTTGAAGTGCGGCAAGATGGCGAGATTTGTCACATCCGCTCGGCCTCTCGCGTGGGATATTCTGACAATGGTGTAAATCGGAAGCGGGTTGAGGCCATCCGAAAGGCATTATAGGCGCGTAGATAGTTTTTAACGGGAATCCGCTTCATGCCAGAACAGCATCTTATATCCAAAACGGTTGACCACGCACGCGTGAAGGAGCTCGTCCGCGAGCTGCTGATTGCCGTCGGTGAAAACCCCGATCGGGAAGGTTTGTTAGAAACGCCGCGCCGGATTGCGAACTTTTGGCGTGATTTCATCGAGTATGATCCCGGCAAGCTCAACACGACGTTTTCATCTGTCCGCCACAACCAAATGGTGGCCGTCACGGGCATGCGTGTGTGGTCCATGTGCGAGCATCACATGCTGCCATTCTGGTGCGATGTGTCCGTGGCATATATTGCCGAGGATAAGGTGTTGGGCCTCTCAAAGTTTGCGCGGATTGCGCATAAAAACGCCCATGCCCTGAGTCTGCAAGAAAAGCTCGTGGCGGATATTTCTGACGATCTGAAGAAGTTCTTGGACACGGATAATGTTGCCGTCATGGCCAAAGGTGAGCACCTCTGCATGACGATGCGTGGCATCCGAACGCCGCATCGGATGATCTCCTCCGCGCTAGATGGCCAGTTCTTGGAGCCTGCGACACGCGGTGAGTTCATGCAGCTTGTGAATGCGGCGGATAACGTCGCCCGCTAGTCCAGCAAGGATGTGTAGTCCGGCCCCGCGAAGACAGGTGTGCCGCCGGATTTTATTTTTTCGATCCAAGCGAGATTTGTCTTGCTCGCACCGGGCCCCGGTGTGCGCAGGATGACCTCGCGAATCCGGCCCGGGTGGCGCTGAATGGCATCGTGATAAACATGCGGGTCATGTTGCCCCGTATCGCCAATGAGAATGAAATCTAGCTCTGGATTGGCCGCGAGGATCGTATCGATCGCCTCGCCTTTGTGATCGCCATGTGTGCCTGTCACGAACTTCGTGCTGGAAATTCCAAGGTCGCGTAGAAACTTTGGGCCGCGAACCAGACCGGCGCGGTCAAAAATCTCGGCGAGAAAGCCGTGCAAATTCCAAGGTGATGAACTCACATAGAAGACCGGGTTTCTCTCGGCGTGGAGTTGCTCCAGCAAGGCAACGGCGTCTGGAAAGACATAGCGTGAGCGCGCATTGCCCGTCATCGAGTTCCAGAGATTCCGGCGCAGGCTCCATGCATCTGTTTTCATGACGGTGTCATCAATATCGGAGATAATGCCGTATTCAGCCTCTGGCTTTGCGACCAAAACGGGCAGTTTACGTGACAGGCCATGCTCACCGGAAATCACGACGGTTTCCCAACCTGACGCAACTTCCGGGCGGGGTAGGGCGAGGCTGAAATAGCCTTCTTCATCCGTTTTGGTTCTGACTCCTTTTGCCTCCAGCTTCACGCCCTCGACCTCTTTGGAGTTGAACAACGCGGCCATAGCGCGAAAATTATCCCAAAGCGTCGGGTCGTCTTTCATCTCTGGCTGGGCGGCATCCAAGGCGCGACTTAGGACACGGCCGCGTAAGATCATATGATCGGGCGTGGCATAGCCGACATAGGGGTCAATTCGCATATCTTGCGGCGTGGCAGGCGTTTTCAGGCTGTCGAAGCTCCGCTCAAGCCGAACGGCAATACGGGCGAGGCGGGCTTTCATCGGCATGGGACGAGGGGAGAGACGTTGCTAGGCACCTTGGCTGACCCGCATGTTCACGATGTCTAAGACTTCTAAGACGGCCTCTGCGATGTTGGTGCCGGGTGGGAAGACGGCTTTTGCGCCCATTTGCTTTAGGGTTTCTACGTCCTCGGGTGGGATTACCCCTCCGACGATAATCAAAATGTCCTCACGGGCCTTGGCTTTGAGGGCGTCACGCAGTTCTGGCACAAGTGATAGGTGTCCTGCGGCGAGCGAGCTGGCCGCGATGATGTCGACATCTTTGGCGATGCCCAGCGCGGCGGCCTCTTCCGGTGTTTGGAAAAGGGGCCCGATCTCGACGTCAAAGCCCATATCTGTAAAGCCCGACGCCACGACTTTTTGCCCGCGGTCGTGCCCGTCTTGACCCATTTTTGCGATGAGGATTTTTGGCTTTCGACCTTCTAATTGCGTGAAGGCTGCGACGCGGGATTTGGCGTCTTTGAAGGCTGGGTTGTCCGCGTCAAAGGCACTGGAATATACACCCCGCACGCCTGCGGGTTTAGCGGTGAAGCGGCCGTAGACCTTTTCCAGCGCGTCAGACATTTCGCCGACAGTCGCAAATTTCCGCGCGGCATCGACGGCCAATTCTAGTAAGTTTCCTTCGCCAGTATCCGCAGCTTTGGTCAACGTATCTAGGGCTGTCATGGTGGCGTCTGTATCGCGATCTGCGCGGAGCTTTTTCAACCGTGCAACCTGTCCTGCCCGCACTGCCGCATTATCGACTTTGAGGATCGGGATGTCATCTTTCTGGTCTGATAGATAACGGTTCACGCCGACCACAGTTTGTGTACCACTGTCGATGCGGGCCTGAATGCGTGCAGCAGATTCTTCGATCCGTTGTTTGGGAACACCGGCTTCGATCGCCGCCGCCATCCCGCCTAAATTTTCGATTTCATCGATGTGGCTCATCGCGCGTTCGGCGAGGTCGCGCGTCAATTTTTCGACGTAATAGCTGCCGCCCCAAGGGTCGATTTGATCGGCATGGTGACCTTCGGTTTGGAGAAATATTTGTGTGTTCCTAGCAATTCTAGCTGAAAAATCTGTTGGCAAAGCAAGGGCTTCATCCAAACTGTTCGTGTGAAGGCTTTGCGTTCCACCATCGACGGCGGCCATGGCCTCGATCTGTGTTCGTCCCACATTGCTGAAAACATCTTGCGCCGTCAGAGACCATCCAGATGTTTGACAATGCGTGCGCAGCATGTTGGATTTTGGGTTCTTTGGATCAAAGGCGCCAATTAATTGCGCCCACAAAAGACGCGCCGCGCGCAGCTTCGCGACCTCCATGAAATAATTCATGCCAATGCCAAAGAAGAAGGAGAGGCGCGGGGCAAAGCGGTCAATATCCATGCCGGCGGCGAGGCCCGTTCGGACATATTCCAACCCATCCGCCAATGTATAGGCCAGCTCAATATCTGCCGACGCGCCGGCCTCTTGCATGTGGTAGCCGGAAATCGAAATCGAATTAAATTTCGGCATATGCTTAGAGGTGTGCTCAAAGATATCACCGATAATTCGCATGCTGGGTTTGGGCGGATAGATGTAGGTGTTGCGGACCATGAACTCTTTCAGAATATCATTCTGGATCGTTCCGGCGAGGTCGGCTTGCGCGACGCCTTGTTCTTCGGCGGCCGCGATGTAGAGCGCCAGGATCGGCAAGACGGCGCCGTTCATTGTCATGGAGACGCTCATTTTATCTAGCGGAATTTTATCGAACAAAACTCGCATGTCGTAGATCGAGTCGATCGCTACGCCTGCCATGCCGACATCGCCCGGCACGCGCGGGTGGTCGCTGTCATATCCGCGATGTGTCGCGAGATCGAAGGCAACGGACAGACCCTTTTGTCCGGCCGCCAGATTGCGGCGATAGAAAGCATTCGAGTCTTCCGCTGTCGAAAAGCCAGCATATTGGCGTACGGTCCAAGGGCGCTGCACGAACATGGTCGGGTACGGGCCGCGAACATAGGGCGCAAAGCCGGGCAAATTGTCGAGGTGGTCCAAGCCCTTCGCGTCAGTTGCGTTATAGGTGGGCTTGACCGTGAGGCCTTCTGGCATCTCTAAGCTTTCTTCTTGCGCAGCGGCGACAGAGGGCTGTCCCAGATCGATTTTGGTGAAATCAATCATGCAGAGCCTCCAGCCAGATCTGCGGCAGGCCCCAACCCGCGTGATCTGTGCGGTGCGTTTTCACGACTTTAGCGTCTCGCAAGCTCTCCGCCGGATGCAAAGAAACCCCCAACACATCGGGTTTTAGCGCCGTCAGCGCTGCGCGGGACCGTTCAAGCCGCTGGCGAAAAGCGGTGTATTGGCGCGCCAGACCGCCTTCGGCCTCAATCGCTTGGAAATCTTCCCAAGACTGTGTCGCGAGTTTATCCGTCAGGGCCTCATGGAAATAGCCCCCAAATGCGGGGTCGTTCACATGGCCAAGATGGGACTCCGCCATCATAAGCAGTTGCTGTTTGCGAGCTTGGCTACGCGCAAAGGCGGTGGGCGTGCCGATCGCGTCCGTGAAGGGGCGCGTCGTGATATAGGTCGCCCCGCCCAGTACGGCGGCAAAGCTCGCACTCGCTGTACGGAGCATATTGGACCAAGGATCGGTTTGGGTCATCATCCGTAGGGATGTGACGGCGTGGATGGCGGGGGAAACGGCGTCGGCGGCGGTGCAAATCGTGTCGATGATACGCCGCGCCGCGCGGAGCTTTGCGATATTCAGATGTGTGTCTGAGTCAACGCTGATCCGCACGCGCGCAAAGGGTTCATCTGAGCGGATATAGACCGCCATTTGCAAGGCCAGATAGACGAGTTCGTCAACCATTGTGCCGCCCGTTTCATGCGCAGGACGGACGTCTATCGTTCCAAAGCGCGGGAGACTAAGGTTTTCGGTCTCTTTTTGGCTTACAGAATGGCTCATACTCATCGAGAGTTGTGAGGCTTCATATTCATAGCTTTTGTGAGTTTCGTAGTCCGAAATTACGGGCACGAGGTCCGTTATCACGCCTTCCAATACACGTTTTGAACTATTGCCGGCATTGACAATCCAAAGCGCGCTGGCCCCATCGTTAAGGGCTTCGAGCGCGGCGTGGTTCGCAGTCGCAGGATCATCCGCAACGTCGATCATTTCCGTTACATGCCAAGGCCGACCTTCCAGATTCGGAGCAACCGCGCGGGGGAGGGCGGCGATGTCTTCGGGTAGATTTTCTTGTGTGAAAAGTGGCCCGCGTGCGATCGCGTCATCTGTGCGGCGGACCAAGCTGTCGAAAGCGGCGCCCTTCAGGCCTGCTGCGACCTTTGTCCCCCAATCGGCCAGCGTCGGGGCCGGAAACTCCATATGACGAGATGTTTCGCGCATAGAGATGTGATAAACACCAGACCCACACGTTCAACTGCTTAAAAATGCATCGTAAAAAAATATGCCAGTCGTTCTTTATATAGAACGATAAGTTCACTATATCGTTTGTTGCAACCCGTCGTGACCCGCTTTATGTGGCGCGCGACCCTAATTGAACAACCGGATTACCCCCGTCATGTCGAATGTGCCCACCGAGGAAACTGTGCTCTCTGTCGAGCATTTTACAGACCGTCTTTTTGCGTTTTCCATTACGCGCCCGACATCCTTTCGCTTTCGCACGGGAGAGTTCATCATGATCGGCCTGCCGAAGACAGAAGAGCAAAAACGTCCTGTTATGCGGGCCTATTCCGTCGCCTCGCCCGCGTGGGATGACAAGCTGGAGTTTTACTCGATCAAGGTCGAGGATGGTCCGCTGACTTCGCGCCTACAAAAAATCAAAGAAGGCGATACCGTTCTATTGGGGCGTAAGCCTGTTGGGACGCTGGTTCTAGATGCGCTTCTTCCCGGCAAGCGGCTGTGGATGTTCTCTACCGGAACAGGGTTTGCGCCATTTGCATCCTTGGTCCGTGATCCGGAAACCTATGAGCGTTATGACGAAGTGATCGTGACCCACACCTGCCGCGAGGCAGGAGAGCTGGAATACTCACAGCGTTTGGTGAACGATCTGATCAATGACCCGTTGGTCGGAGAAATGGTCGTGAAGGAAGACGGCTCGCCCAAGCTGAAGCTCATCACATCGCTGACGCGCGAAGATCACCCGCTGCAAGGCCGTATTACGACCTTGCTGGAATCTGGCAAGCTGTTCGAGGTTGCAGGCACCTCGCCGCTCTCGCGCGAGACAGATCGCGTCATGATTTGTGGGTCCAAGGACATGATTGATGACACGGCTAAAATCGTGGAAGGCTTTGGCCTAACGGAAGGCTCCAACAGTCAACCTGCCGAATTCGTCGTCGAGAAAAGCTTCGTTGGCTAATCATGTGTCGGCGAGGCTTAGCGCTCGCCGAATTCACCCAAGGTTAGTAGCGAGAAGCGAATGCTGACATCGTTGCTGTCACGGATCGCGTCATTATTGAAAGACCGACGTGCGTAACCTAGCTCGATAATCAAACAATCATCGCGATATTGCAGAGTTGCTTGCTGACGCCGTGTGACATCTGAATCCAGATCGCGGAAGGCCGCATAGCTCGCCGTCCAATTCTTATCGACACGGAAATTCACCTTGCCAGAGATCTCTTCCAGCGGGGCGTCTGGGTCGAGCGTCACGAGCTGTGCTGCACTGCGTAGGCGATAATAGCGCGCTGCCGCAGTGACCCATTTCGTTTTCATCGCGAGTTGCGAGTCGATCCGTGTGAAATCTTCAAGTTGTTCGTTGTAACGCACGCGCGTCCGACCGCTAAACGTCGAGCCAAGCTTCCAGTTGACCTGACCCAGAATGTCCGATTGCTCGCCGGAGAGGCCAGAGCCGAGGAGGTAGCTGCCGTCTACGCCTGACAGATTATCGACCGCTTCGCCGTCTGTATCCAAGGCAAAGGATTGCCCTAAAAACAGTTCGGCAAAACCGTCTGTGCCGTAGTTGAGGTTCAGGCTGGCGCCGACATCTGCGCGGAGGCCTTTTTGCCAGAAATCAAAGCCTGATGCCTTGTTGGTCTGCCATAAAAGGCCCGGATCAAGATCGGCATTGCCACCGTCCTCGGAGAGGTTAAGGACGCGCCCACCCGACTCGACCGTGAACTCGTCCAGCTTGGCATCGCCGACGCTTTGCGTGACTTGTACCCGCGGTTCAAAGACGAAAGTGCCTTTGCCTTGGGTCTTGATAAAGGGGTAGCGGATGTCCACGCCAACTTGGCCCAAATTACGCGAGAAGCTGTTGCTTTCCAGCGTTTCGTCAATGTCACTGGCGTCCAACTCAAACACGTCGAAACGGGCGTTGGCGAAGGGTTTGACCTCTACGCCGCCTGGCGCGATCCATGTTTTCGCATATTCGGCTTTGCCCACAGCGCGCAGGTAATCTGATCCTGACTCGCGGGTCAGCGCTGTGAAATCGCCGGAAAGCTGAAAGCGTCCTCCAAGCAGAGGATCAGTTTCATAGTGCTCCACTTCGATGCGTGGCGCCAGTTCCGGCAAGAGGCCGTCGTCGAATTCTCTGAGCGTAAATGTGCCGTCACCATTTTCGATAATCCGGTCGAGGCGCGCCTGATAGCGAACGGTCGAGACCGTCAAGCGGGTGTCATCGCCCTGACCAATCAGGAAGGCTTGCGAGGTGTTCTGCCGCGAAATCGGCTCATACAGACCCTGCGTGTTGCTGTTCTCATTGAGATCATAGCGATTGAGGTAATTATCGTCAGAGGTCAGCTGTACCCCAAATCCATAGGTCCAGAAATCATTTGGCGTGAACAAGCCTTTGGCATTGATGTGCCCCCGCCAATCCTTGTCTAGCGGCGCACCATCTGGGTTTGTGAATTGCGCGGGATCGTTAAAGGCATTGCCATTGCGGTCGAAGATGCTGCCATAGGTAAAGCTGCCTTCGATGTCGATGAAACCTGTTGCGAAACGTCGTCCGACTTGCAGCTCTAAGAGGGGATTGACCTTTGTGTAGACATGCGGCGTGAACGTCGCTTCGGTATAGTCATCAACCGCCCAGTAATAAGGGACTTCGACATTCAGTCCCTTGGAGTTTGAAAGCCCGCCAAAGGGCATCAAGAACCCGCTGGCACGGTCCGCACTTGGGTCGGGATGGGCGAGGTAAGGGGTGTAAAAGATCGGAATACCGAACATTTCCAGTGTGGCATCGCGATATTGCACGGTGCGCGTCTTCTTGTCCTGCGTGACGCGGCGGGCTTTCAATCGCCAGCTTGGATTTGGGTCTTCAGCACAAACTTCGCAGGCTGTGTAATAGGCATTATACAGCTCGACTTCGCCGTCCGCGCCGCGCGCGACAAATCGGGCGCCTGTCACCCCACCATCCGCTGTGCGGGCTGTAAAGCCTGTGGCGGTACCGGCCTCCAACGCATCGGAGAGTTCCAACTTATCCGCATATTGCGAGGTGCCGTCAGATTGCACCAGCACAACGGAGCCCTCAGCAAAGACGGCGCCTGTTTCGAGGTTATAGATCACACGATCGGCGCGCAGGGTCCGGTCCTGATACCTACCTTCAACCTGCCCTTCAGCCGTTAGCGTCTGGCTCACATCGTCATTGATCAGCGTGTCGGCTTCCAAGTAAATGATGTCAGGATCACGAAACGGGCTGTCAGCGGCGAGTTTCAAATCCGCATCCGTGCGCGAGACATCCCCGATCTGCGCAACAGCAGGCGTGGCAAAAACACTCGCCAAAAAGAGCGCGGACAAACCTAAGCTCTGGCGACGACGCGCGGTATTGATGGACGTCCGGTGGTTCACGCGATTTCGCACCTTTTCAAAACGCGGCGACATATCAGAATCAGGCATAGCGAAGCGAGGCGGCAGGGTCCATGCGCAAGGCACGCTTTTCAACGGTCCAAGGCATTAATTTCCCGTCACACCCGTCGTGCGCTCCAAACTGTCGCGGCGTGGTTTTTTCTCTCACCTCAACGTGGAATTAGGGTTTATGTGTCAAAGACGCAGAACTCGTAAGGGCTCAGCAGGGGACGAGAGCGCATGCCGAAAGTCAAACCAACAGCACCCGATGCGGACCGGACCGGTTTTCGCTCACCCGTGGGCGAGGTGTTAGCCTCTGCCCGCGATGCGTTTTGGGGCGTGTTTAGCTTCTCGTTTTTTGTCAATCTTCTGATGCTGACCGGACCGCTGTACATGCTGCAGGTCTATGACCGCGTGTTGTCGTCCAATTCGATCCCGACACTGGTCGCGATCTCGGTTTTGATGGTGGTGCTCTATATTTTCATGGGGATTTTCGACTTTTTGCGCTCCCGCGTGCTTGTGCGGATTGCGGATAAGTTCGAGTCGACGATGACGGATCGCGCCTTCTCGGCTTGGCTACGCGGCTCGGCCAAAGGTGGTAAGACGGCGCAAGCCACGCCGCTGAACGATATTTCGACAATGAAGCAATTTCTGTCCGGCAATGGCCCCAACGCTTTCTTCGACATGCCTTGGGCGCCGCTCTTGATTGCTTTGATTTGGTATTTGCATTGGACGCTGGGCGTGTTGGCGTTGATCGGGGCGATCATTATCGCTGTTGCAGCGTGGTGGAACTCGATCCGGGTGAAAACACCACAAATCGAAAGCCTGAAAATGCGCCGTATGGAGCAGGCTTTTGCCGCACAAGCGCAGCGCAATTCCGACACGATTGAAGCCATGGGCATGACGGGCAATATCCGAGCTCGCTGGCGGGCTTATAATACGCAAGGCGGCACAGAAGGTCGTATGGCGTCTGATCGTCAGGGGGGTTCGACAGCTTTCACCAAGTCTTTCCGTATGTTCTTGCAATCCGCCATTTTGGGTGCCGGCGGCGCGCTCGCCGTGATGGGCGTCATTACGCCCGGTGCAATGATCGCGGGTTCCATCATTTTAGGTCGCGCGCTGGCGCCGATTCAGATGGCGATAGGTCAGTGGCGGTCTTTCGTGGCGGCACGTGATGCATATGGCCGGTTGAACGAGTTTTACCTCGAAAACCCAGATCTCGAAACGCCAACGAAACTCCCTGATCCGCTGGGTAATTTGCGCGTGGAAGGCGTTACCGCAGCTCCACCCGGCGCGACGAAAGCCATTCTGTCTAATTTGAATTTTGCACTCCAGCCCGGACAAGGGCTTGGCGTGATCGGACCTTCGGCGTCTGGTAAATCGACGCTGGCGCGTTTGCTAACGGGCGTTTGGTCGCCCCAACGCGGCGCAATCAGGCTGGACGGCGCGACCTTCGATCAATGGGATCGGGACGCGGTCGGGAGTTTTATTGGATATTTACCGCAAACTGTTGAGCTGTTCGACGGCACGATTTCGGAAAACATTGCGCGCTTCGACCCCGGTGCAACGGATGAAATGGTTGTGACAGCGGCGAAATGGGCCGGTGTCCATGATCTGATACTGCAACTCTCCGATGGTTATGACACGCGCGTGGGCCTTGGTCAGACGGTCTTGTCGGGCGGGCAGTTGCAACGCGTGGCTTTGGCCAGAGCGCTTTATGGTGACCCCGTGCTGATCGTGCTGGATGAACCCAATGCGAATCTGGACCCAGAAGGGGATGCGGCCCTGACCCGCGCGATTGCGATTGCGCGGCAGCGGAAAAAAACCGTCATTGTCATGGCGCATCGTCCGTCAGCCATTGCGGCTGTCGATATGATCTTGTCCCTGCGAAATGGCCAGCAGGAAGCCTTTGGGCCCAAAGATGAGGTCATGAAAAAACTCAAAGCACAGGCGATGGAAGCCCGAAAAGCCCAAGCGGCGCGCGCTGGCGTGACAACGAAATCGGCCAAGCGACAGACATCTAAACCCGCGTCCAAAAGGGGCTTTAGCGTGACGCCCGAGGGTGACACCACGGCGCAGACTGAGGATAAAGCGACATGAACCTCGAACTTGCACAGAAGCCGACTTCTGCCGCACAGCCAGATTCCTACCGCTCTTACTTGCGCTGGGGGATGCTGACGATTGCTGCGCTCGTCATTGGCGTGTTTGGCTGGGCCATGATGGCCAAAATCAACGGTGCCGTGCTGGCTAGCGGCCTTGTCGAAGTGCAGGGTAAACCCAAAACCGTTCAGCATCTGGATGGCGGGATTGTCGGGGAAATCCTTGTCGAAAATGGACAAGAGGTGAAGGCGGGTGACGTGTTGCTGCGCCTCGACCCGACAATGCTAGACGTCAATCGCGAGATCGTCGACGTACAGCTGAATGAAACGCTGGCTCGCGTGACGCGCCTGCGCTCAGAACGTGATGGCGCTCTGACAATCAACTGGCCTGAGCAACTCATTAAAGCGCAATCTAACCCGCGTGTTGCCCGGGCGATGGACGGTCAAGAAAAGCTGTTCAATGCCCGTATCGCCGCCGCGCGGGGGCAGGTTTCGCAACTCCGCCAGCGCGTCTCTCAGCTGTCAGATCAGATTACAGGTCTGCAATCACTGATTACGTCGCAAAATGATCAGGTTGCGAAAATCCAACAAGAGGCGAATGCCAAGCGCACACTCGTCGAAAAGGGCTATCTCGGAGAGCCGGCCGTCTTAGCGCTGGAGCGCGAAGAGCTGCGCCTGCGCGGGTCGATCCAAAACCAAGAGTCAGAGGTCAATCGCTTGAAAGGCGCCATCGCCGAGACGCGGGAACAAATCCGCCAGCTTGATCGGGATCGCCAATCCGAAGTCCTGACAGAGCTACGGGCTGCCGAAACGGAAATGTCTGGTTTTACGGAAAGGCTGACCGCTGCGCAGAGCCAAGCCGGACGGATCGAAATCGTCTCACCTGTCGATGGCAGTGTGCATAATTTGGGCGTGACAACGGTAGGTGGCGTCATCGCGCCGGGCCAAGAGCTGATGCAAATCATCCCGGCCGATGCCAAGCTGATCGTCGTTGCGCAGGTCCTGCCGCGCGATATTGATCAGGTTTATCCAGGACAGCTGACGCGCGTGCGGTTCTCTGCCTTTAATGCGCGCCGCACACCGGAACTCTTCGGCTCTGTCGTCAAGGTCGCGCCGGATCGTCAGATCGATGAAATGACGGGCTTTCCCTATTACGAAGTCGAAGTGGATGTCCCGCCGGAAGAGCTGGCACGTCTGGACGAAAGCCTGACACTCATGCCCGGTATGCCAGCCGAGAGCTTTATGCAGACCGAGAGCCGGTCCGTGCTGAATTACATCCTAAAACCCGCAACAGACGCCATGACGCGGGCGGGACGGGAAGAGTAGTTAAAGCTTCCACACGCCGCTCTTATGCGTGGCGAGGAGATATAATAAGCCAAGCACAACATTACTGACGACATTGACCCAAAATCCATTGGCAATGCTGATGATGCTGTCGACAATGAACCAGATCGTCATCGCGATCGTGACTGACGACCAGACAGCTTTCGCCGCAGCTCCCATTGCAGGACTGTGCTGTGCGAGTGCTAAGAGCGTCATGCCCCAGCCAAACGTCACAGCGCCCATAAGGCCTGTCGAAAAACGCATATGCTGTCCCCAAACTGGATCGCCCGGACCTGGGTGAAATAGCTGGAACAACAAATCGACTGGGGCGTGGGTCGCTGTGAAGCCGGCAAGCATTAATATCGCCCCAAACGCAATCACGGCCCACGCAAAGGCTTTTAGGGGAGTCGCGGAAATTTGGATCATGTCTATCTCTCTGATGATGGTGCCAGACTAGGCAGGTGGGTCACGGTCTCAATCATCTCAAAGATTAGGCAATGCGGGGTAGCCCGTCCAGCGCTTCACCGATTTCATGACGAGGCTGGATTGAATGCGGCTGACATGGGGCAGGGCCGAGATGATGCGCTTATAGATGCGCTCATAATCACTGACATCCGGCGCGGCGACTTTTATCAGGTAATCCGCCTCTCCCGTCATCAAGTGACATTCAAGCACTTCTGGGCGGGCGACGGCCGCGCGCTCAAACGCGCTAAGGATCGCTTCGCTTTGGCCCTCCAGCGTGACCTCTACATAGAACGTCATAGCATAGCCCAGCTTTTCTCCGTTCAACCGTGCGGCATAGCGCTCGATCAGGCCGCGCTCTTCCAGCAGGCCAATGCGCCGATGACAGGCCGAGGCGGACAGCCCGACTTGCTCGCCAATCGCGGCGGAGGTCTGACGACAGTTCACTTGCAAGGCGTGGAGGATTTTGCGGTCTATATCTGATATTTGCATAATTTATCCGAAGAAAATCATATTTATTCGGATGTTATCCTGAAATATCACGCTGCGCCAGCGTAGAAATGGAAATCTTATCTCGCACTCTAGTCTATTGGGGCAGCAGATAACGCGGGAGATAGACATGCGCATCGGTGTGCCAAAGGAAATCAAATCACAGGAATATCGGGTCGGGCTGACGCCGGAATCCGTCGCGGAACTCGTGGCCGATGGGCATGAGGTTCACGTTGAAACCAATGCTGGTGCAGGCATTGGATCGATGGACGCTGATTACGTTGAAGCTGGCGCGACAGTAATCGATACGGCGCAGGAAATTTTCGCCGCCTGCGATATGATCGTGAAGGTCAAAGAGCCCCAAGCCGTCGAACGTGCAATGCTGCGCCCCGGACAAATTCTTTATACTTATCTCCACCTCGCACCCGATCCGGATCAAACGCGAGAGCTGATCAGCAGCGGCGCGGTTTGTATTGCTTATGAGACGGTGACTTCACCGCGTGGCGGGCTGCCTTTGCTGAAACCGATGAGCCAAGTTGCGGGACGCCTGTCGATCCAAGCGGGCGCAAATGCGCTGCAAAAAGAACATGGCGGACGCGGTGTCCTGCTGGGCGGTGTGCCAGGTGTGAACTCAGGCAAAGTCCTCGTCATCGGTGGCGGCGATGTCGGCTATAACGCCGCACTCATGGCGGTCGGGATGCAGGCGGATGTGACGATCTTGGAACGCTCCAACGAAGTCATGGAACGCCTGTCTTATGAGTTCGGCGTGCGCGCGAATATTGAACGTTCGACCCCTGCCGTTTTGGCCCAGCGCTTAGCAGAAGCGGATCTCGTCATCGGCGCCGTGCTGATCCCGGGCGCTAAAGCGCCAAGCCTCGTCAGCCGCGAAATGCTCGCGACGATGAAGCCGGGCGCGGTCCTCGTCGATGTCGCGATTGATCAAGGCGGGTGCTTTGAGACGTCCAAGCCGACGACCCATGCTGACCCGACCTATATCGTCGATGGTATCGTGCATTATTGCGTGGCGAATATGCCCGGCGCCGTGGCGCGAACCTCGACCTATGCGCTGAATGCGGCGACGGTTCATCATGCCAAGCGGATCGCGCGGCAGGGTTGGAAAGACGCGCTGCGTGAGGATGAGCATCTACGCAATGGTCTGAATGTCTGCGAAGGCAAGCTGACGATTGAAGCCGTCGCCGAAGCGCAAGGTCTCGATTGGGTTCGTGCGGAGAGCTGTCTCTAGCTCTCGAACTTGTATTCGATCCAATGATCGTAGGTCTCGCCGGGACGTAAGAGGCTCTTTCTCTCCCGGTTGATATCATCGGGTCGGAATTGGGGCTCCAGCGCAATGCCTGACCGCGGCACGTCCAGCCCGTCCCCCGTATAGACCTGCATGTCAGGCAGGGAGCTTTCGACCGTGAGACGTGTCCGACCTGCACGTAAACGCGCTTTGCCGACGCCTGCATAATTATCGTCCAGACGCACACTCCCGAGGGGCAAGCTCTGACGAAAATCGAAGCGTGTCTGCTCAACGGGCAAAGGTTCGCTTTGATCTAAGCGCGTGCGGTGATCGGCCTCGACGTGCAAATCATGCCCGTCGATCCGGCCTTCGCCGTTGAGATTGAAATAGGGATGCCACGTCAGATTTATGGGCGTAGGCGCCGTCGTTTCAGCTTGCATCTCCATCCGAAGCGACAAGCCGTTTATGCGGACCCGAAGCACGACATTGACCGCGCCCGGAAAACCTTGATGCCCGTCGGGAGAGCTATGTCGCAGGACGAGCGTTTCACCGTCTCGGCTAACATCCCACATTTGGCTTTCGAAACCTGCGGGTCCGCTATGAAGGCTATTGCCGCTCTCATTCGCAGGAATATTGTATGTCTGACCGCCGATCTTAAATGAGGCTCCGATGATCCGATTGGCATTTCGCCCGACCATCGCGCCGCGATAGTCCTGCCCGCTGAGATAGGCCTCCAGCGTGTCATAACCCAGCGTGACGTTCTGCCCGTCTGGCAGACATAAGGCCTGTAAGGTCGCGCCATAGTCCAAAACCACGGCGCTCAATCCGGACTCAGAGCCCAGACGGTAGGCTGTCACCTTTCGCCCATCCGGAAGTGTTCCAAATTTCCATGCAGATTTCACGTGTCTGCCATAACTTGCCAAACGCCGCGTGCAAGCTAGTGTTACGGCATAAGACGGGAGAGACGACCATGAACGCACAAACCGACAATAAACCGCAACAGGCCCTCGGCAGCATGGGGGGCTTTGTTATCCCTGATCCAACCGAGGTCCCACGCCTTGAAGGCAAGGTCTCTGACGCCGAGTGGCAAGCGCGATTAGAATTGGCTGCGACCTATCGCCTGTGCGCGATGCACGGTTGGACCGATTTGGTTTTCACACATATCTCCGCGCGACTGCCCGATGAAGATGGGGAACATCGCTTTCTGATTAATCCTTATGGCGTCATGTTTGACGAAATGACGGCATCCGCGCTGGTCAAGATTAATGGTGAAGGCAAAGTCTGCCAAGACACGCCTTATTTCATCAACCCGGCGGGCTTTACGATTCACTCTGCCGTCCATAATGCGCGGGCCGATGCGGGCTGTGTCATCCATGTGCATACGCCTTACGGCATGGCGGTCAGTGCCCAGAAAAAGGGCCTGCGCCGCTACACACAAATGTCGATGCAGGTGTATAATGATCTCGCCTATCACGATTATGAGGGCATCGCGCTGGAGTTGGACGAACGGGATCGGATCGTCAAAAACCTCGGCGAGAAGTCTCTGTTAATGCTGCGCAATCACGGCACGCTGACATTGGGACCGACCTGTGGCACGGCTTTCTTGCGCATGTACTTCCTCGAGAATGCCTGCAAAGCGCAGATTTTCGCGCAAAGCGTGGGTGGTGAAGAACATCTCATCGAAGAACCGCAGGAAATGGGCGACCGCGTTTATATGCAGGGCGCCGCCGCCTTTGTTCCTGGCATGGGCGACAATCTCGTCTGGCCGGGATTGATGCGCAAACTCGCCCGCACAAACCCCGGACACGACCATTAAGACTCGGTCTAAAACGCATATCGATGCGGGTGCCTCTGTCGATTGGGGACTTACCTCCGCGGATTATGCGAAACATCGCCCGGGACCGCCGCCAGAATTTTATGCGCGCTTGGCGAAACATGGTGTGGGCCAGTCTGGCCAATCTGTTTTGGATATTGGCACAGGAACGGGCGTGTTGGCGAGAGCGCTAGCCGCACGCGGATGTCAGGTTTCAGCAACGGACCTGTCCGACGGCCAGATCGCCCAAGGGTGCAGTTTGGCCGAAGACGCGGGACTCACTGTCGATTTTCGCGTCGCGCCGGCCAATGCGGATATCTTTGATGCGGACAGTTTCGACGCCGTCACAGCGTTGCAATGTTGGTGGTATTTCGATCATGCGGCGACGCTAAAACGGATTAGAAAGGTCCTGCGTCCCGACGGACGGCTTGCGATCTGCGGTTTCTCTTTTCTTCCGCGCGAAGATCCTATCGTCGCCGCATCGGAAGGGCTCGTTTTAAAATATAACCCGGCTTGGTCCGGCGCAGATTGGGATGGGGCCACACCCGTCATGGCGCACACCATGCCGGGTGAAGGCTGGGTAAAGGTGGGTAGCTTTGTCTTTGACGCCGATATCCCTTTTACGGCCGAAGGTTGGCGTGGCCGGATGCGCGCTTTGCGCGGGATTGGTGCAGCTTTATCGCCCGAAACCGTTCGTGAATTTGATGCGGAACACGCGGTGATGCTTACCGACTTGGCTGGCAAGACTTTCACCATTACACACCGGATTGACGCGCAAATCTATCAGCCTGAGTCATAGCGAATTAACTCTATTTCGTGATGTCGGCGGAGCGTTAACGTGTCTTTATACAGCGGCTGGTCAATCTCTAGATCGCTCTGGGGAGGGCGGGGAGATTGATATGAAACAATTGGCATTCGCACCTTTATGTATCGCCACATGGATCGGTGGGGCCACGCTCGCGCCGATATCCGCGCAGGCACAAGTCGCGCCAGAAGTCGTCGATAGCTTTCCAAAACGTCTGCAAAAACAAAAGCGCGATGCGCGCGAAGCCCTCATTGACAGTCTGCAAATGGTGCGAGTTCAACCTGGGCGCGGCCATCTCGGCTCTCCAAATTCGGAATTTCGACGCGCTCGCTACGAAAACGGGGCCAGAGAAACAGAGATCGACCACGCCTTTGAAGTCGGAAAATTCGAAGTAACCTTTGCGCAATGGGACGCCTGTGTCGCAGATGGCGGATGCGCCGGACATCGTCCGAAAGACGGCGGCTGGGGTCGCGGCAATCGCCCCGTCATCAACATTAGCTTTGACGATGCGCAGCGCTATCTCCAATGGCTGAATAAAGAGACGGGCCGCAAATACCGCCTGCTATCTGAAGCCGAGTGGGAATATGTCGCGCGCGGTGGTCTGAGCGCCCCGTTTGGCCACGGCCATGACATTACGGCCCGGGTCGCGAATTTCGACGGTAAGGCGCCTTACGGCACGGAAGAGATAGGCGCTTATTACCGCAAGACGCAGCCCGTTGGACAATATCCCGCGAATGCGTTCGGCCTCCACGATATGCACGGCAACGTCTATGAGTGGGTCGAGGATTGCTGGAATGTTGATCATACGGCAGCTTCCGGTCGAGCGGATGCGCGGCGCGACGGGGATTGCGATTACCGTGTGATGAAGGGCGGGTCTTGGGTGACACATGGCTATCAAATGCGCGCGGCTGCGCGCGTCAGATATGTCACCGATTATCGCTATGATGATTACGGCTTCCGCCTCGCACGTACATTGGACTGACGCGCAGGCCGTGTTAGGCGCGGTGCATGAGCGAAAAGATCAAAACAGATTACCTTGTCATCGGCAGTGGGGCGATGGGCCTCGCCTTTGTCGATACGCTGCTGGATGAAACCGACGCGGACATTGTCATAGTTGATCGTTTTGCAAAGCCCGGCGGGCATTGGAACTCGGCCTATCCCTTCGTCACATTGCATCAGCCCAGCGCCTTTTACGGCGTAAATTCCAAGGCCTTGGAACATGGCCGGATTGACAAGATGGGTCTGAATAAAGGTCTCGCGGATCTCGCGACGGGTGCCGAAATTCTTGCCTATTTCGAAGACGTCATGCGCGGCTTTATCGAGACGGGCCGTGTCCGCTTTTTCCCCTTATGCAATTATGAAGGTGAGGGACGTTTTGCACATAAGCTCAGCGGAGAAAGCTGGGATGTGGATTATGGAAAGCTGGTCGACTGCACATTGTTGAACACAACGGTGCCTTCCACGCATACGCCGAATTTTGAGGTGACCGAAGGCGTGCGTTTCATGCCGCTAAACGACCTTCCAAAGATCACGGATCAGCCCGCTGGTTATACGGTTGTTGGGGGCGGTAAGACCGGGATCGACGCCATTCTTTGGTTGCTGGAAAATCATGTTCCAGCAAAGAAAATCCGCTGGGTCAAATCGCGTGACGCGTGGTTGTTGAACCGTAAAAACACACAAGCTGCGCCAGAGTTTTTCAACGACACGATCGGCAATCAAGCGAACTTGTTCCAAGCCATCGCAGAGGCCACGTCGAAATCAGACATGTTCGCGCGGTTGGAAGATTGCGGCTATTTCCTCCGGCTTGACCCTAATATCACGCCCTCCATGTTCCACGGCGCAACGATCAGTGAAGCGGAATTAGATACGCTACGCACAGTGCGAGACATTGTTAGGAAAGGCCGTGTCGCCGCCATCACGCCGGACTTTATCACCTTCACCAATGGCAGCTCAGAACCGACGCTGGGTCACGTCATCGTAGATTGCTCAGCCAGCGCGATCAAAGACTATGTCGCCAAGCCTGTGTTCGAAGGCAATGTCATCCGCCCGCAAACAGTCCGCGCCTATCAGCCCGTTTTCTCTGGCGCATATGTCGCTCATATCGAAGCGCGCGGGGAACGTGAGGGTTGGGATACGACCAAGCGCAACAGCCTTTGCGGCGTAGTGCCCTTGCCGGATGATTTGGACACTTTCGTACGCATGATGGCGGCGAATATGATGAACCAAGCGCTCTGGGGGCAGGACAAAGAATTGCGTCAGTGGATGCGCAGTGCGCGCCTAGACGGCTTCTCCAATATGATCGCACAGGTCACACCGGAAGAGACGGAAAAAATTGCGCTGCTAACCCGCCTGCGGGCCAATGCGATGCCTGCCATGGGTAAGCTTCAGCAGTTTATGCGCTAGGCTAAAAACCCTGCGTCAACCAAAGCCTTAGATCTGTATCAGCTGCAGCTTGTGTGACTCCAAACTGCGCCTCGACGAGTATGGATGTCTTTCCCGTCAGTTTTGTAGAGATGAACGGCCCAATGGTTTGGCCGGCTTTGCTAAAGGCGAAATTCTCTGTGTTGCCAAAGCTGCCATAATATTCGACGCCCACGGAGGGACCGCCAGATAGAGATTTAGCAATTTGTGCGCGCGGGGCGAGTGAAATGCCATCGCTTCGGTTCTCGCCAATCTGCTAGGCTGATAAACCAACTAATCTGGCGCGCCATCCATCTTCGAGCTGCCATTGATGCATCCAATTAATTCCGATTTGCCCGGGACGATTATCGTCGCGCAAACGTGCGTCGAACCGCAAACCCGTGCGGTATTTGCTATCGAGCTTCCCAATTTCCCAGAATAATTCAGCCTGGATGTAGTCGAAATCGAAGTCAGAGCTACTTGTCTCGCGGGTTTGTCCAACAACGCGCCAGACGCGGCGTTCGTCGAGCGATTGTTGAAAATGAAGACGTTGTGCGAAGCGATCGGTCTCAGTGTTCAGGGCGACACGATACTGAGCGGACTTATGATCTGGGCCAAAGCTTGGAGGGAATACGCCCCCTGTATTTTTGAGCGAATGCGACAGTGGGGGTCGTCAGACATGCGACAAAAAACAAAAAAGCAGCAAAGACACGCAACACGAAGACCCCCAAGAAAAGCTTGGCCTTGTTATGTGTTACATGATGTCTCGGTAGCAGATTTCCCCAAATTTCTCGGAGTCTGTTCCGATCAAACCGCTAGTTATTCAGACGCGCCCGTGCACGTGCCAGAATGGCCGGGTCGACATTGGCTTCTAATCGGTCACGAAGGGCGGATTTATCCTCGGCGTAGGGATCCTCGGGTAGGGCGTCACTGCCGCGGATCGAGCGTAAAATCCAATAATAAGCCCCTTCATAATTCTGTGCGGCGCCTTCGCCTTTGGCGAGGGTAAACGCATAGAGGAACTGGCCTTCTGTATCCCCGCCCTCTGCGGATTTGCGGAACCATGCGGCGGCGTCCGTGTCAGATTGCGTCGCGCCATAGCCTTGATAGACAAGCAAGCCATAATCGGCTTGCGCAGCGGCATGTCCCCCCTCAGCCGCCTGTTTCAACCAGCGGGCAGAAGCATCACTATCAGGGCGAATGTCGAAGTTTTCAGCGTACATGACACCTGCGGCATAGGCCGCTTCGACATGTCCAGCGCGCGCCGCTTTTTCATAGGCTGCGAGGGCCGCTTGGGCGTCGGTTTCTAATAGCTGATCGCCGAGGCGTTTTGTGGCCTCCGCATCGAAACTCTGTGAAGCTTTTGTCAGCAGGCGCTGGCTTTCTGCCGCGTCCTGAGAGGTGCCTTCGCCTGTGCGGTGCAAATCTGCGAGCGCGCGCATCGCGTCTGTCCGGCCCGCATCAGATGCCCGTGTCAGCCAAGCCACAGCATCCGCGCGTGTTAGCCCGCCTTGTCCGCGCACACCCATTTCGCCCAAGGCGACATAAGCGTCAGGATTTCGCAGCGCGGCGGCGCGTTCAAACCAACCCCGCGCGGAGATCATATCCGCGCGACCCGTTTGACCATTGCGCAGGATATAGCCGGCCATGACGGCAGCATCAGAATTTCCGAGATTAGCGGCGACTTGAGCTTGGCGCAGGGCTTCCGTGTAATTGCCTGTGTTGAACGCCGCGAGAGCCGCGTCGAAATTCGCTTGGACTTCCGCTGGATTTGACAGCGTCGGTGTCGCTAGTGCGGCGGGGGCGAATGCTCCGAGCAAAGCAATGACAATCGCTGCACGGCGGCTTCCGGCCCATCCGGATGTGACCAGACGCCGGACGACACCGCGATGAAATCCGCGCCCGCGGCGATCACCTGTTTCGCATTGTCCACGGTGATCCCGCCAATTGCGACACTCGGTATTTCGACGGCTTCGTGCCACCATGACAAAATCTCCAACTCGGCGCGGGCTTTGGGCGTCTTTGTTGGCGTGTCAAAGAACGCACCAAACCCGACATAATCCGCACCTGCGCTTGCAGCTGCAAACGCCAATTCCTTCGAGTTATGGCAGGTTACACCGATGATGGCATCACCCCCCAACAGCTCGCGGGATGAAAAATAGTCCATATCGTCCTGCCCGATATGCGCGCCATCCGCGCCTATCGCTGCCACAAGATCGGGGCGATCATTGAGAATAACCTCCACCCCTGCCGCATGACAGACCTGTGTTATCGCCGTTCCGGCCTGAACGAGCGCTGAACTCTCTATGTCTTTCAAACGGATTTGCAGGCAGGCCACAGGCGCCGCAGCAAGCGTGCGCGCAAGGCTTTCGCAAAAGTCGCTAACATCGGAGATGGTAGGCGGCGTGAGAAGGTAGATCTGGCAAGGTTGGCTCATTTAGGCGAGATAGGGCGACGGGGCGCGTCTGTCTATATGCCTCCCACTTTACGCGCAGATTTCTGGCGAGGGTGTTTCATGCTGGAGGTAAAATTCCGAACTTCGACCTTTTGTCCAATCGGGCCGCATGGTTAAACAGTGACCATGCGTTATCTGATCCTCCCCCTCGTGTTTCTCTTCGCCGCCTGCGCACCAGCGCCGTCCAGTTCCTCGGGCGGATCTTCTGGCGGGGCGAGCTATACCAGCTATGACAATCGCTCAGGCTTTCTCGATCTTTACGTCGATACAGACTCCAATCGCATTTTGGTGAAACTGCCAGACGGCGAGGCGGGAGAGCCTTTGGTGTCCTTCATCCATGCGGCGCGGCTCTCGGCGGGGCTGGGGTCCAACCCCGTCGGGCTGGATCGTGGCTGGGGCGAGAGTGGACGCGTGGTTGATGTGATGCGGCGGGGCGACAAGGTCGTGCTCGTCGAGCGGAATTTGAGCTATCGCGCGAAAACAGACAACCCGCTGGAAACGCGCGCTGTGGCCGAGAGCTTCGCGCCATCCTTTCTCGCAACCCTGCCCATTATTGATAAATCCGGAGATGGGATCGTCGTGGATATGACGGCTTTCCTGACGTCGGATTTTCTCAATCTTGTTCAATATTTGAAGGATGCGGATCAAGGCGCGTTCACAGTCGCAAAAGACCGGACCTTTATCGACACGACGAAGAGTTTTGCCTTTGAAGACAATGTCGAAATCGATGTGTTCTTCACGCTAAGTTCTGCCGACCCAGGCCGCGAAGTTGCGACGACGGCGGCAAATGGTCGGGACGCAACCCTTGTCACGCATCACAGCTTCGTTCGCCTGCCAGAGCCGGGCTATACGCCATTAATTGCTGATCCGCGTTCTGGCGCGATTGAAGAGGTGCATTATAATTACTCAGCTGAGCTCTCTGACAATATCGAAACACGGTTTGCGCGGCGCTACCGCTTAGAGCGGGATGCGGATGGCAATGTCGTCGATCCGATCGTGTTTTACATCGATGGTGGTGCGCCAGAGCCTATCCGTTCGGCCCTCGTCGATGGGGCACGATGGTGGGAAGATGCCTTTGCGGCGGCAGGGTGGCCGGATGGCTATCGCGTGGAAATTCTGCCCGAAGACGCGCACCCGCTCGATATTCGTTACAATACCGTACAATGGGTGCATCGGCAGACGCGCGGTTGGTCCTATGGCGGCGGGGTATCCGATCCGCGCACGGGTGAGATGCTCAAAGGCCACGTCAATCTGGGCAGTCTACGTGTGCGCCAAGACCGCATGATTTTCGAAGGCCTGCTGGGCGCGGGGAAAACCGATAGCGGCGATCCGGATGATCCTGTCGAGCTGGCTCTGGCCCGCATTCGACAGCTGTCTGCGCATGAGGTCGGTCACGCCCTCGGCTTTGCGCATAATTTCGCCGCCAGCACAGATGATAAAGCCTCGGTCATGGATTACCCCGCGATGGACGTGCGGCTGGTGGACGGTCAGCTAAATGTCTCTAATGCCTACGGCGTCGGCATTGGTGAGTGGGACAAGGTCACGGCGAAATGGCTGTACGGCGAAAATACAGACGCAGAGCGCGACGCCATTCTCGATGACGCTTTTGACTCCGGCCTGTCTTACATCGCAGACCGCGATGGGCGCGGTGTCGGGACAGCGCATCCAGAGGGTAGCGTCTGGGACAATGGCGCGGACCCTGTTGCAAGTTTGAAGAACGTGATGGCGGTGCGGGCTTATGCACTTGAGCGTTTTGGTCCAGACAATCTCCCGTCGGGACGACCACAATCTGATCTGAACGCGGCGATTGTGCCGATCTATCTCTATCACCGTTATCAGGTCGTGGCAGCGTCCAAGCTGGTCGGCGGCATGTCCTTTAATTATGGCGATGCTGGTGCGGCGGAGATCGTCTCGCCCGCCCGTCAACGCGCCGCGCTGGAAGCCATTTTGGACACGGTTGACCCGTCAACGTTGGATATATCAGATGCCACGCTTTCGCATCTCACCCCGACATTGGGCAGTTTCTCCTTTGCGGATTCAGATCGTGAGCTGTTTCGGAAAACCGCTTATCCGGCGTTTGATACTGTCGCAGCGGCAGGGACAGCGGCAGAGGTCAGCTTTGATGCATTACTTCACCCGCAACGGGCTGCGCGCTTGGTCGAGTTCCACCGCCGCGATCGCGCGAACCTTGGCCTTGAAGACATGTTGTCGACCATAAACCGCCGGGTCTTGCGCCAACGCGGGCAGGGGCGCACAGCCGCCATCGCAGATGTCGTGCGCGCGCGCTACGCCTATGGCCTGATGGACCTTGCCGACAGCGACAGTGGTCCAGCCGTGAAAGCCCAAACTCGTGCCGCCTTGCGCGATTTGGAACAAGCGCTCCGAAATGGTTCGACGACGGATCGCTGGCTCGCAGATGAGATCGAGAATTATCGCAATCGTCCGGCTGTTGCGCGCAAGCCTGTTGTGCCGGCGAAGCAGCTGCCGCCCGGTGGGCCGATCGGGTCTGACTGATGGGAAACGTGACCCATCGCGGTGGGTGTCATTGCGGCGCAGTGCAATTTGAATTCTCCGCCCCAGCGGCCGTGGATGTGACCGATTGCAATTGTTCGATGTGCCGCATGACCGGCTATGAGCATGTTTTCGTGCCCGAAGCGAAATTGCGCTTTCTCTCTGGCGAAGACGCACTTACGACTTACACATTCAACACCCATGCGGCCAAACATATGTTCTGTCGGACCTGTGGTATCAAACCGCTCTACCGTCCGCGTAGTCATCCTGAGGCGTGGAGCGTCAACCTGCGTTGCGTTGCCGCTGGCACGATGACGGTTGCGCGACGGATCGCGTTTGATGGACAAGATTGGGACGGGAATATCGACGCTTTGCGCGAGCAGACGTAAGCGCAGACTTGCCGCTGCAAAGGTTGCACTTTCTGCGTCTCTGACCTAGGTCGCGCCCATGTCAGACAACTTCCAATCTCTCTCTGGTCTTGGCCAAGTCGCCGCGGACTACGATGCTGTCTTTTGCGACATTTGGGGTGTGATCCACAATGGTCGCGTGCCTTTTATTGCGGCGTGCGAAGCTTTGGAGCGCTTCCGTGAACGTGCCCCCGTTGTCCTCATTTCCAATTCGCCCAAACCGTCCGTAACAATTCCGGGCAGTTTTCTGCAGCTCGGCGTTCCGGGCGAGTTTTGGGACGCGATTGTCACCTCTGGCGATGCGACGATTGACGAGCTGTCCCGCCGCGCACCGGGACCCGCGTTTAAGATCGGGCCAGAGCGCGATGATCCGCTTTATGCCGGGATTGAGCTGAACTTTTCTGATCTCGACGGCGCAGCCTTTATCTCTTGCACGGGCATGTTTGATGATACGGAACAGCCCGAAGATTATACCGAACTTCTCGGCGAAGCGCGGTCGCGGAACTTGCCGCTGGTCTGTGCGAACCCTGACATCAAAGTGAAAATCGGTGAGCGGGTTATCTGGTGCGGCGGGGCGCTGGCGAAGCTATATGAAGAGATGGGCGGCACGGTCATCTATGCGGGCAAACCACACGCGCCGATCTATCGCCTCTGTCGGGCTTGGCTGTCCGAAGTCACGGGCCATGTTCCGCCGCCGGAGCGCATTCTGTGTATTGGCGATAACATCTTTACCGACCTGATGGGCGCACAGCGCGAAGGGATGGATTGTTTGTTTATCCAAGACGGACTTTACGGCGAGACGGAGACGCGTTTCAAAACGCTTCTGGGTCAACACGGCATTTCCGCGCGATATGTTGCTCCGCATTTATCATGGTAAGCATGGGCGGGCTTTGCTAGGCGAAAAATCATGGACGTAAAATTCTACCTCGAAGACCTTGAGATCGGCATGCGGAGCGAGACGCGCGCAACCATTACGGCTGAGATGATCGATACCTTTGCCGATATTACGGGTGACCATAATCCTATTCATGTGAACGAAGCGGCCGCCAAGGCCGCAGGCTTTGACGGCCGCATTGCACATGGCGCCCTGTCGGCGAGCTTTATCTCCGCCGTTTTAGGAAACGACCTGCCCGGACCGGGCGCTGTTTTTGTTGAGCTTAACCTTCGCTTTCGCAAGCCAGCGTTCATCGGAGACGAGATCATCGCAGTCGCAGAGGTGGCTGAGATCAATGAACGCACTGGACGCGTGAAAATGAAATGTTACTGCGAAGTGGACGGTGTGAAAATCTGTCGCGGAGATGCCGGCGTCTTTGTGCAAAAGCGGTCGAGCTGATACCAGAGACGCGAGGCCTACGCCGAGTCTGACAGGATCGATTTCATGCAGAGCTTTACGACTTACGCGGACCTCCCAGACGCAGCAAAAGGTGCGGTCATCGCGCTGGGGAACTTTGATGGTCTCCACCGGGGACACCAAGCTGTCATCGCGCAGGCGCAATCGATTGCAGATGATCTGGGCGCCCCATTAGGAATTGGCCTGTTTCGGCCGCATCCCTATCGTTTTTTCAAACCGGACGCCGACCCTTTCCGCCTGATGAGCGCCCGTGTGCGCGAGATGGCTTTACGTGATCTGGGCGTTGATCGGCTCTACGAAATTCCTTTCGATACGACGCTACGCGATATGGATGATGCGCAGTTCGTCGAGCAGGTTCTGCACGCCGGACTTGGCATCCGACATGTGCTGGTCGGGGAAGATTATGGGTTTGGCAAAAACCGCTGCGGAAATGTCGAGAGCCTGAAACGACTCTGTGCAGAACGCGGCATTGGTGTGAGTGCGATCGCGCCCGTCGGCTTGCACAAACTCTATGGCAAATATGGCTCGACCGAAATTCGCAAAGCGTTGCGGGATGGAGACGTTTTCCATGCGCAGCACATGCTCTCGCGCCCGTGGCAGGTCGATGGCATTGTCCAAAAAGGCCAGCAGCGCGGACGTACCATCAACTTCCCGACGGCTAATTTAGAGTTCGGAGATCTCGTGCGCCCGCTCTTCGGCGTTTATTCGGTTGAAGTCCGCATTGACGGCGAAGATATGTGGCGGCCTGGTGTGGCCAATACGGGTAATCGTCCAACAGTAGGCGGGGAGGCGGCGCGGCTTGAAGTCCACTTGCTGGACTTTGACCGCGATCTTTACGGCCAATTAATTGATGTCCGCTTTCGCAGCTTCATCCGTGCGGAGAAAAAATTCGACAGTTTCGATCAATTAAAAGAGCAAATCGCGCGCGACGCGGACGGTGCACGCGCGATACTGGGCGTAGCAGCATGAGCCAAACCTATGCTGCACTGCCAGAACGCGAAGATGTCGATGCCAAGGTTTTTCGGGAAGAGATTGTTCCGGCGGGAAAGCCTGTTGTCTTAAGAGGCCTTGTTGCGGATTGGGAGCTGACGAAAGCCGCGTCTGATCCTGATAAATTGACACGATTTCTGGTGGCAGAAGCCGCCCCCGGGCCTGTCGGTGTCTTTTTTGGAAAACCGGAAATTGGCGGAAGGTATTATTACGACGACGCGATGCGAGGCTTTAATTTCGAGCGTCGTGATATGGTATTTCCGGCCTTTATGCAGGCCCTAAAAGAAGCGGATGACAACTCGCTGTATATGGGTTCTCAGCCTATGCCGAATGTTATGCCGGGATTGGCCAAACGTTGCGGTTTGCCACATGTGCCAAATGGAACGCCGCCGCGCATTTGGATTGGCAATGATAGCAATGTTTCACCGCACTACGACATGGACCGAAACATTGCCTGCGTGGTTGCGGGACAGCGGCGTTTCACACTGTTTCCACCTGATCAAATCGCCAATCTCTATCCTGGGCCAATTGAGCATAATATGGCGGGGCCGCAGGTCGCGTTGATCGATCCAGAGACGCCAGACTTAGAGCGACATCCACGGTTTGCTGATGCTATTCCGCATGGGCAAAGTGCCGATCTGGGGCCAGGCGACGCGCTTTATATTCCGCCGTTGTGGTGGCATCAGGTCCGCGCGACAGGGCCTTTGAATGTGCTCGTAAATTTCTGGTGGCCGGATACGCCCGACTATAGCCGTCCTCCGATGTCGGCTTTTGTGCTGGCCCTGCTAACGATTCGGCAACAGCCAGAGGCTGAGCGCGAGGCTTGGCGGGCGCTATTTAATTATTTCGTCTTCCAAGACAATGGCCCGCCGATGGAGCATTTGCCAGATGAAGTCCGCGGGGTCTTGGGTCCGATTAGTCCGCAACGCGCGCAACAGATTTGGGGCTATTTTGTCTCTTTGATGAAATAGGCGCGTCGTAGCCTCCCGCAATAGCTATGTCGCTTTTGCCATCGTCGTCGTAAATACTTTGAAAATTTGACTTGTTCATCTGTCATTCATGTGTATTTGCCCATCTCATATTGTTGCCAAAGGTGGGAGAGCAACCGTGATTTCTTCAGACATGAATGATGTCTTATTCCTACTTGGCGTGGCAATTTTTGCAGACAAACGTGTGCTGGCGAGTGAGGTGGAGGTCTTTACCAAATCCGTCTCTCGACTGAAGCTAGCGGAACTTGATTTTTCGATTGTCTCAGAGGCCAAGGCCTTAAGCTGGTTCGAACTCAATCGAGACCTAATTCAGTCGAAATTCAAACTTCCTCGTGCGGACTTTGAAACGTGGTTTTTGCCCATCTTGAGCCGGATTCGCCAACACTCCGATATTGAAGCGCTGAAATATCTGCTTCAGCTTATCTTTGAAGCTGACGCGGAAGTGCATGTCAGCGAAATTGCACTGATGAAATTGGTCGAGCGCGAATGGGATATCACGCAAGGGACTAACGGTTAGTCGTTTTTATAAACCACGCCGCCTTTCATCACGAAATCGACGTCCATCAGTTCAGTGATGTCGTCCAGTGGGTCACCGTCGACGCCGATCAGATCCGCAAATTTACCGTCTTCCAATGTGCCGATGACTTCATCCAGTCGCAGGTGTTTCGAGGCTGTCACCGTGGCGGCTGTGATGGCGTCCATCTCGCTCATGCCAGCTTGAACCATATATTCGAATTCTTTAGCGTTTTTGCCGTGGGCACTGACGCCTGTGTCTGTTCCGAATGCGATATTGACGCCGTTCTCATGCGCGATGGTGAGCATCTCAAGCATACGCGGTCCGACCTCTTGCGCCTTTTGATAGCTGGCAGGTGGTAGGAAGTCCCAGTCTTTGACCGTCATCCCGGCGAGGACTGTCGGGACGAGCGTTGCGTTGTTTTTCTTGAACAAGCGCGCTGTGTCTTCGTCCAGATAGGTGCCATGCTCGATAGAATCGACGCCGGCTTTCAGGGCGGCTTCGATACCGTCTTTACCGTGAGCGTGGGCCGTGACTGTCCGACCCATAGAGCGGGCTGTGTCGACAATCGCTTTCAATTCATCATCCATCATCTGCTGACCTGTGCCCGCATCCGTGTTGGACAAGACACCGCCTGTCGCCGCGATTTTGATCAGGTCTGCGCCGTTTTTAATGGCTAGACGTGTCGCGCGGCGGCAATCGGCAACACCGTCGCAATTCGTCGGGCGCTGGAAATGTTCCAAGATGTCAGCACGAAACCCGTTCAGCTCGCCGTGACCGCCCGTGATGCTGACATTCCCAGATGCGCGGATATGCGGACCCGGCAATTTTCCCGCGTCAATCGCGCGGGCGAGCGCTTTGATCGAGGGTGGACCGCCTACGTCCTGCACGGCCGTAAACCCAGCCATCAGCGTTTTATTGGCATTCGACGCGGCATCATAAGCCACATCAGAATCTTCTTTCGTGAAAGTTTCTAGTCGCCCATTCGGATTCCATTCCCCGCGCAAATGCACATGGCTATCGATCAGGCCGGGCAGAAAGAACATGTCCTTGCCGTCGATAATCGTCGCTTCGTCATCTTCTAGAAAGCCGGATTCAATACCGACAATTTTGCCTTCGTGAATAATGATCGTCTGATCTGATAGGACGTCCTCACCCGGCACTGGCAAGACGTCTCCCGCGTGGATGAGCGTGTAATCCGACGTGTCATCGTCAGCTTTCTCCGCAAAGGCATTAAAGCCAACGCCGAGCCCTCCGATCAGAAAGGCAAGTGCGGTATAGGACGTCAGGAGGGTGCGATAAGTCATATCCTATGCGTTAACACTTCGTTAACCCATAGGGCTAGGGGGTTCGCCTAGGAGGGGAAGCTTAAGTTAGGACTCCTAACTCAGCGCACGCCACCCAATATCGCGACGGCAAAACCCTTCCGGCCAGTCGATATCATCGTCAATCGCAGCATAAGCGCGGTCCAGCGCCTGCTGCAAAGTCTCGCCAGCGGCTGTGATGTTCAAAACGCGCCCGCCATTGGCCAGCAATGCGCCGTCTTCGAACTTTGTACCTGCGTGAAAGACAACAACCTCATCTCGCGCATTGGCGGCGTCGAGGCCTTTGATCTGTGAACCCTTTTCATAAGCGTCCGGATAGCCTTTCGTCGCCAGTACGATATTCGCGACGGGTTCATCAAACCAACCGAGTGGTTCAAGCGCATCCAAAGTTCCAGCTTCAGCCGCGAGTAGCACGGGGAGAAGGTCAGACTGCAGGCGACGCATCAGGACCTGACATTCGGGGTCACCAAAGCGCGCGTTATATTCGATCAGCTTTGACCCATCCGCCGTGATCATCAACCCGGCAAATAACACGCCTTTGAACGGGTGCCCGTCCTTAGCCATACCATCGACCGTGGGTTGGATGATGTCTTCCATGACGGTTTTCAAGACTTTGTCCGTGAAAACGGGGGCAGGGGAATAAGCGCCCATACCGCCCGTGTTCGGGCCGGTATCGCCTTCGCCGACGCGCTTGTGATCTTGCGCCGCGATCAGGGGCAAGGCGGTCTTGCCATCGGAAATCGCAAAGAAACTAGCCTCTTCACCGCGCATGAATTCTTCGATGACGACTTTGGTCGAGGCGTCGCCAAATTTGCCGGAGAAAAACTCGGCCAGCTCTGCCTCGGCCTCTTTAAGTGTTTCGGGAATGACGACACCTTTGCCTGCCGCCAGACCGTCGGCTTTCAACACATAGGGCGCGTCCATTGTCTTTAGATAGGATTTGGCCGCGTCGAGGTCTGTGAACACGCCGTACCCTGCCGTCGGGATGCCGTAGCGACCGCAGAAGTCTTTGGTGAAGGCCTTAGAAGATTCCAGCTGCGCCGCCGCTTCTGTTGGGCCAAAAACTTTGACTCCCTCATCCTGCAACAGATCAACCAGACCCAGCGCAAGCGGCTGTTCCGGCCCGACCACGACAAAGTCATAGGCTTCGCGCTGGATCAAGGCGAGCAGGCCGATGATGTCGTCTGCGGCAATCGGCACGATGTCGGCGACCTGCGCGATCCCTGCATTGCCCGGCGCGCAGTGGAGCGCCGTGACCTGTTCTGACTGCGCCAGTTTCCATGCCAGCGCATGCTCACGGCCACCGGACCCAATAAGCAAGAGTTTCATAGCGTTCGTCCCAGTGAGAAAGATACGTTGCGCCGCCTAATATACATCCCCGTCCGAATCCACTACCAACCCAGTTGATGAGCACTAACACGCCCGAATATACCGTTTCCGAACTCGCACAGTCGCTAAAGCGCACTGTCGAGGAGACCTTTGGCCATGTCCGCGTGAAGGGCGAACTGGGCCGCGTCACAATCGCAAAATCTGGGCACTGCTATTTGGATGTCAAAGACGACAAGGCCGTCATCAACTCCATCATCTGGAAAGGCGTCATGGGCCGCCTGTCCATGCGCCCAGAGGAGGGGATGGAGGTCATTTGCGAGGGGCGGCTCTCGACCTATCCAGGGCGCTCAAACTATCAGCTGATCATCGAGAAAATGGAGCTCGCTGGAGCGGGCGCATTGATGGCGCTCTATGAAAAGCGCAAAAAAATGTTGGAAGCTGAGGGCCTGTTCTCGCCAGAGCGAAAGGTAGAACTGCCCTTCCTGCCGCGCACGATTGGCGTCGTGACCTCACCCACCGGCTCAGTTATTCGCGATATTTTACACCGGATCACCGACCGCTTTCCGTCTCATGTTCTTGTTTGGCCTGTGCTGGTTCAAGGCGACAAGGCGGCGGAGCAAATCGCAGAAGCCATCACTGGATTTAATCAGGCGGAAGGTTTCCCGCGCCCAGATGTGTTGATCGTCGCGCGGGGCGGCGGATCGATGGAAGATCTCTGGTGTTTTAACGAAGAAATCGTCGCTCGCGCCGCTGCCAATTCCGACATTCCGCTGATCTCTGCTGTTGGACATGAGACCGACTGGACCCTCATCGATTATGTTGCAGATTACCGTGCGCCGACACCAACGGGGGCTGCCGAGGTTGCTGTGCCCGTGCGCGAGGATTGGCTGGCGACGGTTGAGGATTACGGCGCACGCGCGCTGCAAGGCCTGCGGCGACTATATGGAGACCGTCAGACCGCCATGCGCGCGGCGCGTTTGCCGCGATTGTCCGCCGTTCTGGCGCCAGCACAGCAACGGCTCGACCTCGCGCTCTCCAGCTTGCCCAGTGCGGAACGGCTGTTCGAACCCCAACGCAATCTGCTCGCGCGACAGCGGATGCGCTCGCCGGAAGGGCTAATCCGAGAGAAACGAGCGACCTTAGCGGGGCAACGCCTGCCGAGCCTAGACCGCTTGATCGCGGGGCAGAAAGAACGGCTCGACAATCGCGCCTCTCGTTTGGGGGCGGCTCTGCGACTCGTGCAGACGCGGGAAAGTGCGAAGCTCGCCGCGCAGCAAGACCAACTCGCACAGCAGCAGCAACGTGCCCAAACAGCCTTGCAGCGTGGACTCGACAGCCGTGCGCAAAGGTTGGATCGCGCAGGGAAACTCCTCGATGCCTATTCCTATCAGGGTGTGTTGGATCGCGGTTATGCGCTTGTGCAAGACAAAGCGGGTAAGGTCGTCCGCTCTGCCGCGAAAACCAAACCCGGCCAGCCTGTGGCGCTCGTCTTTGCCGATGGGTCGGTGGACGCTGTCGTGGCTGGGAAGAGCCCAGTCAAAAAAGCAAAGCGGAAACCCGCCTCGGGTGACGAAAAAACGCAGACCGAACTGTTTTAATTTCGTCCGATACGGCTTAGGTCCACCCCATGAGCGGATATTTTAAAAACCAGGGCGAAGCTAAGATTCACTTCGGTGCGTCGGATTTCACCATCATGGAAACCGGCAGCTATGTGCTGTGCGCCGTCACGGGTGAGAAAATCCCGCTGGAAATGCTACGCTATTGGAATGACGAGCGCCAAGAGGCCTATAAGGACGCCGCGGCGAGCCTCGAAGGTTTTCGTCGGGCTGGAGATGTTGCGTGAGGCGGATTGCGGTCATCGCAGCGCTGATCCTGACGGCCTGCGCGGCTGAGCCTGAGGCCAAGGCGCAGATAAGTTCTGTTGATGTGCTGCTTGAGCAAGCTGAGCAGAATGCGGCTCAAGTTGAGAACTTGGCAGATGACCCTTTCCCAGCCCTCCACTGCCATGGTATCGCCAAACAGGGTGGGCTCGTCATTTGCGAGACCGTGCCCAATGCGCGCGTCGAAGTCGGACGTGCTGAAAACGACACCTACACACAAACCGCCGACGCCAATGGCATCGTCATTGTCGGCTTTGACCGCGATGAGCCCAACGCGTTTATCCGCGTCGGAGACGAACGTGTCGATTTCGACATCGCCCCGCGCGCCTACGACATTTCCCGCATCGACGGGCTGCCATCCAATATGGTCAGCGAATATACAGAAGCCGAGCTCGCTCGCATCCGCGCGGCGAGCGCCCGCAAGAAGGTCGGCTTTGCGTCCAAAGTTGCAGAGATCGGCTTTGAGAACGGCTTCATCTATCCCGTCACAACGCACACAAAGACAACAAATTTCGGCGCGCAGCGTGTTCTGAATGGGGAGCCCAAGCGCCCGCATTTCGGCGTTGACCTGGCCGCGCCAAAAGGCACACCGATCCTCGCGCCCGCCGCTGGCATTGTCAGCCTTGCGGATGACGATATGTATTTCGAAGGTTCGCTGATCATGATCGATCACGGGCAGGGGCTGATCTCTTATTATCTTCATAATGAAGAGGTGCTGGTTGAAGCAGGACAACGTGTTGAGCAAGGTCAGCAGATTGGCACGGTCGGCTCGCGCGGTCGCTCTACCGGACCGCATCTTTGCTGGCGATTGAAATGGCGGGGTCGGAATTTGGACCCCGAATTACTTACGGAGTGGCCGACCGATGGCTAAATCCCCCGAAGATTGTCAATCTATGGCAGAGGTCCGTGAGGGCGTTGACGCGCTAGATCGTGAGCTGGTGAAACTGCTCGTCCAGCGGCAAGGCTATATGCACGCCGCCGCCCGTATTAAACCCAATCGTGCCGCCGTCTATGACGCGCCGCGCATTGAGGATGTCGTCTCGAAAGTCCTCGCAGAAGCCAAGGTTCAAGGTCTCTCCGCCGATATCGCAGAGCCCGTCTGGCGCAAGCTAATCGAGCGCTGCATCGCGCATGAGTTCGGCGTCTGGGACGCGACCAAAGAGAAATCCGCTTAAGCTATGGCCATCGCGCGCACCGTCGATCAGCGGTTATTTTTCCGCTTGGACCGCGCTCACTTGCAGCTCTCTGCCGCCGCTGAACGCGCGCTGGCGCAGGGCTCAGGACTTGGCCGCGCGCAGGCCGCTGTGCTGGTGTATCTCGGGTATCACGATGGATGCAGTCTCACGGAACTCGCCGAAGGCACAGGTCGTCGCAATGCCGCGATTTCTGGTTTGGTTGACCGGATGGAAGTTGCAGGGCTTGTGGACCGACGCGCCTCCTATGGTGATCGGCGTCAACGCACGGCGCACTTGACGCCGGAAGGTTGGTCCCGACGCGAAGCTGTGATGTCCGACTTCCGCGATTTCAATGCCAAGCTAACACGTGGCCTCAGTGAGGCAGAAATCGCGGCCGTCCTAAAATTTCTCGACCGCTCGGTCGAGAATGTGGAATAGCAAGACGCGACTTATTCAGCCGAGACTTTCGGTGCACGGGGTGGGAAGGGGCTGATGCCTTTATTTGCTTCTGTCTGTGGGCCTTGGCGACAAAATCCGTCTGTTTCCCAGCGTGCCAGCTCATTCGTGGTAATATTGCCTTCCGCATCGACAACAAATTCTGCGACGGCCCAGCAAGCCGTAGGATCGCCAGCTGGCGGGCCAAAGACTTGTACATTGCCACCTAAGTTCAGTTCAACGCGCGCGGGCGAAGACTGAATCGAGCCAGTGCCACTGAATAAATCCACTGCATAAGTATAGGTCCCTGCATTGGAAAGGCGGGAACCGTCACAATTTCGGGCCCAAAGCTGGACGTGTCATCGACGTCCAGGAAGAGTGTTGTGTTCTCGAATGTGACAGTTCGATTTGCGTAATAAATACGGAACGCAGTATCGCTTTCGGTTGGCGTATTCGGAACTCCAAACAGCTGACTGTCCAGATCTCGCGGATTTTCGCCCCATGTCAGTGTAATCGTCGCTGAGCCTGCACCCAGCTCCGTAGAAGAGATTGTCAGGCATGAGCTAGGATCCGCTGCATCTGCAAAAGTGAAATCCTCTCCGTTGGAGTCGATCACGATTGTCCGACTTTGCGCGGTTCCCAACGTTGAAATCCGCAGTGTGGAATTGATGCGTACAGGAATGGAGAATACGCCTGAATTGTCCGAAATTGCCCGTGAAGAGCCGATGTAATCAACGCCTTCAGATCGTATACGGATATTGGCCAATGGCTGTCCATCGCCATCCACGACGCAACCTGTTGCACGAACGGTCTGCGTGCGAATGTCAGCATTCCATGTTGTGAAGTGCGAAACGGAACCTTCATAGACTTGCTCGCCCGATGCAAGTGTTGTGAGTGTAGCGCTACCCTCTTCGATCCAATATCCGGCATCCTCATCATAATAATAGAGCGGGATAGAGGCGGGCGCTTGGCCTTCAACACGATTTGCAACTGGGATGCGAAGTGTCGCTGTCTTGCCTGCTGCCAGATCAAGGGCGTTTCCGCCCGCATCTTCAAACGTCAGGTCCATGGCGCCGAAGCTTTCGATAGAAGATGTCTCGCCCGTTTGTGGATCGACGGCTTGATAGTCGCCCGGCATGAGATCGCTATCTCGGCTAGGGTCGATAACGGTCAGTTCTAAGGATACATCTCCAGTCGCCAAATTTCCTGCCGAATCAACGAAACCGTCGGTAGGAAGTTCGACGAGTGCATCACCGTCGAGCGAAATTGTGCCACCCGTCGCATTAGAAAATGTCGTTGTCAGGTCTGAAGGCTGCACAAATATGTTGGCATTGGCTGCGGATGCGTCCTCAGGGCCTTCAATTACGACTGATTGCGCACCATAGCTGGCTGGATCAACACTAAAGCTAACGCGACCTGCATTGAGAGGCACTTCAAACTGCGCAACACCCTCAGCATCCAAGGCTGCGATTTCAGTGATTGTGGCACCGGCCTCTTGGCGGGAAAGCTGAACATCTGTGCCGGTTATCGCATCTCCGCTGAAGAAGTCATTCACGCGGGCGCTAATGACTGGGATGTCTTCACAATCCACGGCTACGCTTGAGATATTGGATGTAACATTAGAAAAACTGGAATTGCCTGAAATTTGGCAGCTTTGACCAAAGGGATCATTGGCTAAGCCGATTGTCACCGTTCCGCCTGTGCTGACGGCATCTGTGAAGGAAAAGGCGCCATCCGCATCGCGCGTGGAGGTGACACCATTGACCGTAACATCGACGCTTCCGTTCAGGCCGCTAACGACGCCAGAAACGTCAAAAGAAGAAACAGGTGGTGTGGGCGGCGTGACCGTGACGGGGGGCGTTGAACTGTCACTACCACCGCATGCAGCCAGAGTGAGCGCAGAACTCGCGAGAAAAAACGACCGAACTGTCTGTTTTATTTTCGTCAGGACGTGACCCCAATCTAAACGTTACGATTTAGTTAATGCAACTTCCGAGCCTGAGTGGAGAGGGTGCCGTCAAGGCATTAGACTTAGCGCATGTCGCGCGGTAGGCGTCGCATATGGCGAAACGCAAACAAAAACGTACGGCGAATCTCCCGCTGGAGGTCGATATGGTGTCGGACTTTGTCTGCCCATGGTGCTGGCTTGGCTATCGCCAGTTTCAGCGCGCCGCGGATAAGACGAAACCTCGCCCTGTCCTGACCTTCCGTCCCTATATGCTGGACCCGAGCGTGCCAGAAGGGGGGGCGGATTACCGCGCCTATATGAAGGATAAATTCGGAGATAAACCGGACTCGCGATGGACCGCCATGCGCGAACACCTGGAAACGGAAGGTCCGAATTACGGAATCGCGTTTGATTTCAAAGCGATTACCTGCCGCCCGAACACGCTGGATGCGCACCGTTTGATGCGTTGGGCGCAAGGACAGGATGTCGGCGAAAAATGCGCGGTCGCGCTGTTCAAAGCCTATTTGGAACGCGGCGAAGATATTGGTGATCACGACGTTTTATGCCGGATCGCGGGTGAGATAGGATTGGATGCAGAGCTGACGCGAGACTTACTCGCCGGCGAGGATGACAAGATCGACATACAGAATGAAGTCATGTTCTTTCGCGGTCTGGGGGTTTCGGGCGTGCCGACATTTATCTATGCCGGACAAATGGCCGTGCAGGGCGCGCAACCGCCCGAGGCCCATCGGAAAGTGATGGCGGACGCCGCATTATTGGAAACTTAAACAGGGGAAACGCAGATGACGCTTTTTCAAATCGTGGCGCTATATACGGCGCTGAACTTATTGCTAGCACCCGTGCTTATGTTCCGCGTGGGCCAAGTCCGGCTTAGCAAAAACATCAATCTTGGCGATGGTGGGGATGATCTGATGATTTCCCGCGTCAGGGCGCATGGCAACTATATTGAAAACGCGCCGCTCGCGCTGCTGGGGCTGTTTGCAATGGCCTTTATGAGTGCGCCAGCTGTGGTTTTGCATGTCTTCGGCGCGGCGTTTTTTATTGGTCGGATTTTACATGCCATGGGTATGGCGAAGGCCTTTGGACAGGGCCGCCTGATCGGCACTTTGCTGACATTGCTGACATATATCGGCACGGCCATTGTTCTGCTTTATCTCGTTTTCACGTTTAACGCGGTCTAGCATTTGGCCCACGATCCTATCACCCATGAGGCGCTGCTGCCGACTTTGCAGGCCTTGATGCAAGCGGCCAAACGCGCCGGAGCAACGGATGCGGACGCCATCGCGACTCATGGCCGGTCTTTGGGTATTGCCGTGCGCGGCGGCGAGATGGAAGACGTCGAAAGCTCAGAGTCGCGGGACATCGGACTTCGCGTTATGGTTGGCCAGCGACAAGCCTGCGTCAGCTCTTCTGATCTTTCGACAGATAGCTTGAACGCGCTGGCCGAACGCGCTGTCGCCATGGCGAAACTGGCGCCGGAAGACCCCTATTGTGGCTTGGCGAAACCCGAACAACGCGCAGAGCCGGGCGGCGCGGTGGCGTTGGATGTGTATGACACGACAGAGATGGACCCAGAGCGCCTCCAATATCGCGCGCTGGATCTGGAAAAGGCGGCGCTCTCTGTCAAAGGAGTCGCACAAGCTGAAGGCGCGAATGCCAGCTGGTCAACCTCGGCCATGGCGTTTGCGACGTCGGACGGGTTTCTTGATGGTTGGCGCGCCTCTCGTCACGGGCTGTCTGTTTCGGCGATTGCCAGTCAGGACGGCGCGATGGAACGCGATTATGACTATGAGAGCACACGCTATTTCGATGCCCTCCCGACGCCAGAAGCGATCGGCGTCAAAGCGGGGCAGCGCGCGGTGGCACGGCTCGGCAGTCGTCAGATGGCGTCCGCCAGCTTGCCCGTCATTTTCGATGAACGCGTTTCGGGATCATTGGTCGCGGCTCTGCTGGGCGCGATTAACGGCGCGGCCATTACGCGCGGTGTGTCGTTCCTTAAAGACAAGCTGAACACGGCGGTCTTTTCGCCCGGGATCGATATTATTGATGATCCTTTTTTGGTGCGCGGTGACGGGTCTCGTCCTTGGGACGGCGAAGGTGTGCGCATGTCGCGGCGGCATATTGTCGAGGACGGGCAGTTAAAAACGTGGCTGTTGCACTGCGCCAGCGGGCGACAGCTTGACTTGGAAACAACAGGCCATGCGTCGCGTGGTCTCGGCGCGCCACCCGGCATTAGCGCAACGAATAGCTGGTTGGTCGCGGGCAAGAAAACCCCCGCGGAGCTAATGGCGGACGCGGGGAACGGCTTGCTGATCTCAGAGATGTTTGGGCCAAGTCTGAACTCCAACACAGGCGATTATTCCGTTGGCGTCTCTGGCTTTGCGATTGAAAACGGGGTTCGCAGCTATCCCGTTTCAGAAGTCACAATTGCAGGTAATCTGCTAGAGGTTTTCGCGGGGATGATACCCGGGACTGATTTGGTTATGGACGGGACGACAAATGCGCCGTCTTTACTCTGTGAGGGGCTGACGCTTGCCGGAAGCTAGCGATATCTGCGTCCCGCCAGAGGAAGATCTCGCCCTCATCCGTGACGCTGTGCGCGCGGCGGGCGCGATTGCGAAAGCGGCCTTCCTCGCCAATGATGCAGTCACAACCGTTAAATCTGACAACTCACCCGTGACAGATGCTGATATCGCGGTGAATGATTATCTAGAGACGACATTGATGGCCGCGCGGCCGGGATATGGTTGGTTGTCAGAGGAAACCAAAGACGATCATTCGCGCCATGCTTGCCCGCGGACTTTTGTTGTTGATCCGATTGATGGCACCCGTGCGTTCATCGATCGGACGCCAAATTTCGCAGTGTGCGTCGCGGTTATCGAAAACGGCCAGCCCGTCGCGGGGGTCGTGTTCAATCCGCTGAAAGACGAATTTTACGAGGCTTGGCGCGAAGGCGGCGCGTGGCTGAACGGGAAACGCCTGTCCGCGCCTGATCCTTCCGCCATCGCGAACATCAATATGATCGGTTATCCGCGCAAGTTTCGACGCCTTGACTTTCCCGATATGAACGTGACCGTCGCAAACTCTATGGCGTATCGCATGGTCCTCGTCGCCTGCGGTGTGGCGGATGCGACGATTGCTTTTACACCGAAATCTGACTGGGATGTTGCCGCTGCTGCGCTCATTGCGACAGAGGCAGGGGCCGTTGTGACCGATATTCGGGGTGGCCTGCCACATTTTGATGGTGAAACGACCAGTGGGTTGGGCGTCATTTGTGCTGGCCCGACCCTGCACGCTTTGTTATTGGCGCGAGTGAAACCACATCTGGCCCAGTTCTCACAGGGTCGCGATTACAAATTTTTGGGGACCCGCATGTCTGATCGTTCTGAAATGAAATCCATCCAGCTTTTGCACCTTGTCATCGGCGGCGAGCTTGTCGACCCGAACCGTACAGAGTTCAAAGATCTCAAGAAAGTCGATTTTGTCGGCGCATTCGCCAATAAAGAAGAAGCGCGCAAAGCATGGAAAGCCGCCGCGCAACGCACGGTCGATAATGCGCATATGCGTTATTTCATCCTCCACGCGCATGACCTGCTGGACCCAGATGGGGACGGCGTGATCGGTTAGACGATCTTTTTGCGTCTGGCAGAGCGAGAGCTGTGACTGACCGCCAGCATATTGCCCGTCTTTGGCGCGCGTATCTTTGGCCGCAAAAAGCGCGGCTATTATTTGCCATGATTTTCATGGCCGTTTTTGCGGCCGCGACAGCTGGGTATATTTGGCTGGTCAGTCTGATTATCGACGCAGCCAATAGTACGGAAACCTCTGGCTCGGCCATAGAAACCGCGCGCCGTTACGGTTTGACTGTTGTGCCGCTTTTGATCGGCATACCGGCGCTGTCCGGGATTAGCGGCTACATCCAACGCATCCTGACAAATACCATTGCCCTGAATACGGTGGGGCAGATGCAGTCGCAAATGCTGGCCAGTGCTCATGCGCGCGATTTTGCACAAACTACAACAGCTCCCGTTGGCGACTTAGTCGCAAAATTTACGAATGACGTCACCGTTGTGTCTGCGGGCCTTGTGCGGGTGCTGGGCAATCTAATCAAAGATGTGCTGGCCGTTGTATTTTCAATCGCCACTATGCTTTGGCTGAACTGGCAGCTTTGCCTCGTCATGGCGGTCTTTGTGGTCGCACTCCTGCCGATTATCGCGATTTCCAAAAGACTGCGGGGCAATGCGCAGGATGTTCAAGCCCATATCGGCCGCATCACATCAGAGCTGAACGAGAGCCTCGGCGCGGCGCGTTTGGTGCGAACTTACGGTTTGGAAGCGCGGGAACAGACGCGCCTCAATGCCAGTTTTTCTGAACGCATCCGGCTCTATCTGCGGCTGGTGACACAGCAGGCTCGCGTCGATCCCATTTTGGAAGTCGTGGGAGGTTTGGTCATCGCCGGTGTCGTTGTCTTTGGCGTGTATCAACATGCGCAAGGAACGGCCACGGCAGGCGATATTGCGGGTGTGTTGACGGGGCTTTTGATCTTGGCACCGCGCCTGCGCGCGCTCGGCACGCTGAATAATGTCGTGCAAGAAAGCCTCAGCTCTGTCGGGCGGATCTTCGGCGTGATCGACGAACGCCCCACGCTTGTCGATTCAGAAAATGCGACAGAGTTGAATGTCGATGGGGGTCAGGTTTCGCTCAACGATGTGCTTTTCACCTATCCTGATGGCACACGCGCATTGGATGGACTCAGCCTCACCGCGGAGGCCGGGGAGACAACGGCGCTAGTCGGGCCGTCCGGTGGCGGAAAGTCCACCGTGATGCAACTCATCCCACGTCTCTTTGATGTCGCGTCTGGGACGGTTGCAATTGACGGACAAGACGTGCGCGATGTCACCCTCGCCAGCCTGCGCCGCAACATCGCCGTGGTCAGTCAGGATGCCGTGCTATTCTCTGATACAATCGCGGCCAATATCGGGCTGGGTGATTTGTCCGCGACCCGCGACGCGGTCATTACCGCCGCTAAAGCCGCCGACGCGCATGATTTTATCACCGCACTGCCGGACGGCTATGACACCGTTTTAGGCGAAGCGGGCGAGGGCTTGTCCGGCGGACAGAAGCAACGCCTGTCCATTGCACGGGCCATCCTACGCGATGCGCCAATCTTGCTGTTGGATGAGGCGACCTCGGCGCTGGACACGCAAAGCGAGGCGAAGGTGCAGGCGGCATTGAAACGGCTGAGTGAAGGTCGAACAACCCTCGTCATCGCGCATCGCCTGGCCACTGTGCAGGACGCCGATAAAATCTATGTGCTGGACGGCGGGCGCGTTATCGAAGCGGGCACGGATGCGCAGCTACGAAAGCGGGGCGGCGTTTATGCTGGCCTCGCGCTACTCCCGCCGCAATAGCTCGGTGATCGGATTGCCGCTCCACTGCGCCATGAACCGCGCTTTGACATCCGCAGGTTCATAGATCGTCTCAACCCAGTCCATAAAGCTGATGTCGTGATTTTCGGAATAGGCGAGATAATCCGCAAAGAAGAAGTCCAGCATCCCGGTCTTGCCTTGCTTCACATGCAGCTTCTTTAGCGTCAGCTCCCGTGCCAGGGCCTCGGCAATCGTATCGCCCATATGAAAATGGCGATAGAGCACGCCCATAAAGCCCGTCCGATCTGCACCGGATTTGCAATGCATGACAGCCGGATATTCGATCTGCTCAAACAGGTCTTTCGCTGCGCGTATTTTTTCTGGCGTGTGGACGTCGCGGGAATAGACGCGAAAATCGATCATCTTGATGCCGTGCAGCGCGCAGGCCTCGCGCTCCAGCAGGTAAAAGCCTTTGGGGCTGTCCCCGCGCAGGTTGATATTCGTCTTGATACCTTCGCTGGCCCAGACCGCGATGCGTTCCGGTGAGGGCTGGTTCTCGCGATACATCCCCCCGCCCATGTCATGACGATTGGGAAAGCGCAGGCGCAGAAAGCCATGATCCCCCCACATCAGATCACGGCGCGCTGTTTTGCGGTCGCGCGGGTTGTTGAGGTCCAGCCCCGTTTCGCCTAGGTCGGTCATATCGATGACGGGCTAACAGGGAGGCCGCGCGTGTTCAAACGCCTTTTGCGTCGCCCGGCCATACAATCGCTTCTCGGTTGGTCGGTTGCCCAATATATGCACGCTGTGCGCCGCACGACCCGGTGGGAGGTCCGCCACGCCGATCGCGTCGCGGGGGTGTTCCCTGGGGAAGAAGGTGTGATCGCCCTGACATGGCATTCGCGGTTCCTGATGCTGACGTCCGCTTGGAGCAAAGACTTTCAGTTGCCTTATGTGATGATTTCGCGCTCGCGTGACGGCGCGGTCGTGGCGGCAACCTGTAAGGCGCTGGGGCTGCAAACATTGCGAGGCAGTGCGAAAAAGCTGGGCTCGGACAAAGCGAAAGGCGGGTCACGCGCGGCGCTGGGCGCAGTGGAGGCAATCCGCGCGGGCGGCTGTGTTGTGATCACGCCAGATGGTCCGCGCGGTCCACGTCAACGCTTGGGTGAGGGCCCTGTTCGACTGGCTCGTGCCAGTGGTGCGCCGCTGATGCCGTGCACCTTTGCTGTGCAAAGGCGAAAATTGTTCGACAGCTGGGATCGGTTCGTCCTGCCCAAACTCTTTGGGCGCGGCATGATTATCTGGGGCACGCCTGTCTATGTCTCGAAAGACGCTGATGACGGCGAGATTGAGCGCGTGCGTCTCACGATTGAAACGGAAATGAACGCTTTGCTGGCCGAAGCTGATACGGCGATGGGACATGTTCCCATTGCAGCAGCACGTGAGCAGGCGTCATGAGCCGCGCGCGATTATACCGCTTTGCGACAACCCTCGTGCGTCCTGTGGCGGAATTGATCCTGCGGCGGCGGATTCGTGCGGGTAAAGAAGACCCAGACCGCATCAATGAACGTCGCGGGATTGCCAGCTTCGCGCGGCCAGAAGGCCCCTTGATTTGGATGCACGGGGCGAGCGTTGGCGAGACCTCGATGTTGCTTCCTGTTATCAAACGCCTGCTGGCGGAGGATCATAGCCTACATATCCTTGTGACCAGCGGGACGATGACGTCTGCGCAGATGCTAAATGACCGCCTGCCAGAAGGGGCCTTTCACCAAATGATGCCGCTGGATGTGCCCGCCTATGTTCAGGGCTTTCTGGATCACTGGCAGCCAGATTTGGCCGTCTGGGCAGAGTCGGAAATCTGGCCGAACCTCGTGTTGCAAACCCATGCGACGGGCACGCCGATGGCGCTGATCAATGCGCGGATGAGCCAGAAATCCGTGGACGGCTGGCGCGCGCGACGCGGCTTTGCGCGGCAGGTTTTTGGGGCATTCGATACGATCCTGCCTGCTGACACGCTGACGCATAATGCTCTGCGTTTTCTAGGCGGGAATGTCGTCTCGGATATTGGCAATCTGAAAGCGGCGGCACCAGCGCTGGACGTGGATAAAGCGGAATTGGATCGCCTGCGCCTCGCCATCGGGGACCGCCCCATCTGGCTCGCCGCCAGCACACATCCGCCTGAAGAGGCGCAGGTCCTCGCCGCGCATCAGGCTGTTCGCCAGAAACAGGCAGAGGCACTCTTAATCTGGGTGCCTCGCCATCCAGAACGTGGCGCAGAGATTGCGGCACTTTGCGAAGATATGCCTCTGGCACACCGGTCACAGCATCAAACGCCTGACGCCGCGACATCTATCTATCTGATGGACACATTGGGCGAGATGGGACTGGCCTTGGGCCTGTCCGATGTCGCTTTTGTCGGTGGCTCACTCGACGCGACACTGACAGGTCATAACCCGTTGGAACCTGCGCGCGCCGGAGTCCCGATCTTGACAGGACCACATGTCGCCAGCTTTACCGAAGTCTATGACCGTTTCTTCAAAGCCAAAGCCGCCATGCGCGTAAAGCCGAAGACCTTGGCGAAATCCGTCTCCGCGCTTTTGGGCGATGGCGCGGCTGCGGGTCAGATGGCGGCGCGTGCGCGGGCTGTGGCCGAGGAAAGCGACGGCGTGTTGGAACTGACGGTGACGACGCTACAGGATTTGATGTCATGAGAGCGCCGGAGTTTTGGAACCACCGTAAGGGTCCAGAGGCGCGGGCGTCTCTACGCACGCTGCTGCGCCCGCTTGGCTGGCTCTATGCGAAAGCGGCTGCTCGACGTCTGCAAACAACACAGCCGCTCGATCCCGGCGTGCCCGTGATCTGCGTTGGGAATGCGACGCTGGGCGGGACAGGGAAGACGCCCGTTGTCGCATATTTACTGCAGAGCTTGCGCCGGATGAAGGTCGAGGCACATGGTCTATCGCGCGGCTATGGCGGCACGGAAAAAGGGCCCATGCCCGTACAATCTCGCCATAGCGCCCGCGAAGTCGGCGATGAGCCGCTCTTGCTGGCGCGCTACGCGCCCGTCTGGGTCGCGGCTGGCCGCGATGACGGCGCGCGCGCGGCTGCCTCTCACGGGGCGAAAGTCATCATCATGGATGACGGACACCAAAACCCGACCGTGGCCAAGACGCTCTCCCTGCTGGTTGTGGATGCGGAAGTGGGCTTCGGGAATGGCTGCGTCTTTCCGGCAGGCCCCTTGCGCGAAGATTTGGATGCCGCGCTGAACCGTACGGATGCGGTGATCCTGATGAAGCCGACGCCGGAATATCAAATCTCTGAAACCCTGCGGGAACAACTCGGCGGCGTCATTGTAATTCCGGCCTATCTCGCGCCAAAGATCGACCCGCCAAAGGGGCAGCTCTATGCGTTTGCCGGGATTGGGCGTCCCTCGAAGTTCTTTGACAGCCTTCGCCGCGCCGGTGGGAATGTCGTCGAGACCGAGAGCTATGCCGATCACTACAAATACAAAGACGAAGATATCGAGAGCCTGTTCGTCATGGCTGCCGAACAAAACGCGGCGCTGATTACGACAGAAAAAGATTATGTTCGCCTGCCCAAAGGCTATCGTAAAGGCGTGCAAGTCTGGCCTGTCTCCGTCGTGTTCGAAGACGAGCTGACACTGCGCCGCCTGCTGCATCCGATTGTTGAGCTGGCGCGATGATGTGGCGTGTTGAGGCGCTGGCCTATGATGTCCTGACGTTTTTCCTGCGGCTGTTTCCCTTTGGCGCTGTTTCCGCTTTTGGTGGCTGGTTGGTGCGCTTGATTGGGCCGCTGACGTCCAAGCATAAGATTGCCGAGACAGGTTTGCGCACGGCGTTTCCTGACGCTTCTGATACGGACATCAAAGCCCTCTTAAGGGCGCAGTGGCAGAACACAGGCCGGACATTTGCAGAATTTCCCCTGACGGATCGACTCGACCCATTTGGCAAAAACAGTCGCGTTGAGATCATCGGGTTGGAGATTTTCAAACGTCACGCGCCCGCCGTGATTGTCACGGGACACTTCGCGAATTGGGAAGTCATGGCGACGGTCTTGACGCAATCCGGCCTGCCGGTGCGGATCACCTATCGCAAGATCAATAACCCCCATATCGACGCGCGCGTGCGAAAACAGCGGGAAGCCTATGGCACGAAGTTCCTCGTCCAGAAGTCTACCCATCGCGGCGGGCGGGAATTGCTAGAGGCTTTGAAAGCAGGCGAGAGCGTTGCTCTGCTGAATGACCAGAAATTCAATACGGGACTCAGCGTGCCGTTCTTTGGTGAACCCGCCATGACGGCGCAGGGTGCGGTGCGTCTGGCGCGTAAAACAGGACGACCGCTGCTGCCCGTTTCTGTGCATCGCAAAGGTTCGCGCTTTGTCGTCGAGTTTTTCGAGCCGCTGGATATTCCACGCGACGGGGACCGCGAGGTAGATGTTCGCAAGGGCGTCGAGCAGGTGAGCGGCTTTATCGAAGCCCGCATCCGCGCGCACCCCGCGCAATGGTTTTGGGTCCATCGGCGCTGGCCCAAAGCGCTTTACCAGAAACAATAAAGCCCCCCTGACAGTATCAGGGAGGCTCATTTTGAAGTTTGGGTCTCATCAGGCGCAGTGCCTGATTTCAAGCTAGATAGCGCTTTACCCACGTCGATTTTTACGAAGGTGCTGACTTAACAGCTTTGGGCAGACCCCTCAAAACAGATAGACAAACGACACCTCCTTTCACAACGCGGCCCCACAATGGGACGGCTCAATATAAAAAGATGTGGCGTGCGTTTTGCGATTTGGCAAGCGGGAAAATGCAGCGAGCGGAGATGGCTGATCTCGACGCCTATTTTTTCAGCGCGCCCAGACCAACGCCACAGCCAGCGCCAAAATTCTTAAACGTCGCATCTGCGGCCGGAATGTTCAGGCGAACCGTTTCACCCCGATCTTGCATTTCGACAGTCGATCCACGGAGGACAGCTTTATAAAGTTGTATGGTCGAGGCTCGTCTGCGCGCGCGATAGACCTTCATCTTTGGCATCCAGATCCAGTCCTCAGAACTGACCTGTTCCCCGTCGATCAGCACAACGGGACGACGGTTTTTCAAGCGACGAGAATTCGCGGGGTTGGCAAATAATGGGCCCAGATCGACGGGGTCCAGCGCGAAACTCGCAGAGAGTTTCCCTGTGTAACAGGTGAAAGCCAAGTTACCGGCTGTGGTCTCGTCACCGGAATAAATCGCTTCGGCGTAATAGGCCTGACCCCGGCTGTCGCGCTGCACACCGCTTCCGTAGAATGTCAGCTTGATGTTGCGTTTCTGCCACGCGTCGGGTGTCGCGACTGTTTCTGTGGCGGGTGTCACGTCTACGCCCTTGGTATTTGTGACAATCCCGTTCGAAAGTTGCGCGCCAGCCTTTGTAGAAAAGGCTAGTAGGGAGAGAGCGAAAGCGAGCGCGGGAATGTAAAATTTCATACACCCGCATAGCCTGTCCCGCGCTTGGCGTCAAAATCAGCTCTCGACGAAATCCAGTGCGACGCCGTTATTGCAATAGCGTAGGCCCGTGGGCGCGGGGCCGTCTTTGAAGACATGGCCTTGATGACCGCCGCATCGTGCGCAGTGATACTCCGTCCGCGCGACGAAGAGCTTTCGGTCGACTTTTGTGCCGACGGCACCTTCGATCACGTCAAAGAAGCTGGGCCAGCCTGTGCCGGAGTCAAATTTTGTGTCTGAGGTGAACAGCGGCAGCGCGCAGCCCTTACAAACATAAGTGCCTGTGGCCTTGTTATCGTTCAACGGGCTGGTCCAAGACCGCTCTGTGCCTTCTTTGCGGAGGACTTTGAACTCCATGTCGGTCAGGCGCTCGCGCCATTCGCGCTCAGAGAGGTTCGCCCAGTCGGTATCAGTTTTTGATGTCATAGCAGCGGGTCCTTGCTTCGCGCTGGAGGTTGAATTTGTGCAAGCGGTGATCGCGATCGCCGCTGCGCCAAGTCCGAGTCGACGTCTGGTCAGCATGATAAACTCCTCAGTTGAACGGACGGTTCTAACTACATACGCACCAGAGGCCAGACACGTTGCGGTCACAGTGGTGTGAGGCTCTACTGAAAAGCTCCAAGAGCATACGTTAAGAGTAGAATAAGCCCGCCCCATATTGATGCCTTGAACGACTTAAGCGCTTTGTCTTTATCAGACGGATCGAAGACGTAAGCCTGCCAAGCCAGCATCAGTCCGAAGAGAACGGGCATAAACACATCTAGTTTTAGGATGCCATGGGACATCCAAGCCGTTGCGAAACCGACGCACATGAAACAGAGCCAATAGCTGACTCCCACGCCCAGCTTCACCCGCGACCCAAACGCTCGCGCCGAGCTCTTGATCCCGACCATCGCGTCGTCCTCAATATCCTGACAGGCATAGATCGTGTCATATCCGACCGTCCAGAACATCAGGCCAAGATAGAGCAGTCCGACAGGCCAGTCTAAACCGCCCGTCTTGATCGCATAGGTCACTAGCACGGCCCAATTAAAGGTCAGGCCCAGCCAGACCTGTGGGAACCACGTGATGCGCTTCATAAAGGGATAGGCCGCGACCAGCGGGATCGAGAGCAGGGCGATACCTTTGGCCATGAAAGGCAGGCAGAGCCAGACCAGAAACCCGATCCCGACTTGTATAAATAACCACGTCCAGGCTTGGCGCAGCGTCACCGTGCCAGCGGGCAGGGGACGCAGGGCTGTCCGCGCGACCTGCGCATCCAAATCACGGTCGATGATATCATTATAGCTGCAACCCGCGCCGCGCATCGCAATCGCCCCGATCAGGATTAGCGCACCCCAAATCAGATCCTGCCAGACCAGCCCTGTCCGCAATCCCGCAAAGGCCAAACCAATCCACCCCGGCAGGGCGAGCAGCCAATAACCCACAGGGCGGTCAAGGCGTGAGAGCTGTAAGTAAGGCCTGACGCGTTCCGGCGAGCGGTTCACCCAGTGGGTTTTCGAACTGTCGGGTATGACTTCGACCATAGGCCCGCTATAGCGCAGCTATGCGCAAAGACCACACGCTTCCTCGACTGTATGTTCCGGCGACCCTTTCGCAGGGGGCGAGCTGTGATTTACCACGCGAACAGGCGCATTATCTGGGCACCGTTCTGCGAAAATCTGTCAATGACGCTGTTCGGGTGTTTAACGCTAAAGACGGGGAATGGCGGGCCGAGATCACCGCGATTAACAAGCGCGCCGTAACGCTCTCGCTTGTGGAACAGCTCCGCCAGCCAGAGCCCTCGCCTGACATCACGCTACTCTTCGCACCGATCCGCAAGCACCGCATGGCGTTTGTGATTGAGAAAGCAACAGAGCTAGGCGTCACGACATTGCAGCCCGTCATCACGGCGCGGACGCAGACCTCTCGCTTCAATGTGGAGAAGGCGCAAGCGCAGGCCGTGGAGGCAGCCGAGCAATGCGAACGCCTTGACGTGCCAGAGGTGCGCGCGGCTATGCCTTTGCTCGATCTGCTGAGTGGATGGGATGGGACGCCGATCCTCTTTGCGGATGAATCTGGCGGCGCAGCAATCGGTCAGGTCGCGGGGGTGCCGCCCATAACTTTACTCGTTGGGCCTGAGGGCGGGTTCACAGATGCGGAGCGCGAAAATTTGCACGCAATTAATTGCGTCACACCTGTCAGTCTCGGGCCAAGAATTTTGCGGGCGGATACGGCGGCGCTCGTCATGCTAGCCGTCATGCAGGGTTAGTCCCGCTCTCCCACGACGCGGATCAGCCCTTCTTGCGCGGTTGACGCAATCAGACGTCCGTCTTCTGTATAGAAGCTGCCACGATTGAAACCGCGTGATCTTGCGGAGCGTGGGCTGTCAAGATGATAATAAATCCATTGGTTTACACGAATTTCTTCATGGAACCACATGGCGTGATCCAGGCTGGCGCCAATGATTTTATGCGTACGAAAATTGACAGGATGCGGGCGGAGGCCTGTGCTCATCAGCGCCTTGTCAGAGATAAAAGCCAGCAACGTTCGGTGCGTGATCGTATCGTCACCAATAGCGTCATTAAAGCGAAACCAGAATCCAAATTTGGGTTCATATTCGCCGGGCAAGACGACGGTCTCCAGCCCAGGTGTCCGCATTTCCAAAATGTCGGTGCCAAAGATCAGATAATAGCTACGGAACATTTCTTCCGGAATATTCATCAACGCGCCGACCTCTTCCGCGCGGTCCCAGTCATTCGGGAGTTCGGAATAATGCGGCACGTTTTCGGGGAACTCGAATTGATGGGAATAGCCGTCCTCGACAATCTGAAAACTGATTGAGGCGTTGAAGATGGCTTCGCCGCGCTGCTTGCCGACAACACGGCGGGTTGAAAAACTACGCCCATTTCGGATGGGGTCGACCTCATAGAGAATCGGCCGAGACAGATCGCCGGGCCGCAGAAAATAACCATGCAGCGAATGTGGCTTCCGATCTGGCTCGACCGTCCGCACGGCTGCGTTCAGGGCCTGTCCTAAGACTTGCCCGCCAAAAACGCGTGGCAGACCCATTTGCAAGGCGTCGCCTCGGAACAGGAGTGTATCCAACTCCTCGACATGCATTTTCGAAAGAAATTCATCACGTGTAAACATGGGTGCGGCCTAGACGCGAGCGGGCGGAAAGGAAAGCCGTTGCGCATGATTTCCCGCTATGCGCTTGCATCGACCATGAACTTTACCACATCTTGTGGCAGGGAGGCCCGCGTGAAAAAATATCTGTCAAAGTTGAAATGGTCGAAGCCGAGGTTTGGTTTGGATCTGCCGGATATTGATCTGGGCGCGGCCTTCAAATCGGGCGTTGGCGGTGCGGCTGAGCTGATCACGGGTGGCGTCGGGTCTAGCGTGGATGTCATGCGCACGACTTTGGGGAAGATGCCGTTTCTGGGGTCTACGGCTAGCTCAGAGGCCTATGAACACGCCGGTGTTGACGAAAAACACTATTTCCTGGTGCCAGATACGGGCAGTGAGACGGGCTATAGCCTGCACATTATGCGCTGCCTGCCGATGGGGGTGCCGCCGATCAATGAGCTGCCCAAGCGTCGGATGCTCCACCTGTCCAGTTCGCACGCTTTGCCGCTGCTGCAATCCATTGTCAGCGAGCAAGCCAAAGCAGACGTACGATCAGCCGAGCGAGATACGCCCTACCTCGCGTCTAACCTAAATGCGTTAATCGACGAGATCGATGCCGTGGATGGCAAGCTCTTCAACGGTGTTTTGCTGATTGGCGGGCTGGTCGCCTTCGTCAATCCCGTGGCTGGAGCAGCAGTGGCCCTGAAAGCCGTTTTACCGTCTGCCGGTCTCATCGTCTCGCGCTATGGCCTGAAGTTCGCCAGCGATACGGTGACGAACCTCGATCTGGCGGCACAAGTCCGGCGCGCAGAGAAAGATGTCGCGAAACAGTTCAAGGAGGCCAATACGGTACAACTCGTCAATCCGCTGCTCGCCCATATGCAAGACGAGACAGATCTCGGCATGTGGATGATGGACCGTGACGCCTTTGCCTTTGGCTGCGAGGATTTGGCATTTTCCCGCGTCGATGTCCGGCGTTTGGTCGACCTGACGCGTGCGGCGATTTCTGATGTCTCCGGCGAAGCTGCCAATGACGCCTATCTCGACGCTTTGTCAGAGATCGTCATCAGCAACCGAGACGCCTAATCCAAGGTCGATGAACCTGTGGAGCCATCCGGTGCCTCCGCTTCGCCGTTCGCAACGGCAACATGGCCTTGTTTCATGACATAGGCGCGAATGTCTTCCATTTGCGCGTCTGTTAGCTGCTCTCGGAACGATACCATGCCCGTTTCCGACAAGGCGCCATTCTGCAAAATATCCACCCATTCGTTCTTATCCGCCGTGGCGTAGGACCAGCGCAGATCGGGCAGCGTGCCGCCACTCACGGCGAGTGGTCCATGACAGACGAGGCAATTTTGCGAGTAGTGATGCAATCCGGATGCGACTTGCTCGGCTGTGCCAAACGCTTCACCTTTTGGCGTTCGCGCAACGGCAGAGACCATCGGATCGGGAATTTCGACATCGCCGCCGAGCTTGAACGTCACGACGCGCCCGACTTGGGGCGGCACGGGTGAGTTATAGGCATAACCGCCGGAGAGGTTCATCGCCGTGCCCCAGCCTGTTGTGATCGTCATATATTGTGTGCCGTCGATCTCATAGGTTGAGAGACCGGACAGCGCGCCGGCTTTAACATCCGTCTTCCAAAGCTTTTCTCCATTAGCCGCGTCATAGGCGACAAGTGCGCCTTCGCGTTGGCCTTGGACAACAATGCCTGTGTCGAGCGAGAGGATGCCGCCGTTCCACGGGCCGTCATGATCGACGGTCCAGCGGGCTTCTTGTTTGACGGGGTCCCATGCGACGAGCGCGCCGCCGTTAAGGCTGCGGATCGCGCCGATGGTTCCGGCTGGGAACTCCGGCGGAATACCGGCGGAGAGGTTGTAGCCGAGGTTCCAATAGGCATCTGGATCAGACGGAATTTGCTCATCCTGATAAAGCTGTGGGATACTTTGGGCTGGGATATAAGCCAGCTTCTCGCGCGGGGAATAAGCCATGGGATGCCAGTTATGCGCGCCCAGCGGTCCGGGCAGGATGACCTGTGGCCCGCCGTCGGTAACGCGGGCAAAGCTCGCCTCAATCGGGCGCCCATTTTCGTCGAGCCCTGTCGCCCAGTTCATCGGGACGAAATTATTGCCGGAGAGATATTCGCCGGTCGCTGCATCCAGCACATAGAAAAATCCGTTCTTCGGCGCTTGCATCACGACCTGACGGTCGGCGCCGTTTTCGCCAAGAGGCAGGTCTGCGAGAATGATGGTCTGGGTCGCGGTGAAATCCCATTGATCGCGCGGCGTTGTCTGAAAGTGCCAGTTATAGGCGCCTGTGTCCGCGTCGAGCGCGAGAATTGACGACAGGAAAAGATTGTCGCCATCACTTTCAGGATCACGAATTTTCGCATTCCACGGTGAACCATTGCCGACACCGACCAGAATTTGGTCGTTCTCTTCATCAAAGACGATGGCGTCCCAAACGGTTCCGCCACCGCCATCCGTGACCCAGCCGCCCGTATCGCCCCAAGTGTCATTGGCGAGTTCAGCGAGTATGGGGTCAGAGGCTGCTCCGTCGGCTTCTTTCTTCGGATTTGGTACGGTGTAAAAGCGCCAGTCCATCTCGCCCGACTGCGCATCATAAGCGCTGACATAGCCGCGCACGCCCAGTTCTCCGCCAGAGTTTCCGATAATCACGCGGCCTTTCACAATGCGCGGGGCCATGGTGATCGTGTAGGGCTGCGACTGATCGACGGTGACTTTGGACCAGACCAGCTCGCCTGTCTTGGCGTTGATCGCTTCCAACCGCCCATCAAACACGCCCAGATAGACTTTACCGTCATAGATCGCGACGCCACGATTCACGACATCGCAACAGCCTTTGACAGCGTCTTCGCCGGAAACTTCCGGGTCATAGGTCCAAAGTTCTTCGCCTGTACGGGCATCCAAAGCATGCAGGATCGACCAAGCCCCCGTCACATACATGATCCCGTCATGGACGATGGGTGTGCTCTCGACGCCGCGCCCAGTGGATAGGTCAAATGTCCACGCCACGCCGAGATCGGTGATGTTGTCTTTGTTGATCCCTGAAAGCGTGGAGTGGCGCTGCTCGCGATAATCGCCGCCATAGGTAATCCAGCGCTCGGGTGTGTCCAACGCGTTGGAGAGGGCAGCATCGGTGATCAACGCGGGATCAGCCTGAGCAGTCTTTGGTGCTTCCGCATTAGAACACGCGACAAGACCTATTGTCGCGCTCAACAACAGGCCCGTTTTCAACAGATTGGACATCCGACTTCCCCCTAATGTGTATGCGGCCTTTGGCCGTCATTAAAGGTGAGACTAAGGATTATTGACGCGCGCGCAATGCGCCAGTCGAACGCAGGGTCGTCAGGCTCCAGCGGAGGGTGGTCGTTGAGATTAAATCAAGGAAAACGGTGGTGGCTCCGCAAGCAGGAGTCAATATCAATCAAGAAATATAGTGAAAACAACTATTTAGAGGC